>CAJOID010000010.1:69998-81585 GCA_905234595.1 uncultured Lachnospiraceae bacterium | reverse complement strand
TGCCAGAATCTTAAGCACATCAGCCTCATTCCCGTCACGATCATAATATTTCACTCCGCTCGCTTCCTCAGCGAGCAGACTTGAGACATCCATGCCTCTGATGAAATCATCCGGGATACCGTCGATCGCGGTCACATAGATATCCGCCGCCTCAGATTCCGTATTCTGACCGGCACCTGCATCTCCGGCTCCGCAGCCTGCAAGACATCCTGCAAGCATCATTAATATCATAACTATCGGTATTGATCGTCTCATACACTCACTTCCCCTGCCAGGACACGCTTGTAATCCTCATAGTTTTTCTTAAGCAGCGCAGGTGTATCCAGTTTGTACGGACACTTCGAACGGCATGCGCCGCATTCTATGCAGTTCTCGATCTTACGCATCTCCTTCTGCCAGTGATCCGACAGCCATCCGGCAGACGGTGCACGTCTGAGCAGCAGACTCATCCTGGCACAGTTATTGATCGTTATTCCCATGGGACATGGCATGCAATATCCGCATCCGCGGCAGAAATCTCCGTCGAGTTCCTTTTTATCCGCCTCTATACGGCTCTTCATCTCATCATCGAGCTGCGGTGCATCATCCATGTAGCTGAGCCATTCCTCCAGTTCCTCCATCCTCTGTATTCCCCAGATGGGAAGAACGTTATCATAGGCGGTCATGGCCGCAAAAGCCATCTTTGAGTCGGTGATCAGGCCGCCCGCAAGGCCCTTCATGGCTATGAATCCCATATTGTGTTCGGCACATCTGTGAGTCAGCGCGATCTCACGCTCTCCCGACAGATAACTGAAAGGAAACTGCAGAGTCTCATACAGTCCGGAATCGACCGCCTCCTCGGCCACGTCGATCTTATGAGCCGTGATACCTATATGGCGGACCATACCCTGACGTTTGAATTCCTCCATCAGCTCATACATACCCGATCCGTCATCAGGACGGAATACTCTGGCAGCACAGTGGAACTGGTAGATATCGACATGATCCGTCTTCAGATTATTGAGAGAAGTATCCATATGCCTCTTCATCTCTTCGGTGTCCTGAGCTCCGGTTTTGGTAGCTATATATATCCGGTCTCTCACATCGGACAATGCATATCCGATCTTCTCCTCACTGTCCGAATAGGCTCTGGCAGTATCGAAAAAAGTCATTCCGCCTTCATAAGCACGTCTTAAGATCGAAGCGGCAGTCTCCAGGTCATCCCTCTGTATGGGCAGCGCTCCGAATGCATTCTGCGGTGTGGTGATCCCGGTCGAACCGAGAATGATCGATTTGGCTTTCATTTTGGCACCTCCGAATTTATACTGATAACAGATACCGGTATGTACCGGAAACAAATACAGATTCATTATATCAGAGATAGGGAGTTGTTATGTACGATTATTTGATAGTCGGAGCCGGCCTCTACGGTGCCGTGTGCGCACACGAACTTCAAAAAAAGGGATACAGCGTCCTGGTCGTCGACAAGCGGTCTCATATAGGCGGCAACATCTATACCGAAGAGATCTCCGGTATCAACGTCCATAAATACGGAGCTCATATTTTCCACACCAACGATACCGGTGTTTGGAATTATGTAAACCAATTCGCCCGTTTCAACAGATATACCAATTCACCGGTAGCCAATTATCACGGTGAGCTCTATTCACTGCCATTCAATATGTATACCTTCAACCGGATGTGGGGAGTGACCACTCCCGATGAGGCCAGGATGCGCATCGAAGAACAGCGCCGGGAATATGTGGAAAGCTCCGCCCGCAAAAAAGGCATCAGACCGGAAGACTTCACTCCGGATAATCTTGAGGAGCAGGCCATCTCTCTTGTAGGTACCGATATCTACGAAAAACTTGTCAGGGATTATACGATGAAACAATGGGGACGCCCCTGCGATGAACTCCCCGCATTCATCATCCGCAGACTGCCCGTCAGGTTCACCTATGATAACAATTACTTCAATGCTCTCCACCAGGGCATACCCACCGGCGGATATACACAGATCATAAGCACAATGCTCGAAGGTACGGATGTAAGACTTGACACCGATTATCTGGCTGACCGTGACGCCCTGAACGCACAGGCCCGCAATATCATATATACCGGTCCGATCGATGCTTACTTCGGATATGAACTCGGTACTCTGGAATACAGATCCCTGCGTTTTGAGACAGAACAGCTCAGTACGGACAACTATCAGGGTAACGCAGTCGTCAACTATACCGATGCGGACACTCCTTTTACCAGGATAATCGAACATAAGTGGTTTGAATTCGGCGTTGACCGCAATGGTCAGCCGGTCCCGGGGACTGTGATCAGCCGTGAATACAGCCTCGAATGGCACCCCGGTGAAGAATCATATTATCCCGTCAACGACCGTAAAAATACGGCACTGTATGAACAGTACCGCAAAAAAGCCGATATGGAAACAAGTGTTATATTTGGTGGGCGCCTCGGTGAGTACAAGTATTACGATATGGATCAGGTCATTGACCGCGCGCTGGAACGCGTATCATCAGTTCCCGGCAGGAGATGAATCCGTAAGTCTGACCATCAGTGTCTCCAAAGCAATCTTGTCCTCCATCATGCCGGTCTTGATAGCCATATCCGTATCCGCGCACTCGTTCACGATGGATTTCAGCGCCGACATCGAGTATCTGCCCGTCTGTTTCCTGTATTTGGCGACAGTCCAGGCCGGGCGGCCTATCTTCTTTGCTATCGCATCATCCCCGTATTTTCTGAATTCCAGATCCTTGATCCTGATCAGTGTGTCGAACTGTCTCGTGACGAGTACCAGTATCTTGATCGGGGACTCACGCAGTGCCATAAGGTCATAATACAGCGTAAGGGCTCTTTTTTTATCATTCAGGGCCACCGCTTCACACATATCGAAGACCCTGTCTTCGAGCCTGCGCGTGCAGATCGCATCTATATCCCCACGTGACGCTCTCTGCCTGTCCATACAGTACGAGGACAGCTTGTCCGTCTCCGCTGCCAGCGTGAGCATATCGGTACCCACCACGCTGACCATATATGCGGCATCCGCTCCGGATATCGGAGTACCCGCTTCTCTGAGCCTCCCGCTTATCCAGGATGCCAGCGTATCCGCATCCTGAACGGGGAACTCGCTTACCAGTCCGTGCTCTGCTACGGCCTTGTACAGTCTGGTCCTCTTATCGGTATCCTTTTCGCAGAAAACGATGGTCGTGGACTCGCACACGCCCTGAGAGATGTATTCCTCCATCGCCGGACATCCGCTTTTGAACCAGTCCGTGTCTTCGACCAGGATCACACGGCGCTCGGCCATGAAGGGAAGTGTCTCCGCCAGATCTATGATCCTCTCCGGAGAAGCGGAGGAACCTATGAACCTGTCAAACGCCAGCGATCCCTGCACGCCGCCCATGGCGGAACACAGTTTGTCGCGGAACTGCAGTCTCAGATAATCCTCTTCACCGCACAGCAGATGGACGGGCCTGTAATTCCCGTCCTTTATCAGCTGATTGAGTGTTTTTAAGTCCTGTTGAGGATCCTTTTTGTCTTTCTTACCGTAGAAACCCGCAGGGCTCAAATATTAAATACCTCTTTGATACTGTCATAGTGCAGGAATACTCCTTCGGCTCCGATCTCCTCTATGTCTTCGCGGGTGGCGAGCATATAGCTGTCGGTCTCTTCGGTCTGTATATGCACCTGTTCATCGGTGAAATCCATCGTAAAGCGATAGACATCCACGAAATAGTTATCACCTTCATCGGGATTATCGCGCCTGTATGAGAACATGTATCCGCCTTCGGCTCCGGTCACATCCAGGCCGGTCTCCTCACGGATCTCTCTGATAACGGCCTGTGCCGATGTCTCGCCGGCCATAACGCCGCCTCCCGATACCTCCCACCATCCGGGAGCCCAGGATTTGCTCATCACACGGCGGGTGATCAGGAATCTGCCGGAAGTATTGACTACCACTCCGAGCACGGTCAGGTGATAATCACCGTCCGCCATGGTGAAATCGTTACGCTTCATGGTACGTCCGGTAAGCTGCTTGTTGGCATCATATATATCCCAGCGCTCTTCTTCCTTGTCGGCCGGAGCCGCAACCGGAGTCTCCTCGGGAGCTTCCTCAGCAGGTTCGTCAGCTGCGGGCTCGGCATCTGCAGGCTCAGCTGCTGCGGGTTCTTCCTTCTCCATACCTGCCGCAAGCACATCCAGGGCCGACATGGGTTCGCCGGGTTCCTGGTTGACTTCGCTCTTCTCGGAACATACACGGTTCCTTCCATGCTCCTTGGCATAGTAGAGCAGTTCATCCGCCGCTGTGATCTCAGCATCCGCACTTATATCCTGATTGCCTTCCACGATACCGTAACTCATGGTGAAGGTTATGGTCTGTCCACCGTACTCGACCGATGTGGCACGGATCGCATACAGCGTATTCCACAGGAAATCCCTGGCTTCTTCGAGCGGCATCTCCTCTATGATGAAAAGGAACTCCTCACCGCCCCATCTGATCACGGTACCCTTGCCGGCCATCCTGTCGCTTAAGATACGTGCGACTTCCTTGAGCACTGCATCACCGGCATCATGACCGTATGTATCGTTGACTCTCTTGAAGTGGTCTATATCGCCCATGGCTATGCAGTATTTCTGTCCGTATTTCCTGGCCATGCGCCTGATCTGGTCGAACTTGATATGTCCGCTGCGGCGGTTGTTTAAGTTCGTCAGAGGATCCCTCTCGACCAGTTTCTTGAGCGATCCGCGTACGAACAGAGCGCATCTGCCCATATCTCCCACTTCATCCTCACGGTTTAAGAGGCTCTGATCCAGTTCGCCGTCCAGATGTCCGGAAGCTATGGCTCCCAGGAAATCCTTGAGCTTATCGAGATGCTTGACCAGTGTGGAAGTATATGCCGTCATCCACAGAGCTGCCAGAGCGCCTGCTATGGCGATGATGGCAGCGTATACCGCCGAGAGTCTGTATACATATCCGAAAGTCTCGCTGTAAGGTCTGGCCACGCCGATCATGCCCACACATGTACCGCCCGATGCAAATATAGGCGTGTACTGTGCACAGTATCTGATCTTACCGATCTCCACGTCATTAAAGAAACTCTCTCGTCCCCTGATAAGCACCTCGGTGGTTATCTTATTGTTGGCTATGGTATTGACTATGGACTTGCCGTCGCTTTCCTTAAGAGTGGATACCATACGCGTATCATAGAAGAATATGGTTATATCCGTATCGGTCTCCCGGGCCACATCATCGACGAACGCCGTGTCATCGGATATGATCACATCGCCCTTTTTCAGAAAAGAGCGCTCGTTGGCTTCGTCCAGGAGCAGATTGTAGTCGCCCGGATACATATCATCATAATATGTCAGTATCATATGCGAGACATGTGTCAGATCCCCCCGTATTTCCTTCTGAAGGGCCCTGGAATAGATAGCCAGGCTGGCACACAGAAAAACGATACCCATCAATACTATGGAGAGGACCGTTCTGAACAGAAAAGCGCGGCGCAGGCCGCCTTCCCCCTTCAGCTCCACTTCATCTATACTGGTCGGCATTATACTTGATCTTGGCTTAGTCTTCATGGTCCACCTCATGTCATACTTGGTCGGATATACATCTAATGATACCACCATCCTTCTCTAAATGGTATAATTAGACTTGGTCGCGTTGCGACCAAGTCGCAGGAATGTAATACATTCTTGCAGATCATTGCTTCGGAGTTACTATGAAAACCGCGAAAACCAGAATTACAACCGTCATATTATCAATCATGATGTGCATGATGCTTTGCCAGGGCTGCGGCGGCAGTCCGGTACCGGATTCGCATGCTCTCACCGTGGATTCCTCAGGTGTCACCGGTGCGGGGATCAAAACGGGATCCGCCTATGCAGAATGGATCGAAGCCTACGGCGACTATGCGATCCAGATATACGACGGCGAGAACTTCGTCCCGTACACCGTTGAAGAAGAAAAAGCCAAAGGATCATCCGATGCCGAAGTATCCTCACCCGGTCATGACGGAAGGTATATGGTGGCCGCCTTCTATGTGGATGACGAACCGGTATCCACCGATGAGCTGTGCCGCAGTGAAGGCGTAGAGGCTGATGCTCTCGCGGATCATCTGGCTTCTCCCGGATATCTTGAGGACCACAGCGTGGTATTCAGATATATCATCTTTACCATCACCGATGATACCGTGAGCGATATCGATTTTGATTATCTGGACTATAATAACGAACTGTAAGGAGATGATATCATGTGGGCTTATGAGAGCGTATTCTATCAGATCTATCCGCTGGGTTTCTGCGGAGCACCGTACGAGAATGACGGCAACCCCGAGCATCGTATACTGAAGGTTCTTGACTGGATCCCTCACATGAAGAAACTGGGGATCAATGCGATCTATTTCTCACCGCTGTTCGAATCCGACACTCACGGATATAACACACGTGATTATACCAGGATAGATACGAGACTCGGCACCAACGAGGATTTCAAAAAGGTCTGCGACGCCCTGCATGCCGAAGGCATACGTATAGTACTGGACGGCGTGTTCAACCATGTCGGCAGAGGGTTCTGGGCATTTCAGGATGTGCTCAGGAACCGCGAGAACTCACCTTACAGATGGTGGTTCCACAACATCAGTTTCGAAGGAAACTCAAACTATAATGACGGACTGTGGTACGAAGGCTGGGAAGGCAACTACGATCTCGTGAAGCTCAATCTCGGCAACGAAGACGTCGTACAGCATATCTTCTCTGCCGTCAAAGGCTGGGTGGATGAATTCGATATAGACGGTCTGAGGCTCGATGTCGCCTACTGTCTGCCCGATGAGTTCTGCAGACGGCTGCGTGAATACTGCGACTCACTCAAGGATGACTTCTTCATACTGGGTGAAGTGCTCCACGGCGAGTACGGCCGTATGCTCGAAGCCAAAAACATCCACTCCGTCACCAACTACCAGTGTTATAAGGGTATACACTCGGCATTCAATTCGCTCAACATGTTCGAGATCATCCATTCCCTCGCAAGGCTCTTCGGTCCCGAGGACTGGACTGTGGCCAGAGGCAGGCACCTGCTCAGTTTCATCGACAATCACGATGTCACCAGGGCGGCCAGCATCATCAATAGCCCGGCACACCTGCCGCTCACCTATGCACTCATATACGGCATGCCCGGCATACCGTGTGTATACTACGGCAGCGAGTGGGGCGAGAAAGCGGATAAGTCGCAGGGAGATCCCGCTTTAAGACCGTGTTTCGATGCTCCTCAGTGGAATGAACTCACCGGTTATATAGCACGTTTAAGTGAAGCCAAAAAAGGATCCGAAGCCTTAAATTACGGTGGCTTCAGATCCGTTGTACTGACCAATAAGCAGTGTATCTTCGAGCGGCGTACGGATAACGAACGCGTACTCGTTGCCATCAATGCGGATTCGGAGCCGTACACCGCACACTTCGATGCAGGCTGCGGACAGGCCGAGGACCTGATCACGGGAAGCATGCACGATTTCGGAGGAGGCAGCGAGCTCGCACCTTACACCGCATATTTCTGGAAGTGCGAACGGTAACGAAAAGCGGGGCAATATGCTTCCTCACTTTGCCTGCTTATATACGGGGTCGGCGGGATACCCGCCCTTCAACTTCTGCATGCCGCGCTGGATAGCATCTTTGGATGTCTTCCAGTCGGCATCTTTGTTTCTGTAGTCGAACTTCTCCACCATCCAGGATACATCCTCCTGCAGGCGGTCCATATTTTCCTCCATGAGTCTGAACATGGCTGCAAAGAAGTCCTTTTTATCAGAGTCCTTCATATGAAGCTCGGCATATTCGCACAGGTCTCCGAAGTGTGTCAGGCAGAAGCCCTTGGATGATGTGATCCTGTTCCTGAAATCCGTATCCCTGTCATACATCGTCATGAAAGTATCCAGATAACGGTCGTATTCCCCTTCGAAGTGATTGCATATATAACACTTCTCCTCACGTTCCGCGATCCAGGCACTTACGGAATTACTCTTTCCAGATGTACCTTTGAGCCTGTCTTTGAGCGTGATCTTCGCGGGACCGTATGATGCGAACTGCTTCTTCATCTCATCGATCGTACGCTTGTAATGGGTCTTGAGTATCCATGCATTGCCCAGAGTGTTGCCGTAATCAAACATCTTTTTGAAATGGGCCCTGCAGAATCCCGCCCTGTCGGTCATGTCCCTGATATCGGCTTCCATATACGAGCTGCCGGATCCGAGCACGAAGTCCATCAGATCCTGCTTGATATTACGCTCTATGTAGCAGAAAGGGCATTCATCATTTGCGTTTACCGCGTCATTCAACGGGATCGTATAGAGTTTTTCTTTTGCCATGATAACTCCTTGTGATTATATCCAAAGATTGAGAGTAAAGATTGTTACTATTCACAAAAATCAATTCAATTGTACCCCTTTTTCCGGGTCTCCACAACATCTTGTACCCGTTTCGTATTGACCGAAAAGTGACTCTTGAAGCGCTGTTTTGCCTATGCTATAGTTTGAAATGACTGTTTTGGTCATTAAGCTCAAAGGGGTTCAAATGAACGATAAATTTTTTGATCTGAAGAAGGAGAAGCAGGACCGTATCATCAACGCTTCACTCAAGATATTTGCCGAGAACGGATACAAGCACTGCTCCACAGATGATATAGTCCGCGAGGCAGGTATCAGTAAAGGACTTCTGTTCCACTACTTCGGTTCCAAGATGAACCTGTACGAATTTCTGTATGACTACTGCGTGAAATTCCTGAGCATGGAATTAAAGAGCAGCATTCCCTCCGACGAAAAAGATTACTTCACTATCATGACCGACAGTGAGGCCGCCACGAGAAATGTTCTGCGCAGCTATCCTTATATGCAGATGTTCATAAACAGGAGCATGACGGAAGAAGACGAGGATGCAGTCGATAACACATCCAACTTAAGGGAAGAGCTGCAGTCGATCTATGACGGGATACTCGGTCAGGTCGATCCCGGCAGATTCCGCAAGGAAGCCGACCCGGCACAGGTTCATACGATGCTGCAGTCTACACTGCGCACGCTGATGAACGATCAGTTACAGTCATCCGCATTCAATCCCGACCACTACTACAGTGAAGGGATCAGATATATCAATATGCTCAAGAGCATATGCTACTAACGCAGGTAAAACGAAAGGAGATCTATCATGGCAAAGGGACTCGGTAAAATCATTCTCACCAGCAGTATTCTTGCAGGTGCGGCTCTCGGATCATATATGTACTTCAAGAAGGAAGGCGTGATCGATGAGACCAAGACTCCCGCCGAAAACGCGATCAAGATCCGCGACAAGGTTACCGCTGATGCAGCAGAGTATTTCAACAAGGACCGCTCATATGTCGATCTGAACGAATCCGCATCGGATGTTGCAGAGAAAGTCAGCGAGACTGCCTCAGAAGCAGTTGAAGCAGTTAAGGAAGCTGCCGGAGAAGCTGCAGACAAGGCTAAAGAAGTCGCAAAGGAAGTTGCGGAGGAAGTAAAGGACACCTTCGAGCCCGGATTACAGGCCGATAAAATAGATGCCGCCGAGGGTAAGACCATCGGCAGCACGGTTAGCGAAGAATTCTTCAATGATGAGGCCTGATATCAGTTACCCGATCTTGTGGCTTTAAGGATCTCATCCTTGAGCTCAAGTGCCTTATCCTTCATTCGTGAACTTATATTTCTGTTTGTAAGCAGGCTGCCTACCAACCGGGCAGCCTGATCGTATTTTCCGAACTCTACCGACAGGGCTGCGATCAGATAATCCAGCGTCATCTCATCCATGCCACAGATGGGCGGTGTCTCGGTACTCCTGGCTGATATGAGTCCCTCAAGGGCACTCTCCAGAAAATCCCTCTCCATGGATTTCGTTCTCTCAGACTCCTCGGCATATTGGGGATCCGCGGGATCGAGACTCTCATATTTGCTCCTGAGTGTCCATCCTGCTCTCAGACATATATATGCCTTCTCGGATGCCTTGGCCTGCTTGACCATCGAATTGGCCAGTGCCATCTGATATCTCTCGAGTGCTTCATCAAATGTATATGTATCCCCGGTATAATCCTTGGGCACAAATTTCCCCGATATACCGGCTTTGATCATCTTACGCTGTGTCTCGCTGATCGAAGGCCAGTAACGTGTGAGTGCCGCACATCCGCATTTGGGGCACATCACCACATCGTATTTGAGCGGTTCAACTCCGTCATATATGGGACGCAGATCTCTGTCCGTGCCCTTGAGCTTTGCACGGTTTGCCTTCAGTGCCAGAGACTTGAATTCCTTATTGCATACCGGACATGTATAACTCTTGGCCAGCAGATAGTCCGATTCCTTCACCTCGGGTGCCGCAGGCTTCGGAGCCGGTTCCGGAGCAGCCTTCTGCTCAGGCTTCTTGGGATCCTCATAGAGATCCATCTTTTCGAGGCCGCCGAGCCCCAGATTTCCCAGTCCTGATAATAACCCCATGGCTTGTTCTCCTGTTACGATTCTTTCTTCGGCAGTACAAATGAACTCTTCAGCGATACGATCCGGTTAAATACCGGAGCTCCGGGCTTGGAATCCTTATAATCCACAGTGAAGAATCCCTGTCTCACGAACTGGAAGCTCTCATACGCGGCAGCATCCTTGAGCGACGGCTCCACATAGCAGTTATCGAGTACCGTCAGTGAGTTGGGATTGAGATTAAGACTGCCGTCTTCGTTGTAAACGCCCTTTTCTTCATCAATGATGTTCTCATACAGACGCACCGTGCACTTAAGTGCGGTAGCGGCATTGACCCAGTGTATGGTGCCTTTGACCTTACGTCCGTCGGGAGAGTTGCCTCCGCGCGACTCGGGATCGTATGTACAGTGGATCACGGTGACTTTGCCGTCTTCGTCTTTTTCGTAGGATGTACATGTAGCGAAGTATGCGTTCATCAGACGCACTTCGTTACCGGGGAAGAGACGGAAGTATTTCTTAGGCGGCTCCTCCATGAAATCCTCTCTGTCTATATACAGTTCCCTGCTGAAAGGAACCTTACGGGTACCGAGTCTCTCGTTCTCCAGATTGTTCGGAACTTCAAGTTCCTCGGTCTGTCCCTCGGGATAATTGTCTATTATCAGCTTAACGGGATCGAGTACGGCCATGACGCGGGGCCTCTTGACCTTTAAGTCCTCACGGATACAGTACTCGAGCATCGAATACTCGGCTGAAGCATTTGCCTTGGATACACCGCACAGCTCCACGAACATCTGGATGGACTCGGGAGTGAATCCGCGGCGGCGCAGTGCTGCGATGGATACCAGTCTGGGATCATCCCAGCCGTCCACTATTCCGTCCTCGACCAGTTTCTTGATATATCTCTTGCCGGTCACAACGTTGGTCAGATACATCTTGGCGAACTCGGTCTGCTTGGGTGCTTCGTTCGGAGCGTTCTTATATCCGGTCTCGATGAGTACCCAGTCATACAGAGGTCTGTGATCCTCAAACTCCAGTGTACATATGGAATTGGTGATACCCTCGATGGCATCCTCGATCGGATGCGCATAATCATACATGGGATAGATGCACCATTTATCCCCGGTGTT
>CAJOID010000010.1:52663-69918 GCA_905234595.1 uncultured Lachnospiraceae bacterium | reverse complement strand
GCATACTCTCCGTTCTTCATCTTCTCAAAGAGTTCGAGATTCTCCTCCACGCTGCGGTTTCTGGAGGGATCATCACGTCCGGGCTCGGTGAGCGTACCGCGGTATTCCCTGATCTCATCCGCAGTCAGATCGGACACATATGCCTTGCCCTTTTTGATCAGGGTCAGAGCGCCCTCGTACATCTTGTCGAAATAATCGGATGCAAAGAACAGGCGGTCTTCAAAGTCCGCACCCAGCCACTTCACGTCAGCCTTGATGGACTCGACGAACTCCGTCTTCTCTTTGGTGGGATTGGTATCGTCGAATCTCAGATTGAATTTGCCGCCGTACTCTTTGGCCAGACCGTAATTGAGCAGTATGCTCTTGGCATGTCCTATGTGCAGATAGCCGTTCGGTTCGGGCGGAAAACGGGTGTTGACCGTATCATACACGCCTTCTTTCAGATCCTCGTCTATCATGCGCTGTATGAAGTTACGTGAGTCCGTCTGGTTCTGTGTCTCTTCGGTTATTTCGGTAGTATTAATATCACTCATATCTATCCTGCGACTTCCTTTGCTTAATGATGGAACAGTCTGATGCCGGTGAAGCACATTACCATATCGTACTTATCGGCTGTTTCGATCACGTTATCATCCCTGACGGAACCGCCGGGCTGTGCTATATATTTTACTCCGCTCTTATGAGCTCTTTCAACATTATCTCCGAACGGGAAGAAAGCATCCGATCCGAGAGTCACATCCTTCATGCCGTCAAGCCATGCTCTCTTAGCTTCGCGTGTGAACACTTCGGGACGTACCTTGAATGTCTTCTGCCATACATCATCTCCGATCACGTCCATATATTCCTCGCCTATATACAGATCGATCGCATTGTCCCTGTCAGCTCTGCCTATACCGTCTACGAACTGAAGTCCCAGCACCTGGGGAGACTGGCGCAGATACCAGTTATCGGCCTTGCTGCCCGCAAGCCTGGTGCAGTGGATCCTCGACTGCTGTCCGGCGCCGATGCCTATGGCCTGACCGTCCTTTACGTAGCAGACGGAATTGGACTGTGGATGGCCATATCTATACGCGCCTGAGCCGTGATCTCCTTATTCTTCGTGACCACATTCGAGAACAGTTCATCATCTATCTTCAGTTCATTTCTGCCCTGTTCGAATGTCACGCCGTATACCTGCTTGCGCTCTGTCGGAGCGGGGGTATAGTTCTCATCGATCCGGAGCACGCAGTAGTTGCCCTTTTTCTTGGCGGACAGAATGGCGAGTGCCTCATCGGTGTATCCGGGAGCGATCACGCCGTCGGATACCTCCGGCTTGATGAGCAGAGCCGTGGATTCATCGCACACATCCGAAAGTGATATGAAATCTCCGAACGAGCTCATCCTGTCAGCGCCTCTGGCTCTGGCATATGCACATGCGAGAGGGCTTAAGTCAGCATCGGGAGCAACCCAGTATATCTGCTTCTCTGTATCATTCAGAGGCTGGCCTACAGCGGCTCCTGCAGGTGATACATGCTTAAAGCTGGTCGCTGCGGGAAGTCCGGTCGCGGTCTTTAATTCCTTCACCAGCTGGTATCCGTTGAGGGCATCCAGCAGATTGATATAACCTGGTCTGCCGTTTAACACGGTTATGGGCAGATCGGACCCGTCCTCCATATATACCCGTGAGGGCTTCTGATTCGGGTTACAGCCGTATTTAAGTTCAAGTTCCTGCATTGGGATTGTCTCCTTACTTATGTCGGTTAACTATTCTGGTCTCGTATGTGCCGTCGGCTATCCTGATATAGCGGACAAAGAGCGAAACCTTATTACCTTCGTTCAGGGCCTTCCAGAGTTTGTCCGTGAACGCATCGATATCATCCGATAACTCTATGCGCACGGGCTCTCCCTCGAAGCTCGGCAGCGGATCGCCATCACCCATATATGTGTGTATGATTCTGCCTTCTCCCGCCACCGGGTTCTCATACGTATATGTATATCTGTCACATCCCGTAGCATCGGCATTGCTCTTAAGTATGGACATGGCGTAATCATATGAACCGTCTTTGACGTTCATGATGCCGGATATCCTGGGTGTATAGTTGGGAGCATCGGGCTCATACTCGCGGCTGCGCAGACTCTGTTCAAAAGTAAGTTCATCCGCGATCCCGTCAAATATCGTATCGGTCTGGTCTCCGTTGGTCACGATGGTGGTATTGCCGTACACTCTGACCGGCGCATATATTATGAGGCTCGGATCCGAGAGCAGTGCGGGATCATATGCCTCCGTACGTATGCCTGCTCCGTCCTCGATAAAGATACGGTTGCGGCTGTTGGTGCTTCTGCCCATTATGAAATACGCACTCACCGCACAGGCGCCGTCTGCCGAACGTCCTATCAGCACTCCTCTGCCGGGATACACGTTGCCGCTTAAATAGTCATACACATTCTGTTTACTGATCATAAGTATTTCTCCTCAAACTGTTCCTGCGGAAGAGGCCTGTCGAAATAGAATCCCTGTACCATACGTACATCCATATCGGCCAGAACATCAAACTGCTGGGCAGTCTCTATCCCTTCCACGCATATGCTCATATCTATGATGGATGCCAGCTGTGATATATATCTGACAAAAGCCTGTGAATAAGAATCACTGGCAAGCTCTCTGACGAAACTCTGGTCCACCTTGATGACATCGATGGGCAGCTCCCTGATGTGATTGAGCGAACTGTATCCGGTGCCGAAATCGTCCAGAGCTATCCTGCATCCCAAAGCCTTGATGGCGGCCAGAACTTCCTTCATCTTGTTCATATCGTTGATGGCCAGGCTCTCGGTAACCTCCAGGGTCAGGTTATGCGGATCGATCCCGGTCTCTTCCAGAGTCGTCTTCACTATCTGTACGATATCGGGCTGAACGAGCTGGACCACGCTCAGATTGACATTGACCTTGTAGTTCGGATGGCCGTGCTCATTCCAGTATTTACAGGTCTCGCATGCCTTACGCAGCACATGGGCACCTATCGGAATGATCAGGCCCAGATACTCTGCAAAAGGAATGAAATCCGCGGGGGATACGAATCCGAGTGCGGATGAATCCCATCTGACCAGAGCTTCCGCGCCCACGCACGGAGTTCCGTCCAGCTGTATATCTATGATGGGCTGATAGTACACGAGGAACTCCTCATAGCCGTTCCTGCCGGCTTCCCTCATATACTTCTCCATATCCAGTCTCTTATTGGACTGGGAATCCATCTCGCTGTTGTATACGGCCACCTTGTTCTTACCGCTCTTCTTGGCCTCATACATCGTGATATCGGCTTTTTTGATCAGATCCTGAATCTGTGTGCCTTCACCCGGGAATGTGACCACGCCCATACTCATCGTACAGTAATAGTCTGCATCCTTGAGGAACCACGGACGGTTGAATATGGCCTTGATATCCGTCACGATCCTGTCCATCTCGCTGAACGAATCGGGAGGAATGATGATGACGAACTCATCGCCGCCCATACGGTAACAGGTCTCTTCCACTCCGGACACGCGGGTGAAGCTGTGGGCTATGGCCTGCAGCAGCACATCGCCGTACTGATGGCCGAGACCGTCGTTGATATGTTTGAAATCATCCAGATCCAGATACAGCAGGGCACCGTGTGTACCTTCGGAGACTGCCGAGTCCACGAACTTGGCCAGATCCCTCTCACAGCACATACGGTTATACAGTCCGGTCAGGAAATCGGTATATGCCAGCTGTTCGATCTTTTTCTGATTCTTTTTCTTCTCGGTGATATCCAGGATGGCGCACATCAGTGACGGTGACTGTCCCATCCAGATGATGTGCGAGTAGTAGAGTTCATAGTACTCGTCGCGCTGCGGATTATATATCTCTATGCAGCCCGAATCGCTGTCCTCGGGTATCTGTGATTCAAATATCCTCACCAGAGGCCTGTCTTCGGTCTTGTCGTACTTCACTTCGGATGTGAAGTTGGCGATCATGGTCTGATTCGTGAACTGTAATGTCCCCGTCCTGATCTCCCTGACATAGATGGAAGTACCGACATTATCCAGAGACGCGCGCACGCTCTCGAAGGAGCCTGCGATATTGATCTCATAACGTCTGCGTTCGATGATCGACTCAACGATCCTGGTAGCGTCGGACAGGAAATTGATCTCGTCCACGGTCCAGAATCTCTCATGATCGCATTCGTCGTAACATGCATACATATATGCCGGACGGTCCGAGGATCTGATCGGTACGACGACCATGGCCTTGATGCCGAGATTATCCATCTCCTCCTGCCACTGAGCACTGATCACACCCGAACCGCTAGATATGGCCTGCAGTTTGGTCCCGGACAGAAAAGCATATCTGGGCAGATCCCGGCTTCTGTCGAACCTCGGGACTATCCCCGGGGCATACCATTCTGCCATTATGTCCATCAGGGTATTGTCGTGTATATTGGTGATATAGATATGAGCACTGGACAGCCCCATATACTCGCCTACCATCTTCATGGCGCTGACTGCGATCGCTTCCGCGATCTCATCACTGTCCATGAGCTGTACGATGGAGGTCATCACTTCGGCACGCCTGAGCGCTTCGCCCAGTTCCGCCTCGGAATATTTGTTGCGTCTGTTCTGTGCTTCCGCACTGGCCGCAGACAGCCTGATATTGGTCTGGTACAGACATGTCTCGCGTATCAGGTTATGTGACTGTTCTGGAGAATCCCTCTTCGGGAGCCTCCGTATATCCCTCGATATCGTAATCGGTGAGAACGCCTATGGCTACCCAGGTAAGCAGTGCCTGCCCGTTGACCCGTACGGTCGTGAGTCCGAATTTGATATTGGGGATCTCTGTATCTTCGATGACCTGGTCTTCCAGATTACTCTGGGTGAGTCTGTAGAAGATATCCGCCACTCTCTCGGGAGGTATATACTCGACGAGCCGCTCGACGTCTTCTTTGGGGCCGCTGGTATCCGTGACCGGTACCCCCGCCGAATCCAGGCAGTACACATAGAGCCCCGTAGCTCTCGAGAAGCTGTCCTGGAGCTGGGCTATGTATTCTATATCTATGATGCTGTCTCGTCCTCTGTTGATCTGCATTCCTATTGTCACACCCTGTCAGCCGCGTAAGATCATTCTACCGAATAGTTGGGTGCCTCCTTGGTGATGTGTATATCATGAGGATGGCTCTCCTTAAGGGATGCTGCGGATATCTTGATGAATCTGCCCGTCTCCTGAAGCGTCTTTATATCGTTTGCTCCGCAGTAACCCATACCGGATCTGATACCGCCTACCAGCTGGAATACGGTATCTTCGACCGATCCCTTGAAAGGAACACGTCCCTCCACGCCTTCGGGAACCAGTTTCTTGGCATCCTGCTGGAAGTAGCGGTCCTTGCTGCCGTTCTCCATGGCGGATATAGATCCCATACCGCGGTAGACTTTATATTTACGTCCCTGATAAAGCTCGGTCATTCCGGGGCTCTCTTCGCATCCCGCAAACATCGAACCCATCATGCAGACATTACCGCCTGCCGCAATAGCCTTGGTCATGTCTCCGGAGTATTTGATACCGCCGTCGGCGATTATCGGGATGCCGTACTCTTTGGCCACGGCATATGAATCCATGATCGCCGTGATCTGGGGTACGCCTATACCTGCCACGACACGTGTCGTACAGATCGATCCGGGGCCTATTCCGACTTTCACCGCGTCGGCTCCGGCTTCTATGAGTGCTCTGGTGCCTTCTCCGGTAGCTACGTTACCTGCAATGACATCCAGATCGGGATATTCTTTTTTGATCATGCGCAGACATTTGAGCACGTTCTCCGAATGACCGTGAGCGGAATCGAGCACCACGACATCGACCTTGGCCTCCACAAGTGCTCCCACCCTGTCGAGCACATTGGCGGTGATACCGACTCCGGCTCCGCAGAGCAGACGGCCCTGTGCGTCCTTTGCACTCAGAGGGTACTTGATGGTCTTCTCTATATCTTTGATGGTAATGAGACCTGTGAGATTGAAATCGTCATCGACGATCGGAAGTTTCTCCTTGCGGGCCCTGCCGAGGATCTCTTTTGCTTCCATGAGGGTTATCCCCTCTTTGGCCGTGATGAGACCTTCGCTGGTCATGACTTCCTTGATCTTGCGGCAGTAGTCCGTTTCGAACTTCAGATCACGGTTGGTGATGATGCCCACGAGCTTGCGGCCTTCGGTAACGGGTACACCCGATATCCTGAACTTATGCATCAGTGCTTCTGCATCTTCCAGAGTGTTCTCGGGAGAAAGAGAAAACGGGTCCGTAATGACACCGTTTTCCGATCTTTTAACCTTGTCCACTTCTTCAGCCTGGGCTTCTATAGACATATTCTTATGTATGATGCCGATACCACCCTGACGCGCCATGGCAATAGCCATATCATGCTCCGTAACGGTGTCCATTCCGGCACTCATCATGGGGATATTCAAACGAATCTTCTTAGTCAGATTGGTCGTCAGATCGACCTGATTGGGAATCACCTGCGAATACGCAGGTACCAAAAGTACGTCATCAAATGTAATTCCATCTCCGATTATCTGTCCCATTTTCTCCTCCTTCTGTGCTGTAAAGCGATTCCCCAATCACATCTGCTGCTATACTGTTCAGTCTCTGAACACCTTACGCGGTGCCACATTGTACACTGCATTGATGAAGGTTTCATTCGGCTCAAATATGATCATCTCGTTGCCCTCGTAATACATGGCGTATCTCGTATCGGGCTCAGGTACATTGCCTGTCGAGTAATCCTTCGGTTTGACCTCGCGTCTGCGATAATCATCCAGATGATATGAATTCATGGGTGCCAGGATCTCCATGCGGTCGACTTCGTAAGTCGCTATCCTCTTACGGCGGCTCTGACCCATGATCTTGTCTATGCTGATCTCCTTGTCCAGGTAGAGATACTCATACTCGATGGAGCACTGCTGGGATACGAAGTATGCTCCCACTCCGAATCCTATTCCCAGGATCATGGCTGCGAAATAACCCAGTAATCCCAGAAAGACAAATGCCACTGCCAGCATGATGAGTAATATCTTAAGGAATTTCATGATCGGAGAAGATTTCCGCGCCACCAGACATTCTACATATGTATCACTGTTCATAGATAACCTCTGAAACAGGCTGATTTACATAACTTTCACGCCTGTGTATTATTATATATCTTACACTATTTGTCACTTGAATAGGTAGTTAAAAATGCCTAAAAAATAAAAATTGAGTAAAATATACAACACCGATCGGATTGCACGAAATAAATAGTGCTATAATGCACTACGGAGATGTAAATATGGCTACTATATGGGAAGAGACCAAAAAACAGGGCGCCAAGATGAAAGGGCGCTCCATACGTGAAAAGATCGAATATTTCTGGGAATACTACAAAATCCACACGCTGGTCGCGGCTGTCATAATCACCCTCGCGGTATCGCTGGTGCATGCATGGGTGACCGCCAAAGACTCTGCATTATGTGTAGTGCTGATCAATTCGATGGCCGAGACCGTCGACGGCACCATGGAGAAATGGAACAGCGACTTAACCGAAAGGCTCGGATTCGATCCGAAGAAATATGAGGTGACGATCGATGCCACGGTAATGCTCGGAGCAGCCAGTGCCACCGCCAATCAGGAATATGCCAGCGCTCAGAAGCTTGCCGCGCTGATCGGATCCGCATCCGTTGACGTACTGATCGCGGACACACCCATATTTGAACAGTATTCTCAGAACGAAGTCACAGGTGATCTGAGGGATCTTTTTTCACAGGATGAACTCGCGTCTCTTAAGGGGCGTATATACTACACAGATGCCTCCACGTTTTCCGATTACGATTCCGCCGATCTCGACGTCACCGAGAAGCAGGCCGCCTATGTGATAGATCACCGTGACCCGGCATCCATGAAGGATCCGGTCCCGGTCGGCATATATATGGATGAGGATACACTCATCGGCCAGTCAGGCGTCTACGCATATCTGACTGCCTCCGATACCTTCCAGGGACATCCCTCGGAAGCGATACTCGGCATACCCGTCAATTCACCTCGTAAGGATGCGGCACTCGAAGCCGTGAAATATATTATGGGGGACTGAACGGTCCCCCATTTTCCCTTAAATCTTACAGTAATTCTTTCAGTATCTTATTTACGCTTCCCGGATCGCATTTACCCTGCATGGCCTTCATCGTCTGGCCTACCAGAAATCCTATCGCCTTTTCCTTGCCGGCACGGTAGTCGGCTACGGACTGAGGATTCTCATCGATCACTTTCTGTATCGTTTCTTTAAGCGCTCCCTCATCATTCTGAGTGGCCAGTCCGTGCTCTTCCACATATTTAGCGGGATCACAGTCGGACTTGAACATTTCCTCGAAGACTTCCTTGGCGACCGTGGAATTAACAGTCCTGTCCTCGGTCAGTTTAATGAGTGACGCAAGATTCCGTGGGCTGAAACGGATATCCTCGGGATCCAGGTTATTCTCCTTGAGCAGTCTCATGGTCTCTACCATGAGCCAGTTGGATACTTTCTTGGCAGGTGCTCCGCAGGCTACCGTCTCCTCAAATACATCGGCCAGATGCTTGTTCTCGGTGATGAGGAGGATGTCCTTCTCGGGCAGCCCGAACTCTTCGGCATATCTTACGATCTTCGCCTCTCTGAACTCCGGCTCACGTGATCTGATCTCGTCGAGCAGTTCCTCCGACACACTGACCGGTACCAGGTCCGGATCGGGGAAATAACGGTAATCCTGAGCATCCTCTTTGCTTCTCATCGCATAGGAGCATTCCTTGTCGTCATCCCAGCGTCTGGTCTCCTGTACCACGCTCTCTCCTGCTTCCAGCAGATCTATCTGTCTCTCGGTCTCGCCGGCTATGGCACGTGCGATGGCCTTGAACGAATTCAGGTTCTTCATCTCGGTACGGGTACCGAACTCAGTCTCTCCCACCTTACGGACAGACAGGTTCACATCCGCACGCATGCTTCCTTCCTGAAGCTTGCAGTCACTGGCACCCAGATATGATATGGTCATGCGAAGCTTCTCCAGGTAAGCTATGACCTCCTCGGCGGATCTCATGTCGGGCTCCGATACTATCTCGATGAGCGGCACACCGGATCTGTTGTAATCGACAAGTGATGCATCCAGCCAGTCGTCGTGGATCAGCTTGCCCGCATCCTCTTCCATATGTATCTCATGGATGCGCACGGCTTTCTCCACTCCGCTCTCGGTCTTTATATCCACATGCCCGTTACGGCATATCGGCAGATAGAGCTGTGATATCTGATAGTTCTGCGGGTTATCCGGATAGAAGTAGTTCTTGCGGTCGAACTTGCAATATCTCGTGATATCGCAATTGGTCGCGAGTCCGACGGCTATCGCATACTCGAGTACCTGCTTATTGAGTACGGGAAGCGATCCCGGCATACCGGTACACACCGGACATGTATGAGTATTCGGATCCCCGCCGAATTCGGTGGAGCATCCGCAGAATATCTTGGTCTTCGTGGCAAGCTCCACATGAACTTCCAGACCTATGACGGTTTCGTAATCAGCCATGTTTATTTCTCACTTTCGTACGTATACGCTGTGCGGAAAAGTTTCTCCTCGTTGAAGCAGTCGGCCAGGAGCTGTACTCCGATCGGAAGTCCTGCACTGCCTGTCCCGCACGGTACGCTGATACCCGGCAGTCCGGCCAGATTGACGGATATCGTATAGATATCGCCGAGGTACATCTTAATCGGATCGGACAGGGATTCACCGAGCTTCGGTGCCGTGGTCGGAGCCACGGGGCCGAGGATGATATCGTATCTTGAGAAAGCATCGTCAAACGCCTTCTTGATCAGCGCCTTGACTTTCAGTGCCTTCAGATAATATGCATCGTAATAACCGGAACTGAGTACGAAGCTTCCGAGCATTATACGGCGCTTGACCTCAGCACCGAATCCCTCGGAACGGCTCTTTTTGTACATATTATGTAAACCGTTGTAATCTTCGGTCCTGTATCCGTATTTGATGCCGTCGAACCTCTCCAGATTGGAGCTGGCCTCGGCTGCTGCTATCGTATAGTAAGCCGGTATCGCGTAGTTGACCAGACTTAAGTCAAACTCTTCAACGCTTGCTCCGGCGCCCTTCAGCACATCGGTGGCGCTGCGTACGGCTGCTGCGACCTCGGGATCGAGTCCTTCTCCGAAGTAATCCCTCGGGATACCTATCCTGATATCTTTTACATCCTTCACAAGAGACCTGGTATAGTCAACGGTGGGTTTATCCACGGATGTCGAATCGCGCCCGTCGTGACCTGCTATGGCTGTAAGTACGGCCGCCGCATCGGATACATTCCTGGTCAGCGGTCCTATCTGGTCGAGTGATGAACCGTATGCGATCAGGCCGTATCTGGATACGGTCCCGTATGTGGGTTTGATACCTACCACGCCGCAATATGATGCAGGCTGTCTGATAGATCCGCCGGTATCTGATCCGAGAGCATATGCGCACTCGTCTGCTGCCACTGCAGCTGCGGATCCGCCCGATGAACCACCGGGAACATGCTCGGGGTTCGCAGGATTTCTGGTCGGTCCGAAATATGAAGTCTCGGTCGTCGACCCCATGGCAAATTCATCCATGTTGGTCTTGCCCAGGATGACAGCTCCGGCATCACGCAGTTTGGCGACAGCTGTCGACTCATATGTGGGTACGAAGTTATACAGTATCTTCGATGAACATGTGGTCAGCAGTCCTTCGGTACACATATTGTCCTTGATGGCTACCGGCACTCCCGCCAGCGGTGATCCGCTCAGTTCGCCTTTATCGATACGTGCCTGTACTTCATCGGCGGCCTTCAGGGCACCTTCTTCGTCCACGGTCACATAGCAGTTATACTGCTCATCTTTGGCCTTGATAGAGGACAGATAGCTTTCCGCCGCTTCCCGGACTCTGATATTACCGGATGCTATCTCACGGCCCAGCGTCAGGGCATCCAATTCTGTGATATTACTCATTGCTTCCAACCTCTGTCTGTCAATCAAAAGTCTTCGGCACAACGAACATGCCGTCTTTTTCTTCGGGTGCATTCTTAAGGATCTGATCCCTGATATCGGTCCCCGCCACCACATCCTCGCGGAACACGTTCTGTACCGGAAAGGCATGTGACATCGGTTCTACATCATCCGTATCAAGTTCGCCCAGCATGTCGATATAATCAAGCATCCTGCCCATATCGGACTTCGCAGCCTCCTTCTCCTCATCGGAGAGTTCCAGCTTCGCAAGTATGCCGACATACTCAATTGTTTCATCTGAAATTATATTTGCCATCAGTCTCTCACCTTAATATGTACTTCGCGCAGCTGAAGTTCGGTCACTTCGTTGGGTGCGTTGCACATCAGATCCTGTCCGGATCCGCTCATCGGGAATGCGATAACCTCGCGGATATTCTCCTCGTTTTTGAGCAGCATGATCATGCGGTCCACACCGGGTGCCATACCTGCATGCGGAGGCGCACCGAACTGGAATGCCTGATAGAGTGCTCCGAACTTGTTCTTCAGTACTTCCTCGTCATAGCCGGCGATCTTAAATGCCTCCACCATGATCTCCATGTCGTGGTTACGTACGGCACCACTCGAGAGCTCCACGCCGTTGCATACTATATCGTACTGATATGCGAGTATCGTCAGAGGATCCTCGTTCTTCAATGCATCGAGTCCGCCCTGAGGCATTGAGAAAGGATTGTGTGTGAATCCGATCTGCTTGGTCTCCTCGTCAAGCTCATACATCGGGAAGTCATTTATGTAGCAGAACCTGTATGCGTTCTTCTCAAGAAGATCCAGACGCACGCCCAGTTCCTGTCTGATCTGTCCGGCATAGAAGTTTGCCTTGTCCTCTTTATCGGCGATGAAGAAGATCGTATCTCCGGCCTCAAGTGAAGCGAGGTCTCTGATCTCTCCCTTAAGCTCATCGGGGATGAACTTATCGATAGGTCCCTTATATGTCATGTCTTCGGCTACTTCCAGGTATCCGAGTCCGCCCATGCCTATATCCTGTGCGAACTTGAGCAGCTTCTCATGGAAGCCCTTGGACATATCGGCATGTACTTTGATCGCACGTACGGTACGTCCCACGAACGGCTTGAACGTACACTTCTGGAAGAAGTCGGTCACATCTATGATACGCAGCGGGTTTCTCAAGTCGGGCTTATCGGTACCGAACTCGAGCATCGCCTGCTTATAGCTGTATATCGGATAAGGAGCCTCGGTGATCACACTGCCCGCGGGAGCAAATTTCTTAAATGTCGATGTGAGCACCTGCTCGCCTACGGCAAATACATCCTCCTGAGTCGCATAGCTCATCTCGAAGTCGAGCTGATAGAACTCTCCGGGTGATCTGTCCGCTCTCGCATCCTCGTCTCTGAAGCAGGGAGCGATCTGGAAATACTTATCGAATCCCGATACCATCAGCAGCTGCTTGTACTGCTGCGGTGCCTGGGGAAGTGCATAGAACTTGCCTTTAAAGCGGCGTGAAGGAACGATATAATCACGCGCTCCCTCAGGACTGGATGCGCACAGGATAGGCGTCTGTATCTCAACGAATCCCATCTCCTGCATCTGCTGTCTTAAGTATGCGATCACCTCGGAACGGAACAGGATATTGTCACGCACCTTGGGATTACGCAGATCCAGATATCTGTATTTCAGACGTACGTCCTCTCTGGTCTCCTTGGATGTCTGTATCTCAAAAGGAAGCTGCTTATACACTTTACCGAGGACATCTATGCTCTTGGCTTCGAGTTCGATCGTACCGGTAGGTATCTTGGGGTTGTATGTCTCCTCATCTCTCTTTTCGATCGGGCCTTCCACCGAGATGCTCATCTCTCTGGCGATACCGTCGAGGAGTGAAGTGTCGCGCAGCACCACCTGAAGCACGCCATACATATCGCGCAGGTCTATAAAGGATACGCCGCCGTGGTCTCTGATATTCTCAACCCATCCGGCTACACGCTTTGTCTCACCGATATTGGCCTCACTCAAGCCTCCTATGTTAGTGTTGCGGTATTTGTTGTTAGGTGTCATATCATTTGTCCTTCCTGATACGCCTCTGGCGTACGCTTATATATCGATCTCTCCGGAGAAAACTTCAACAGCCGGCCCTGTCATATATACATGTGACTCAGGGTTGCCGTCCCACTCTATGGTGAGAGTTCCTCCGAGGAGTTTCACATCCACTTTGGCATCACAGTAATCACGTATGATGCAGGCCACCGCACTCGCGCATGCGCCCGTTCCGCAGGCCTGTGTCTCACCGGTCCCGCGCTCCCATACACGCATGTCGGCATGTCCGCGGTCCGTGACGTGTACGAACTCGACATTGGTCCTGTTAGGGAAAAAGGAATCCGTCTCTATCACCGGCCCGATCCCCGATACATCCGCGCTCTCCACATCATCCACGAACATGATTGCATGTGGATTGCCCATCGATATGCACATGAGTGTCACCTGGCGGGACTGCCCCGTGAGGAAATCGTTGATACCGATGTGGGCTGCTACGCATCCGCCGCGTGCCGGGTCGATGGTCATACCGCCTACATCCACGGGAATGAGTCTCGGGTCGAATATGGGTGCTCCCATATCCACGCGCACACGGTCTGCTTTCCCGCGTCCTTCGCCGCTCACAAACAGACTGATATGCCTGATACCGCCCCCGGAGATGATATCCAGTTCGGTCTTATCGGTGAGTGCATGATCATACACATATTTGGCCACACATCTGATGCCGTTCCCGCACATCTCGGAGCGCGTGCCGTCGGCATTCCACATCTCCATCTCGAAATCAGCCTCATCGGACGGATTGATGAATATCACTCCGTCACCGCCTATCCCGGTATGTCTGTCGGATAATGCGCGTACGACCTCCGGTTTCCTGCCGTCATCTATGTGTTCGCGGCTGCCGTCCACATATACGTAGTCGTTGCCGCATCCGTGCATCTTGGTGAATCTCATATGACCTCTGTTCCTGTCATTTATCACTACGGGCATCCATTAACCCATAGACCTAAAAATTATATACTTATTTATGTCCAAAATCAATGGAAACGGCTTATAATGAAGTTTAATGAAGCAGAATAAATACACGGAAGGACCGATGATGAAAACACTCGCCATAATAACCGCACGGGGCGGAAGCAAAAGAATACCGCGCAAGAACATCAGGCCGTTCAACGGCAAGCCGATCATCGCATATTCGATAGAAGCGGCCACAGCCTCCGGAGTATTCGATACGGTTATGGTATCCACCGATGACGATGAGATCGCGGATATCGCCGTCCGCTACGGAGCATCCGTACCTTTTCGCAGGAGCGCTGCCACATCCGACGATCACGCCACGACCAGCGACGTACTCGAGGAAGTTCTGAAGACATATGCGGAGCTCGGCGAGAAATACGACGTGGCGGCATGCATATATCCTACAGCTCCGTTCATCACAGCGGACAGGCTTAAAGAGGGAGTCAGGCTGCTGACAGCATCCTCCGCCGACACTGTGATGCCCGTGGTCAGATACTCGTATCCTCCCCAGAGAGCTTATGAGATCACGGACGGGATGCTTAAGTTCCGTGCCCCGGAATATATGGATGCACGCAGCCAGGATCTGGCACCCTGGTATCATGATGCAGGACAGTTCTACATATTCAGGACGGAGCGTTTCCTTGAAACTCACCGCATCACGGCCGGAGAGATCATACCCCTCGAGATATCGGATATGGAAGTACAGGATATCGACACCGAAACGGACTGGACCCTGGCCGAGCTAAAATACCGGCTGCTTCACGATCAGTAAAAAAATGTTCACATTCAGATACAATCAGTTATAATTTTCTTATGTATGTGTATGAACACCCCGTACAATCACAGATAGAACTGCGGATCACTGTCGATGACACCAGACTCAACTTTGCGACCGAAATAGTCGGATCAAGCGACAAATTCAAGACAAATGCAGGCTTTCGCGTAGACTGTAATCCCGTCCTCATGGATGGAAAGAAGATCAGATTCGGAAAGCATGCCGTAACCCTGTCCATAATCCGAACGACAGCCGCGTCTACAAATATCCTGTAACCGCCACTGCCACTGCCGAAATGGGCAGGATACAGTGTTTCTACAGTCCGACCAACGCCAAGCCGGAGAATTTCAGAGGCGCGTTCAGAGTACCCTGTAATTACGACTCCTCCATCAAGATCGGAGGCAAGAGCATAGAAGGCATCACTCATGACCTGTCATTCTCGGGAGCAGCTTACATATTCACCGCCAAGGATGCGGAAGCGCACGAAGGTGACCAGCTGCTGGCGACCGTACGTGACAAAGCCAACAAGCAATACAAGATGAACGGAAAAGTGGTCCGTGTGGTCGAGAACTTCAATCCGGGATTCACGCTCATAGGTGTACAGTTCAACGAAGGCGTCGACATGCACGAACTCGTCACCAAAGCCCAGATAGACCAGATAAAAAAGATCAGGAGAACCTGATCTTTTTTCTTCGCGTGCGTGAGAGGGTGCCAGCGTCCGATGGACGCTGTCCGGCACCGACCGGAGCGAAGCGGAGATCGAACCCGTTCGAGTCCGAACCGGACTCGAACATCGAAACAGGCAGGATCTGTATGATCCTGCCTGCTTCGATCTTCGCGTGCGTGAGAGGATTCGAACCCCCGACACCTTGGTCCGTAGCCAAGTGCTCTATCCAGCTGAGCTACACACACGTATTGTTGAGACTACACACACGTATATCTATTGTCGATCGCTTTTCCGCAACCGCAACGAATATTGTATGGCAACACCGGACTTTTGTCAACTACCAGTCTAAGTCTATCACAATGCCCGGCCCCTTATAGCCGTAGTCGTCCAGTTCCATCTCGATATAGTTGGTGTCGTTGTTAAGCCCGAGCGCCATCTGTCCCGAAGTTTTATGCCCCGGTGTGATCGAGTGCGGATACTCGTATGAGATGGGATATTCATCCATGGAATGTCCGTCTGCATCATAGAATTCGAAATCATTCGAACCCATATACAGCTTGTCATTATAGTAATTGTCGTACTCCACGGCATATGAGATATTCTCGTATTCGTAATCTATCAGGACCACTCTGTCCGGATCGGAGTCTGCATACTGGTTGCGCTCCGATGTCTCGGATACGCCCTTGATTGTGAATGCGTACTCGCCGTGATCGGTCTGGACCGTAACCGTATCCCCGGCCGAATAGTGCAGTTTCTCTTTGACCTTGGCCGTATTGGTACCGGTCTGGGACTGTGTCTGAGGCACGACTATGTCATCATAGTCATAGTCATAATCATAGTCCTGCGTGATCGCTGCGGGTTCATTATCCGTCAGAGCAGACAGCCCGCCTTCATCCTTCCACTCTTTAAATGCAAATCCGTACACGAGCATCGTGAGCAGGAACCCTACGGAAGCGACGGATATGGCTGCGATGCCGAGTCCCTTTTTCATCCGGTTCTTATTGATCGATATGACTCCCAGGATAATGGCTGCCAGGTCCATGAGAAGTCCGAGTCCGAACCAGCCGGTAATGAATCCGCCTATACTCAGCCCCAGTGCGGCTGCTCCCAGGTTTTTGGCTGTACGGAACTGGTCTTCGTAGTAATCATCAAGCCGGGAATCATATGCCTGCGGCTGATATGCAGTCTCTGCAGTATACTGAGGCTGGTATGCGGTCTCAGCGGTATACTGCGGCTGATATGCGGTCTCCGTATTATACTGTGGCTGCACTTCCCTGTACTGTTGTGCAGCGGGGCCCTGCGTCTGTGTCTCCACCTCTTTATAGTCCTGCGCTGCGGCAGCCTGCATCGATTGGTTATTTGTGTCCATCTGTTATGTCCTTCCGATCTTTCCCATATATCCGGGTGCCCACTCCGTTCCGGACCTGCGTATCAGGATCCGCTCGGGGATCAGGCCGGGATCCATGGCATGGATCTTAATTTTATTATCACCCTGTGTAAGCTTCATGGTCACGGTCCGTCTGTGCTCCTGATCCAGTGCACTTACGCACCACTCGGGACAGCTGTTCTCGCCGCCCATGTAGTTATCTCCGACCATGGATATGATCTGTACGGGATCATCATTCACCTGCACACCTGCTCTGAGCCGGCCGCTCCCGTCTATGGGATTGGACGGAGCCGTGATCAGGGTCACATCATAGTCTCCCGCTTCGGGTGCATACACCGAGTAGCTTACATACGGTGCATCCGGTATGTCAAA
>CAJOID010000010.1:44491-52619 GCA_905234595.1 uncultured Lachnospiraceae bacterium | reverse complement strand
CCACCGTCCGCCTCATGATCTTCATCATATTCATCGGCACCGATCACCAGTCCGAGGGTGTTGACCGACAGTTCCGATGTTATGCGTCCCGGCAGGCCCGCCATGTATCCTTCCGGCACTACGGGGATCAATCTCTTTTTTACCCCCTCTTCGGGAGTATACACATCCGGATCATATCCTGCAACCGCGACCACGATATCAACATGACCGGGGCCTCCCGTAACGGTGACCAGGGCAGTCTTTACTTCTCCAGGAGTCAGATCCGCTGCAGCCCTGTCCACACCGATCTTGATTTCACATACGCTGCCGGTATCGGATGATGCCGGTTCCGTCAGCACTCCCGATGCAGACGACAGAGTCATCCATTCCCGATCGGTCTGTGCCTCCCAGCCAAGCTCTCCCGTACCGCCGTTTTCTATCGTCACGGATACGCTCTCACATGCGGGATCGATAAGACCGATTGCATACAATGTCTGCCTCGTCCAGTCCTCTCCCATCGTATAGCGGTCAGAGTCTGTCAGCCTCACGATCATCCTGGGCTTCCTGTACGGGTACACCAGTGTGCGCAGAGGATATCTTGACTCCTCTTCATTCCAGTGAACGAACCCTATATGCTCGGAGCTCATGATCTTATCCCACTTACCGCCGGCCAGATCATGATACATCTGTGTCAGCATGCTGTCCTTTTTGAAGCATTCGTCCACATAACGGGCATATATATTGGCGGAAGGGCAGCCCATACGGGCCAGGGCGGCGTTACGTCCGGCGCACAGCTGCATATACAGTAGGTTGGCCGCTGCGCATACCGGGAATCCCACCAGTTCCTCATAAGCATCATGAACCGGAGTATCCCCGAACGCTTCACCGAGAGCATCCGCTCTGCGATACAGATCCGCAGCCTTTCTCATCATATAGGTACTCTCACCGTAATTAAACGGATGATATGTATCCGGCTGCAGTGCTTCGGGCTTACGGCACAGATTGATATATGTATATCCGTCGATCAGTTCCGCGATTTCTTTTAACTGCTCTTCATCCGCATAACCGCCGAACTGTTCCTTCACCCATTTATTCAGATAGCAGGCCGCACTCGTTATATTGGATGCGCCCCATTTATCATAGTCGTATGCCAGATCAAAGAAGAATGATATCGGGAGTTCCTGAGGCTTCAGATCGCCGGTATTGACGATCCATATCTTACGCACCCCGGCTTCATAAGCTTCGCTCATCTGCTCCCAGGTCTTCGCGAGCGTAGTTGAGTTGATCCACTCATATGATATCGGGCCGCCGTGATAATCGAAATGATAATACATCCCGAAACCGCCGTCCCTGTCACGCTCATCCTCTGTGGGCAGTCCGCGCATATTGCCGTGATTGTCTTCACAGAGCATGCACGTGATGCCGTTTAATCCGTCCCATGTACGCAGTCCGGGCGTCGTCTCGTCACCCAGATAGTACTTCTCGACTTCCTTATATATCGCGATCATGCGCGGGACTTTAGTCAGATCCGGGTCTATGGTCTCACGTATCAGATCATTCTGTACTTCAACGACTTCTTTGATGTAATCGATATTATCCTTAAGGGTCGCTTCCGCTCCCATGATCTCCGAGTCACGCTCACCGCGCATGCCCATCGTGATGATGTTCTCGAGATGTCCGTTTCGCTTAAGTCCGTCACGCCAGTAATTCGTGAGGCCCTCTCTGTTGCGGTCGAAGTTCCATGCGCTTCCGTACGGAGTGTCATCACCCTTGACCATATCCCATTCCTCGCTGTGTCTGAGGCATGGTTCATGATGCGAATTACTCATCACGATACCCATCTCATCAGCCAGCTCGGCACTCTTCATACCCGGACCGTCCAGCGAGAAGTTGGATGTCCACATCGCGGGCCACAGATAGTTCCCTTTAAGTCTCAGTATCAGTTCAAAAACATGCTCATACATCTGCGCGGTGAATCCGCCGAAATGCCCGAATGTCCAGTTGCCGTACGATGGCCACTCGTCATTGATGAAGAGTCCTCTGTACTCTACGGAGGGCTCATGAGATACGGTATCATCCGCAGCGGTGATATCCACATTATCACTGTGTGCGGGCACGGCATCCGCAAACCACACCCACGGACTCACACCCATCAGTTCCGAGATATGGAAAAGCCCGTATATCGTACCGCGCTTATCACTGCCGATGATCACCAGCGCGCTTCCGCCTGCTGCCTCTACGGTTGTAAACGAATATACCTCACGCTTCTTACTCACCGCGGATACATCCACGGTTCCCGTAAGACTCTCAGCCAGAGCACTGTGTCCGAGTGTGCCTGCATATATGTATCCGGCTTTCAGTTCCGTCTGTCCGGATACGCACACGACCCCGGGGCATACGCCTGTCACCAGTTCCATATCGCCGGCCACTTTGCCTGCTATCCGCTTTACGCCCGGCCATTCATCATCAGCCAGTATTATCTTAAGGTCCGGATTATCTCTGCCCAGGATCATGCTCATTCCACCACACCGAATCCGAGGATCGTAAACTTCTTATGTTCCGATCCGGGAGCCATGCCGATCGTAACGGTATGCTCCTTACACTCATCGCCGTCACATATGATCACGGCATTACAATGAGTCCATCCTATATCAAGAGGGTTATACTCCATAACCTTATGTCCGTCCACGGTTATGACGGCGGTGCCGTATTCGGCCAGACCGGAGTCCTTGATCACCGCGAGTATTTTGGTGCAGGTGCACTTCATCACAAAAGGCCCGGGAGAATCCGACGTCCCGTCATAATGCCAGTTATAAGGAAACTCGGGTACGGGCACGATCTCGGAATCCATCTCGACTCTCTGAAGATCGTCATCGCTCTTAGTGAAACTTCCGTCGGTAAATGAGACCTCTGTCGACAGGGGATTATCCTTTTTATCGAGAAGCTCCACACGCTCGAATCTGCCGCTGAGCAGAGGCTTCTTCCCAAGCTGTGTTTCAACCTCTTTTGTCCAGCGCTCATCATATTTCTGATACTCGCTGCTCCAGTGCAGCTCACCGTATTCTTTGATTTCCTCTTCTCTGTCACGCATCAGTTCGTTGGTCGCTTCCAGGAACAGCGCCCTGATACAGTCGCTCATCACTATATGCCCGTTGTTGCTGGGATGATACTGATCGTAGAAATACTGGTTCTTGGATATCACGCGTCCTTCCGCGGGAGACAGATTGAACTGCGGTGTGACCGCATCCTTTACGCTCGCCATCGGCAGGTTATAGTGCATGCCTATCGGGCCCAGGCGGTCCTGCAGATTGTAGTCGTTTGAGAATACAGCAAAAAGAAGTATCACAGCGGGATGCCACGGCAGAGCCAGTGCCTTTCGCACCAGGCTTTCGTAGCACTCGCCTTTGGTCTCGTCCCCTTCATCATTCACGGCGAATTCTATGATTATCGCATCGGGTTTCTTCGCACCGTTTCTTAAGACATCACGTGTGAAACGGACCATACCGAGCTCCGAAGGAGTACCTCCCACACCGGCTTTTACGAGATCAACCCTGGACAGGTCACCTTCACAGAACATTTCTGCAAAAACATTTGCAAATATACGTGCATAGCATTTCTCATGGATGGGGATCGCACCCGCACCCTGAGTGATCGAACCGCCGATGAATCCCAGAGTGATCTGCTGGCCGTCCGCACTCCTGGCCAGAAGCCTCTTGATGCCGTCCAGATTGCCCGGATTCATCATACTGTTCGCTATCATCATCTGGTATCCGACGGAATCTATATCCACGGCCGCATCTGCACTCTGCTCGGGTGCCGTGAATCCGTCGTTTAAGTAGAGTCTCACATCCACTGTGGCCAGTACACCCGGATGGTCGAACTCGAACCGTATCTGTCCCACGGTGCTGTCCGTGGCCAGCCAGTCCACGGTCTCCATCTCTATCACCTGCTCCTCGCCGTTGGCAGCGAAAGTACGGCTGATGACGGTAGCGGGGGCTGCGGGGTCCGCGGGATACATCTGTAGTACAAAGGTCACATCCTCGCGTTCCTTAACAGAGACACTCACCCCCACCGAATGGACCAGCTTACGGAATCCTGCCGTTGTCGGCATAAGTGAGAGTATCTCATCATCGGTCACATTTCCGACCAGACGCGCGGAATCGGCGAAACGTCCGTCATTCTCGTATATGAACTGGATGCCTTTACCGTCACGCTGCGGAGAGGCATATATATCCTTATTGTGCATCACATAGAAGTACTGTCTTTTGGCTGTGGGGTCTTTCGGCGCCCTGGGCCCGCTCATCTGATCTGACATGCTTTTTACCTCCGTGGAAGAACTCATGGTCTTAATTATATGTTCTGTACAGGTACGTTTCAAGTTTGGGGACAGCTACCTATTCCCACAGATCTCCCCAGACATCATCGCACAGTTCTGTACAGTATTCGTATGTAAAAGATGCATCCTGAGAGCGTATCTCATTTGCATCGGCAAGTTCGGGCGTGTAATCGCTCAGCCTGTAGACGGTCACTCCATCCTGTCCGTGCCGCAGGTCCGTTACCAGCGCAGTCACTCCGTAATCACTTATCACCACATTCCCGTCGGCATCCGCAGTGAGCGTAACTTCGGCCATGCCGCCCACCATCCGGTTGGCTGTGCCCACACCCGTACCCGACGTCCAGTTCACATAGTTGCCCAGCGAGTAGTACACGAGCGTGCCGCGCTCATCACCGCCGTCTGCAGAGCTTCCTACCCACTCGACCGGTTCGATCACATGCGGGTGAGTACCTATCACCAGATCCGCACCGTTATCTGCGAAGATCTGTGCCCACTTAAGCTGGCTGCTGTCCGGCGTCAGTCTGTATTCGGTGCCCCAGTGAGGGCATACCACGGTGAAGTCAGCCATCTCTTCCGCTGCCTTCAGATCAGCGATCACGCGGTCCTCGTCCAGCAGGTCCACTGCATACGGCATATCGGACGGCACGGGTATCCCGTTGGTCCCGTATGTATAGTTGAGAAAAGCGATATCCATCCCGCCGGCATTTATCACGCTGATATGTGACTGATCCTCCGTAGAATCATGTATGCCCAGTACCTCTGTCTCCGGATGATTCTCCTCCCAGTAGGCATAGCAGTTCCTGACGCCTTTTGCCCCTTTATCCAGGACATGGTTCGTGGCATGCAGGACCACATCGAAGCCTGCGCCGGTCAGTGCATCACCCACTTCATATGGAGCGTTGAATGCCGGATATCCGGATACTCCCAGCTCCTCTCCGCCTATGATGACTTCCTCATTTACCAGTGCGATATCGGCAGCGGATATCATATCCGATGTTTCGGAGAAAATATGCGTATAGTCATAACTCCCGTCTGCGCGTCGTGCCGCATCCTCCACGGGAGTGTGAAGCAGTATGTCTCCCACCATGACAAGGGTTACCGAAGGATCCGGAGGAAGTTCCCGAGCCCGGGCCGGGAGGCTTAATGCTATGGCCAGTGCGGCTATCTGTTTAGTCAAACGTAAATGAGTCAAATACATACCTTGCTCCCGCATCCCCGGATACGAATTCAAAATAGACCGCATGCTTACCCGTAACGGGTACATTCACTTCACCGGTATACCCGGTCATCTCATCCGTAACGGAAGCATCGACCGATCCGATGATATCTCCGGTATACGAACCGATGCGTACATTGATCCGCAGATCATTACCTGCAGGCGCATCGTCGCCGGAGCGCATCTTCATCACTCTCACGGTAAAAGCGGACGGTCCCTTATCACCGAACTGCAGATACTTAAATCCTATCGTGGCTCCGTCAGCGATATTCATGACCGGAGACGAATACTCTCCGGGAGTGTCATATACGAGCGTGGGTTTCTTATCTATGTCAAAATCGGTGTAGGTTACACCCTTCAATCCGTCTGCATATTTCTCCTTGAGCGTCTTAAACATCTCATCACTCAGTCCGCTGTCGGGAGTATATACGGGTACGATCACCATCTTGCGGCGTGCGATCGCGCGTAACTCTTCATCATTTCTGTCTCTTGCGACCTGGGATATGCCGCCCGGACACGATACTGTATACACGCTGTCGGATGTGCCGTCATACATATGGCACGCATATCCGGCCGAGATCTCCAGATAAGCATCTATGCCGTTTACATATGCACCCTGGGATGTCATCTCCACGGGAAGCGATTCCACGGGCTCTCCGTTTTCATATCTGATTCGTCCGACATAAGGGTGTCCGTCTTTGCCTATGGCCACATCCACGGGTTCTATCATGGCCTGTCTCGAGAACTCGTCTATGCCTGTCTGACGGTGATAGAATATATACCACTGATCCAGGACCTTCATTAGTGATCCGTGGTTATTGCCCCACTGGAACGTCATGAGTCCGCGTCCGTCTATACCGTCCGGAGTAGTCCTTCCGCCGCGGCTTGTATCGGGCACTATCTCGCCGCCGTTGAAACTGATATCACCTCCGCGCTTAAATCCTCCGAGCGGAGTATCGCTCCACATATATGACAGGAATCCGAAGTTCGGTCCGTATACGCCCAGCTCCGGCATATCCTGCTGATGTCTCTTGGAGTAGATGAGGAGATATTTGTCTCCGATCTTACGGGGGCTCGATGCCTCGAAGAAAGCATCATCATCGGAGAGATGATCCCTCTCCTTTACCCACGGAGAATCGGCATGCCCGATCAGATGCTCTACGAGGGTACCCTCCTTGATCGTAGCCATGTCATCATTCAGCTCCGCGGCATATGATTCGCAGAATCCCCAATATGCATATACACGGCCGTCGTCATCGACCAGAACGCCGGGATCGAACTTAAGGTCAGTAAGCACCGGATCGGTAAAAGGTCCCCAGGGAGTCTCTGACTTCGCAACATAGATATATGTGCCTCTGTCCTCGGCTACGTACATATAGTACATGCCGTCCTTATATACGACATCGGGTGCATACATCGGGGTATCATACGTAGCACGATAGCACACACCGTGGCATTTCCATTTAGTCAGGTCATCCGCCGGTGCACTCCATACGACATAATCATATCCGCAATACTCGGTATAGATACTGTCATGCGAACCGTATACATAGACTCTGGTCTCACCGTTATAGGTAAATACCCTGGGTTCGCCGTCGGGGATATGCTCCCATAACGGCATATAAGGATTGGCTCCGGTAAGTTTTGCTTTCATCTCGTACCTCCGTTGATCATACATTCTGCACCCATATAAAATATGAGGGCCAACCCGGTTGGGTTGGCCCTCGATCACACATGGTTTACCGTCCACTATACGGACATATCGAAGTTACCGCCGATATGCGGTGCCACTGACTGCTCCATCATCTTAACCATATCAGCACCACTCTCCCGGTAATTATCAAGGGCTTTACCGAGTACCGCTACCCCGATATCCGATGTGGCTTTGTTGGCTGCCATGGCCATGGACATAGACGCTATATCAGGTGTGACCATCATAGAAACATCCATTTTTCCACCTCCTATGTCTCCATCAAATCCGTTTGATAGTTTATATCATCATAACATTTATCGACCGGTGATACAAGACAATGAAGTGGTATTACGATTTATTTTTACGTACGGTGACATCGCCGCTGGTAGTATCGATATTCATGGGATGACCGGACGGTGAATTATTCTCTATATCCACATCTCCGCTGACCGTATCGACTGATACTTTTACATCCCCCACGGCATATATCCTGATATCCCCGCTGGTAGTATCGATCTCCGTATCCTCACAGTCAAAACCATCCAGAGTTATATCTCCGCTGGTAGTATTGATGTCGGTTTTCCGTACCTTAACCGATTCGGCTGTGATACTGCCGCTCACTGTATTTACATCCAGTCCGCCGGTCTCTATGTTCTTCAGATCTATCTCTCCCGATGTCGCATCGATCGATACCTTATCATCTGCCTTAATGTTCTCCGCCTTGATCTCACCACTCACGGCGACCATGGACAGCTCATCACATTCAAGGCCTCTTGCTACATTGATATTTCCACTTGTGGTGGTCAGTTTTACCTCATCATAAACCGCTGCGGGAAGATAGATATCAACAGGTTCGATCTCGTAGGAAGATCCGTCGAAGAAACTGCCGATATTAAACCAGCCT
>CAJOID010000010.1:35044-44370 GCA_905234595.1 uncultured Lachnospiraceae bacterium | reverse complement strand
CAGGCTATCTATATGTTCTTTGATGTCCATGGTCTGACGTACGTACTCAGCACTGTCATTAGCGGAATCGTACATATTCGCTACTCCGCCGTATTTGATCCGTGATATGCCCATCGCTATACCGGCTATGATCAGGCCGAGTCCTACGAGTACACCTGCTGTTATCAGTAATATTTTTGTTGATTTAAGCATTTTTCATCTCCTCATTATCCGTCATCTGAGAGTTCCTGTTCCTGCGTGCGATGAAGCGCATCTTGATCTTCGTTGCCATTCTCCCCATCATCTCCACCAGCCACAATGCGCCTGCCTTGATAGGTATGAAGAGCAGAACCGCAATTCCTACGGCTAAGAGTGATGCCGCAAACTCAAGCAGTCCCCTGGTGCCTTCTCCCATGATGATGCCGACCAGCGAGCCGAATGCTGCTGCCACTCCGCAGACGGCTGTCGCCAGAACCGCAAAGATCAGTGACAGAACAACTGCTATAAGTGCGAGTGCCAGCGATAATCCCACTGCAAAAAGCGCTATCGTTATGGGCAGCCAGACCGGGGCTCCGAGAACTATCAGCACTATCTCCCATGCTTTGATCTTACGCCTGGGCTCTGTGGCGGGCTGTGCTTTCACCAGAGTCGGAAGAGGTGTCTCCATCAATACCTTATCCGCTATCTCGGCCGGTGTCCCAAGCGCTTCAACGGCCTGGTCCTCACTTAATCCGTCTTCCATACGATCATCCAGAGCTTCATTGTAGAAATCCAGTGTTTTCTGAATATCCGCTTCAGGCAGTCCCGTCAGTCTGGATCTGATCTCATTCATAAACTCATTCCTGTTCATCTGTGCTCCCTTCCGCAGCTGCCGGTACATTTTGATCTGCCGGTGCATTCTGATCTCTCGTCACGTAGTCGTATATCGCCATGACCTCTTTCCACTCCTGAGCAAAATCGATAAGCCTGTTACGGCCCAGTGCCGTGATCTCATAATACTTCCGAAGCCTGCCGTTGTGCTCGACCGACTGTACCGTGAGACTGCCGCCGTCCTCCAGGCGTCTGAGTATCGGATACAGCGTCGATTCGGAGATGGTCAGATACGGCTTCACATCCTTGATGATCTTATAGCCGTATGACGGTTCCGTCTTGATAGCTGCCAGGACACATATATCCAGAAGTCCTCTCTTTAACTGTGTGTCCATAAGTATTACCTCCTTACGTGTCATACTATACATTACGAGGTATTATATGTCAAGTAGTATTTTGTGTAAAATAGTATTCTGTCAAAAACAGTATTCCGTAACAGGCAGTATCCAAATAAAAAACCGCCGGAAAACCGGCGGTTCTGAGGCTTTATGTCTACCTGCACCTGTTGATTATATGATCCCGCATAAGGAGTATCTCGGCGGGGGCTACCGACAGGCAGTCCGCTTCGGTGTCCAGCAGACGTGATGTGTACTCTCTGCGGGAAGCGATCTCTCCGCATATGCTGACCTTTTTATCCGCTTTGTGAGCTTTGAACACCACGCGTGAGATCATGTCAAAGAGGTTCTCGTAATTATCGTTGATAACACCGTCCGCATCGGAGAATCTGTTTATCCCGTACAGATCACAGGTCAGGTCATTGGTCCCTATCGACAGGAAATCGGCATGAGGGAGCAGCTCATCGATCCGCTCCACCGCTTCCACGTTTTCTATCATGATACCCTGCGGAATGGTTACCGATCCGACGGTAGACAGCAGGTTCCACTTCACTTCTCCGAACAGCGAATTCGCTCTGACAACTTCTTCGGCGCCTGTTACATACGGATACATGATCCTGAGCCTGCCGTACAGCGAGGCCCGCACAAGAGCCCTCATCTGCGACCTGAGCAGTTCCTCATGCTCCAGAGAGGCACCGAGCCCGCGCAGCCCCTTCGTATCGGCATAAGACAGGATCTTATCTCCTCCGATATCGATGGTCCTGACGGTGAGTACCCTGTCCTTGTTCATACCCAGAAGTTTTCTGAACACCGCATACTGCTCATCTTCGGAAGGCGGCTCGAGGCGTCCCATAAACATGAACTCGCTCCTGTAGAGCCCTATTCCTTCGGCATCGTTTTCCACGGCCTTCTTCATATCGACCACGGAAGCTATATTGGCATACAGATCCACATGTCTGCCTGAGAGCGACACAGTCTCCCTGCCTTTCAGATCAAGCAGGGCAGACCTGACGGGATCCGCACTCTGATGTGCCTGTTCTATATAATCCACATCCGGACTGAGGATCACCTCGCCGGCATCCGCATTGACATATACAGGTGTTCCGTCTTCTATCAGGTCTAAGTCCAGAGGGACCGACACGATCATGGGTATGTCCATCATGTGAGCCAGTATCGCGGCATGTGATGTAGTGCTTCCGGCCACCGTGACGATCGCCAGCACATTCTCACGGTCCAGTTCCATTACTTCACCGGGCAGCAGACTCTGTGCTATGAGGATGTGCGGATATGACTCGGCAGTATCTTCGATGACCCCGCTCTTATCCTTGAGCGCGTTTAAGACCTCGCGTGCTATGTCACGTACATCGTCGGCACGCTCGCGCATATACTCATCATCGGTCTCATCGAACTTGGATGCCAGTACCTCTCCGGTCTGGATCACGGCATCCTCAGCATTCATCTGTCCGTCCTCGATGCATAATCTCGCGAGGCTCCTGAACTCCTTGCCGTCCAGGATCAGCTTATGCATCAGAAAGATCTGTGCGGCTTCCTTACCGGCTTTTACTCCGGCGTCCAGGACCATCTTATCCATGTGAAGCTTGGTGGCTTCGATAGCCTGCTCAAGTCTTACCAGCTCGGTCTCCACACGGTCGGGCTCGGATACAGGCACACCGGTGGCGTATCCGCTGCCGGCATCTCGCATTACATATGCGGGACCTATGGCGATCCCGTTACTTACGGTCTTGCCTGAATATTTATTCATACGTGAAATCTCCGCTCAAGTTCATCCGGCACGCGTCTGCCCTTAAATACCACGGCTCCTATAAGTCCCAGGATACCCGCGAGCAGGCATATGACCCACAGCACGCTTCTCTCACCAGTGATGAGCATGCACAGCACTCCCATGATGATGCACAGGAAACTGCAGCCCAGCAGATACGCCATGGCATTGCGGGCCTTGTCTATCATCATGAATATGAAATGAAGTACCTCTGTCGTCACCGCTATGGCCGGCATGATATACCAGAAGTAGATCGGTCTTATATCTTTTATTATCAGGAAGGTGAACATGACCAGAACAGCAGCCCACCATGCATTGATAGATATTACCTTGGACGGATTATGGTGTCCGTGGATAACAGCCGCGAGCCATATCTCTCCCCCGATGACCCATACACATACGAGCAGGCTCCAGTGGAAAGTCGTGCGTACGTTCAGCAGGAACTCACACGCCAGACATACGACCATGGCAGAAAGGAAGATGAACATCTGCAGTTTATACAATAGCGACTGCTTGCGCATGACATCAATGGACGGATACACTCTCGCGGATGCCTCTCCCATGAGTGCGTTCTGGCACAGGGGACATCTGTCCATATCACCTTCCACATTTATCCTGCAGCTGGGACAATACTTCATCAGCGTATCACCTCCGTGGCATTGACCGTCACTTCCATGCCCGTACCCGTCAGTGTCCTGACGAAATTCTTGATCACTCTGGTATCACTGTATGCACTGGACAGCCCCAGTTTCAGTATGCCGTTATAACTGAATACGGTGAAGAAAAGTTCCGAATGGGCACAGAAAGCGGAGAAGCCTTCCACATACGGCTTTACCCTATCATCGACCCTGATCTCACCCATATTGGACATGACGAACGATACGGTCTTATTCTCCAGCTTGGAGAAATGCCTGACCACAGGCTGCTTGACCATGAGCGGGACCATACGGACGAAGAGCAGTCTCTCGAGAGCCTGATATGAATCCATCTGCTCGGCTATATGCTCGGGTTTCATCTGTTCCTTCAGATCATCGTCTATGCCGCGCGCTATCTGAGCTATATCCTCATCTCCCGTCAGGCGGCATTTGATGTTCACACTGTTGAAGAAATTACGGGATGTTTCGGAAGGATAATAGTTCCGCAGATTGACGGGTATGCTCACCGTGATCGGCAGCTTATGCATCAGGGAGGGCATATCACGGTACATGCTCTGTACCATCAATGCGCCTATATAACCGGTCAGGGATACTCCGGCTTCTTTGGCCAGTGCTCTGATATCCGCGAATTTCATTGATATCTCCATGAACTGGAGCTGATCATAGGGAAGCTTGCGTCCGATCGGATGATAAGCCTTGGAGGTCTGTATCTTCTTCCGCTCACCGTTTCCGTAGAACTGCCTGTAGCTGTCCTGTCTGAGATCGCTGTCGGATGCCCCGCTGCCGGCACTCACCCCTTCCATACTGTCCGGATGAGCGAGCTTCAGATATTCCACCAGGATCACATTGAAGAACTCAAAGAGTCCCGTGCCGTCGCTGAGGGCATGGAACATATCCAGATTGATGCGCCTGCCGTAATAGCTGACCTTGTAGTGCAGCACACCGTTATACTCGCTGCCGTACAATATGGGACACGGACGTCCGTTTTCCTCCGATACCACCGGCATGACATCGGTCGTCTCTATATAATGCCAGAAGAATCCCCTGCGTATACGTACCTGGAACTGCGGTCTCAGGCTCACGGCGTTATACAATGCCTTCTGCAGAAGTTCGGGGTTAACGGGCTCTGTCAGCGTACAGCCGACACGCATGGTACGCGTGTCTCTGCGGTTATGCGTGGCCAGAAAGACTTTGGCCACATTATCGGTTTTATACCATGTGGATTCACTCATAATCCCAGTTCCCTGATAAACTCCGCCACATCATTCAGTGCTTTGGATGCCTTCGGTATGGGCAGCACCTGAAATACATGCCAGCCTCCGGCAAATACCTGAAGTCTGGTGATACATCCGTTCTTATGGAGTTTCTTATACAGATTCTCGCTGTCCGATCTTAAGATTTCATTGCTTCCCACCTGTATCAGTGTAGGGGGCATGCCGGTCAGATCGGCATATAGCGGACTAAGCGACGGATTGGTATAGTCGGTATCGCATCCGGCATATGCGTTACGTGCACCATATACATATTCTACAGTAAGCATCGGATCCGTGTCTTTGTATTTTTCATAAGATGCTCCGGATGCCGTCATATCCGTCCACGGACTCATGAGTATCAGTGCCGCGGGCAGCTGTCTCTTCTGCGACTGCAATACGAGCGTCAGCTCGAGCGCCAGATTGCCTCCGGCCGAATCTCCGAGCACTATGATCTCATCGGCGCCGTAACCCAGATACATCAGATGATCCCATACGGTTATCGCATCCTCTATGGCCGAAGGATACGGATCCTCCGGGGCAAGCCTGTATTCGAAGCTGTACACGCTCAGACCCGTATGCATCACCATCTTGCCGGCAAGCATTCCGGCATATCCCAGACCGCCGGATGTATATCCTCCCCCGTGACAGTACAGAACGACAGGCCTGTCCCTGTGAGGAAAATCCGCCACGGCCCACTCCGTGGGTATGCCCTTCACTTCCTCCTTGGTATAAGTCACTCCGACAGCCGGAGTCACCAGTTTGGACAGGCGCTCATGCGAGGCCCGCTGTCTGTCGAGTGATTCCGCTCTGTCCACGTCAGAGACAGCGATAACGGAATGGATTGCCTTGACCGCTTTCAAAAGCGGATCAACATGTGTTAAAGGTGTTTTCATGTGTCGTCCTATACGTTCCCTGCCATCACATCAAATATGCTCAGCTGGCCGCTCTCGGGAAGTCCCGCGAGAATACCCAGCTCCGTAAGTTTCTCGACATTGGTCTTGGATGCCTTGGTCCTCTCCCTGAACTCCGCCTTGGATATAAAAGGACCTTTGGCGGCTGCGGCTGCGATAGCCTCCGCAACTTCCGGGCCTATACCGTCTATGCTCGCCAGCGACGGCATGATGCTCTTATCGTCTATCATGCGGAAGTTCTTGGAATCCGCTTCGCATACATCAATGGGCACGAACTCTATGCCTCTCGCATACATCTCCTGGGCTATCCTCATATCCCGGTATGTGTTTTTCTCCGTGGCGCTCAGTGAATTCTCGGAAGCCTTGTGTCTGAACTCCTCCAGATGGGATTCCAGTCTGCCCCGTCCCATGGCCATCAGTTCATATGAGAATCCCGATGCGCGGATGGTGAAATATGCTGCGTAATAAGCGGCTGGATAATATACCTTGCAATAGGCTATCCTGAGAGCCATGATGACATACGCTGCCGCATGGGCCTTCGGGAACATGTACTCTATGCGCTCGCATGACCATATGTACCAGTCGGGCACGTCATGCGCGATCATATCGGCCTTCCATTCATCCCACTGTTTGCACTTGTGTCCGGCCACCTTGCCCTTGCGGACATTCTCCATGATGTTGAATGCCTCGGCCGGATCCAGCCCCTTCTGTATCAGGTAGATCATGATATCATCACGGCAGCATATGGCCGTGGATATCGTAGCCTTGCCTTCCCTGATCAGAGTCTGCGCATTATCGCCCCACACACCGGTGCCGTGTCCGAGACCCGATATACGTATCAGATCGGACATATACTGAGGTTTGGTCTCGATCAGCATGCTCATCGCATTGTCCGTACCGAACTCGGGTATGCCCAGACATCCGAGTCTGGTACCGGGGATATCGGCCGGTCTGATGCCGAGCGCCTCGGTGCTTAAGAACAGCGACATGACCTTCTCGTCATCGAGCGGGATGGATGTGGGATCTAAGCCCGTCAGGTCCTGAAGCATGCGCATCATACTCGGATCATCGTGACCGAGTATGTCCAGCTTAAGCAGGTTATGATCTATGGAATGATAATCAAAATGCGTGGTGATGGTATCCGTGTCCATCTTGTTGGCCGGGTGCTGAACGGGAGTAAAAGAATATATCTCCTCACCCATGGGCAGCACCACTATGCCTCCGGGATGCTGTCCGGTAGACTTGCGTATACCTTCGCAGTGGGACGCGATCCGTTCCATTTCGCATCTGCGTTTTGATATGCCTTTTTCTTCAAAATAATGAAGCACGTATCCGTATGCGGTCTTCTCCGCGAGCGATCCTATGGTGCCCGCACGGAAGGTCTGGCCGTATCCGAATATGACCTCGGTATATTTATGTGCTTTGGACTGATACTCGCCCGAGAAATTCAGGTCTATATCAGGCTCCTTGTCTCCCTTGAATCCGAGGAATGTCTCAAACGGGATATCATATCCGTCACGAGCGAGTTCCTCTCCGCATACGGGACATTTCTTCGGCGGCATATCCGATCCGGCCATACCGCCGAAAGCCTTTACCTCATCCGAGTCGAAATCATAATAATGACAATGAGGACAGTAGTAATGCGGTGCCAGTGAATTAACTTCGGTGATCCCCGCGAGGAATGCTACGAATGACGAACCGACCGATCCTCTCGAACCTACCAGGTATCCGTCTTCCACCGACTTCCACACGAGTTTCTGCGCTATGATATACATCACGGCGAACCCGTTGCCGATGATCGACTTGAGTTCTCTCTCCATACGCTCGGATACCACGTCGGGCAGTTCGGGGCCGTATATCTCGTGAGCCTTGTTCTCGCATATCTCGCGCAGCTGTGTATCGGAATTCTCTATCACCGGAGGGCACTTGTCGGGACGTACCGGAGACATCGAATCTATCATGTCCGCGATATATCTGGTGTTCTTAACGACGACTTCAAAAGCCTTGTCCTCGCCCAGATAATCAAACTCTTCAAGCATCTCCTCAGTGGTCTTAAGGAACAGCGGAAGGGATTCATCATCTTCATCGCCGCTGCTGTGATTGGCCAGGATGATGCGTCTGTATATCTCATCCTCGGGATCCATGAAATGCACATCACCGGTAGCAACGACCGGTTTGTTCCACTTCTCGCCGAGCTTTACGATCTGCCTGTTAATCTCACGTATGTCATCCTCGGAATTGATGTCGGGGTATTTCTTATATGACACGCCGTCCTTTTTGGCCATCTTGGAGATCATGAACCTGTTATTCGCTACGGGCTGTATCTCGAGATAATCGTAGAAATCCACGATATGAGCTATCTGCTCTTCGCTCCTTTTCTCAACAAGCGCTTCATACAGTTCGCCGGCGCAGCATGCACTCCCGACGATCAGACCCTCGCGGTATCTGTTCAGCAGGCTCTTCGGTATCTTCGGCTTGCCGGAAAAATAGTTTAAGTGCGACATGCTCACGAGTCTGTAGAGATTGATACGGCCGATATTGTTCTTCGCCAGGATGATACAGTGAGTGGCACGCAGCGCCCTGATGGCTTCACAGCCCTCCTCGGCATATCTGTTCAGCGACTCGAAATCCTCTATGCCCATATCCGCGAGCATGTCCATGAATTTCACATATATGAGCGCGGTGCACTCGGCATCGTCCACCGCACGATGATGATGGCCCAGATCTATATCCAGTCTCTTGGCTACCGCATCGAGGGTATGCTTCTTGTGACCAGGCTGGATCGCACGCGATATGCCCATGGTATCGGCATACGTATATCCGCACTCCAGTCCGAGAACAGTCTTCATCTTCTCACGGATGAAGCCCACATCGAACTCAACATTATGTCCGACGAGTACGGTCTCTTCCCCGCCTATGAAATCCAGGAACTTCGGAAGTGCGATATCTATCGTATCCTGTCCCATGACCATGGCATCGCTTATGGATGTCAGCTGTTCTATCCTGAACGGGATGGGACGTTTGGGATCGACGAAGGTGGAGAACCTGTCAACGATCTCTCCGTCGCGTATCTTGACGGCACCTATCTCTATGATGTCGTCATGTACAGGCGAGAATCCCGTGGTCTCCAGGTCAAAAACAACATAGGTCTGTGAGCTGATATCCCTGGCCGTGTCTCCGTTTACTATCTTGCGCAGGTCGTCGACCAGATAAGCTTCGACACCGTATATGATCTTGAAGAAATCCTGCTTGTCCGGTGCGGTGTCCCCCGCCTCCTGGCGGCGCTTGCGTTCTTTGTCCCAGAGGTCGCACCATGTATGATAGGCATCGGTGAATCCCTGGACCACACCGTGATCGGTTATGGCCAGAGCCGGCATGCCCCATTCATATGCACGCTTGACGAGAGCGGAGCAGTCAGATACTCCGTCGAGCTCGCTCATCTTGGTATGGCAGTGAAGCTCCACGCGCTTGTACTGCGCGGTGTCATGTCTGTGAGTACGGAAATCGGGTATGATCTTGATACCGGATACCGATCCGATACC
>CAJOID010000010.1:0-35011 GCA_905234595.1 uncultured Lachnospiraceae bacterium | reverse complement strand
TTTTTTTAAGTCATTGCATAATTCCAGAACCTGGTCGTTGTGAATGAACAGTTTGGATTTGATACTGTCTTCGAAATCGGTGACTATGAATGTCACTATGGTCCTGTCGCCCTTGATCTGTTTGGTCTCCACGGACGTGATCATGCCGCGTATCACACAGTCGCCAATCTCACCCTGCAGATCCGATATCGGGATCGAGTCATCCTTAATATCACGGCCGTATATGACAGCCGGATCCTCGCTGTGTCTGAGCGGGGATATCTTCGGATTGCGCTTCTCCTGTCTGGGTTTGGATTCCCCGGCGGCATCACGGTCCTCCTCATCATGTGAGGGAGGTTCGGCTCCCGGTACGATATGTGAGAGGCTGTCCGGATTGATGGCGGCATCCACCCAGCTGCCGGTCCAGCCTTTGGATTCATCTCTGGCGGTGCTTCGGTCATACTGTATGATGATCTTCGCATCCAGTCCGCATCTGTCGGTGAATATCTTGAGCAGCATGTCCTCCAGTTCGGGGACTTTCTTTTCTCTGTAAGAGCCTTCTTCAAAAGTCAGCGTCATGGTATCCCCTGCCGGGAATTCCACATGCGCATTGCTCAGCAGATCATAGAGTATCCTGCTGTAGTCATATATCTCGGCATACAGCGATTCCTTGTAGATATCGTAGAGTTTGGGCAGATCATACTGCGCGGAGAGGTGAAACTTGGGATACAGCAGCACTTCCGGAGCGCCTGCGCTTATGAGCTGTCTGCTGATGCTCCGCTTCACGGTGGCCAGCTGCTGATATGTGATCAGTTTATCGCTCGAGAGATATATACGTATCTGGGATCTGTCCGAAGTCTGGGATATGTTCACGACATTCACACGGTCAAAGAGATCGTGCAATATCCCGTCTAATTCAATTTGGGGGAATACATCGTAAAAAGCTTTCTGTTCCATCTGTATCAGTCAGTCTGTTGCCAGTTTAGAAGTTCGTCTCTGAGAGCATCCAGAAGTTCGCTCTCGGGAAGCTTGCGTATGACTTCTCCGTGCTTGATGAGAAGTCCCTCGCCTATACCGCCGGCTATGCCTATATCGGCTTCCCTGGCTTCGCCCGGTCCGTTGACCACGCATCCCATGACTGCGACCTTGATATCCAGCGGGATGTCGGCACACATCGCCTCCACGCGGTTGGCCAGGCCTATCAGATCTATCTGAGTCCTGCCGCAGGTGGGACAGCTGACGACTTCGATACCGCCCTTACGCAGTCCGAGGGTCCGGAGTATGAGTTTAGCCGTACGGATCTCCTCTACCGGATCGCCGGTCAGGGATACCCTGATCGTATCTCCTATACCGCGGGAGAGTATCATGCCGAGACCTACTGACGACTTGATATTGCCGCTCCACAGCGTACCGGATTCGGTGATGCCCACATGCAGGGGATATTTCGTCCCGGCAGCGATCAGGTCATGAGCCCGTGCACACATCATCACGTCCGATGACTTGATGCTTATCACTATCTCGTGATAATCCATGTCTTCGATCATGGCCACCTTATCAAGCGCACTCTCCACTATGCCCTCGGCTGTCACTGAACCGTATCTGGCTATTATATCCTTCTCCAGGGATCCCGAGTTGACGCCCACCCTGATGGGGATGTTACGCTCTTTCGCGCACTTCACCACTTCGCGCAGTTTATCGGGGCCGCCGATATTGCCGGGATTGATGCGTATCTTATCGGCACCGTGTTCCATGGCAGCTATGGCCATCTTATAGTCAAAATGAATATCGGCGACCAGCGGTATACTGATCTCCTTACGTATCTGAGTCAGAGCTTCGGCAGCTTCCTGAGTGGGTACGGTGCACCGTATTATCTCACAGCCTGCCTTCTCCAGACGCTGTATCTGCTCAACGGTGGCTTTTACATCCTCCGTGTGAGTATTGGTCATGGACTGGATAAGTATGGGATTCCCACCCCCTATGACCCTGTCTCCGATATGTATTACCCTGGTCTCGTCTCTGTACATGGTCCCTCCGCTCTGCCGGCAGATATTATATTTTTCCGGATTCCTGTAAGAATGCTTTGCATTCTTACGAGATGTGGCATTTATGCCACATCTCTAATTTTACCACATCGGGGAGTCGATTTGGAGATTAATGCTCCTGCTGTAAGCCTCACTTTCACCCTCCGGAAAATAGGCCAGAGTCAGGCATCCGTCGCCCTTATCCCGCAGGATATCACGGTCTATGACCAGCCTCAGATCCCCCTCCGGGCTGTAGACGGCATCATACTTAAGGAGCATCCTGTTACCGTTCTCGTCTGCGATGCTGACAGGCAGTATCCCGGCTGTGTCCACCGCTTCCTCTGCGTATGATACGGGTACTCCCCCGCCTCCGATGCCTGCTCCGAATATGGCTCCGGCGAGCAGCGCACCCATCCACAATCCGGGATATCTGCGGGCACTCAAATATACGCTCCTGTCGATCTTAATGAACCGTCTGCCCCGGAACTTCTTAAATGCCCACAGCATGACCCCGCCGGTCACGAGCAGCAGTCCCAGATCACGCAGATACAGTCCCGTGTGGGACACATCCTGCAGATGTCTCCCCGCGATCAGCGCTTCCGCAGCACCGAACATGCCGTCATTCAGTGCCATATACCAGGCGAGGATAAAAGGAGCCGTGAGCATGCACATGAGAGCAATGAATCCCATTCTGTACACAACATCCCTGTATCTGCGCTTCCTGAGTGCTTCGGTCACATCACGGGCACTCTGATACCTGTCCTTTTCATTCCTCGATACGGCTCCGGAGATCACATGAGCCATACCGTACGAGATCCCCGGCGCGGCGACCTGCGGCTTATCCATCGTATATGGCGGCTTATTGAGCATCCTGCCGCTTAAGCAGCTGTACATCACGGCACCCCAGGCATAGATATCACTCTGTACTCCGGCGTGTCTCACACCGCACAGTCCTCTCTGCTCCGGTGCGCCATACCCCACGGTCCCGGCCAGGTTCTTAGCTTCGTCTCCGTAGTTCATGACCAGAGCGGTCCCGAAATCAATGAGTTTGATATGTCCGTCTGGCATCAGCATGATATTCGCGGGTTTCAGATCCTGGTAGATCACGGCCGGACGGAGTGAGTGCAGGTAATTCAGGATCTTAAGCAGTTCTGTCCCTATGTTCGCTGCCTTTTTCTCAGACATGGCACCGCGGGTCGTGATATACCTCTCCAGGTCTATACCCTCTATCCATTCCATGATCATATATGTGTGGTCGCGGTCACGGTATATGTCATACAGTCTGGGCAGCCCCTTATGATCGAGGGACTTGAGTATCCGCGCTTCGCGGTCGCCTATACCCTCCACTACCTTGATCGCCACATCGCGTTCCATGCTCTCATCATATCCTCTGTACACACTGCCGAATCCGCCCTGTCCTGCCAGGGATCCGATTCTGTATCTTCCGCACAGCATCTCCATATCCATCCTCCTCTCTCATCCGGACGCATCATAACAGCACACACACCGCACTCCGGTTATCCGTACATCCGCGTGCGGCTGCCTCATTGCCCATGGCAGCCAGCCTGCGCTCCAGCCGTTCCTGAGTGATCTCACCACCCATCTGCAGACTCTCCATGAGTTCCTGTCCGCTGAAGCACGCTGCGAAACCGTCACTCGCTGCGAGTACTCCGGAGCCCCGTGTGAGTATCCCGCCGTTTATCTCGGGTTCACAGTACCTCCTGCTCCCGACGCATCTGACCAGTTCACCCCCGGCATTCACATGTGCCCGGGTGATACGTCTGATCCGGCCGCGTGCCCGGCGCGCGTGCATCCCGTCCAGCCTGTATGCGGCCGAATCTCCCAGATGCATACATACATATCTCCTTCCCAGGATGCATATGCATGTACAGGTGGTCCCCCATTCGATCCCGCATCGCCTTGCCGTTTCCTTCAGTTCCATATGGCAGTCATAGATGCATTTGCACAGACTGCGTTTGATCTTTTTGATGGGGCTTGCGTACATACGGATCCCGACGGTGTAGAACCACCTGATCAGGCATTCCGTCACATAACCGCTGACGATCTCTCCGTTAGACAGCGAACCTATCCCGTCACATACGACGATCAGGGTACACTTACCCCTGTCCGTGTGTACCGATTCAAGAGCCACGGTGTCCTCATTCACGGTACGGTTTCCCACGGACCAGTACACTCCACTGACCATAGTCATACCTCTCATATATTCGGGCGCAATTTGGAAATCCGGGAGGCAAATCTCCCGCATCCGGACAGACCGTCCGGATTGAAAAAGAGTATAACACGTACGATCGCGATCAACAATACTTTTCGATCACGTCGTTCAATAACTTCTTGTCTATGGGTTTGCTGATGAAATCCTGCATACCTTCGGACAGGAGCATCTCACATGTTCCGTCCACGGCATTGGCAGTAAGTGCGATGACCGGAACCCTGCTGTTATGTCCGCCGAGATCACGTATGGCGTGCAGAGTCTCCACACCGTCCATTTCGGGCATCATGTGATCCATCAGTATCATGTCGTATTTATTCTGCGAAGCAAGTACCAGTGCCTCCTGTCCGCCGGGAGCCACATCCACCTGCATGGAATACGGTGCGAGCAGACCCCTGGCCACCATGAGATTGATCCTGGAATCATCCACTACCAGGACTCTCCTGCCGGGGTGTGCATGATATTCAAAGCTGTCAGTCTTCTCTTCGGGCTCGTAGTTGTCATCCCTGAGAGCAGCAGCGGTTCCGGCACCGATAGCCTCATCCTCATCCTCACCCATTCTCTGGAAAAGATTCATATGGAATGTGGTACCGTGTCCGTATACGGACTCCACTGTGATATCACCGTCCATGGCCTGCGCCAGTTTGAGGCTTATCGACAGACCGAGACCCGGTCCGTGCGCATCACGTTTGCGGTGGGTATCGACCTGATTGAATGCTTCGAATACGTGCTCCAGCTCATCGGAGCGCATGCCGGCTCCGGTATCCGCGATATCGGCATACAGTCTCAGACCGCCGTATTCCCTGACGCCCCATATCCTGACATGTATGTATCCCTTCTCGGTACTGTTGATCGAATTGGTTATCAGATTCAGGAATATCTGCCTGATGCGCAGCTCATCACCGATGAGTCTGACGGGTAGTGTTTCATCCACATCCACTATGTACTCAAGTGAGGTTCCCGCGATCTGTACACGTATGATACTGTTGACCGCATGCAGCATATCGGGCAGGGAATATTCAGCCTCGACCATATCGTTGCGGCCTGCTTCGATCTTGGATATATCCAGCACATCATTGATCATGGCCAGCATACTGTCACCTGCTTCACGTATGTGCCTGATCTGCAGCCTCTCCTCATCCTTTATCTGCGGATCGGCGAGCAGTATATCACTTATGCCTATGACGGCGTTCATCGGAGTACGAATCTCATGGCTCATGTTAGCCAGGAATACGTTCTTGGATGCGCTGGCTTCCTCGGCTATGCGCCGGCTCTCGTTCATCTGGCTGAGCGCTTCGCGGATATCAGTTATATCCTGTACGAAACATATGGTATATAGCAGGTCATTGAAATCATCATAGTATGAAGTCACCGACAGTCTGCAATACGCGTCGCTCTCCGCTTCGCCGCTTTTGGCAGTATTTGCCACGTATACTTCCTCGCCCTCGGTCTTCTCAAAAAGGACATCCTCCGATGCGAGCGACAGAAGCTCGTCTCTCTTCCTGCCCTTCATCTCATCAGGCTTCAGTCCGAAGTAATCCAGCGCGATCCTGTTCCACATGACGATCGAGTCCGAGCCGTCCATAACAAGCACGGGTACATTCACGTCTCTGAACACGTATTTGGCGATATTACGCTCATATATACCGAACGCCATGTATCTGCGGGATATACCGTACAGGAGCATGGCTGATATGAAGGCCGCCGGTGCACTGCCGGGGATGGCCGGTATATCGTATATGGACGGCAGGAGCGTATCCAGCACATATCCGCAGAACATGATCGGTGCAAAGAGCATGAACCTCTTGATGATCATGTGCTGACGCTCAAGCATCGTGGTATGTCTCCAGTAGGACAGGATAACGAAGTAATAGACAATGGATACCAGGATGCATCCGAACTGCAGATAACGCCCCCATGTCATGGAACTCTTGAACCAGTATCCCCACGGGGTACTCACGAAGGTCACGGAGGACTTCTGAATGATCCTGAGCCAGCCGGACAGTGCCGCTAAGCCGTATACCACATAGAACACATACCTGCTGAATCCGGGATAATTCGACAGTTCTCCGACATATTCGATAGCGGCCAGCATATAGATATATACGCCCGCAAGAGCTATGGCCCTGGCTACATACGCCCACTCGCTGTCATAGCACAGACCCATCCAGGCATAGCCGGCATCCCAGACGAAGACGCTCGCAAACACGAGCAGCATCTTCAGGCCGACCCTGGATCTGTCGCTCTGTCTGAATGTGGATATGCCCAGAACGAGAGCCGTCATGGCCATACCGAACAGTATGAGGGAAACCAATGCGCTTAAGGCGTACACTAATCTCTTCCTCCGCTAATTGAACAGCCTAGCGATATCATGATACATCACCACTACCATCAGTAACATGACGGCGACCATTCCCACCAGATGGATGATACCTTCCTTTTCGGGAGGGACGCGGCGTCCGGTGATGAGCTCTATCAGAGCAAATATCAGCCTGCCTCCGTCAAGTGCCGGTACGGGCAGCAGATTGATGATACCGAGATTGACCGACAGCAGCACTATCAGGTTCATCATGGTAAGAATCACACTGGTCAGTCCGTACGGGCGCACTTCCTCATATGTATCATTGACCACTTCCGCCATGCCGACAGGCCCCGACAGGGCATCCATTCCGAGCTTGCCCGTGATGAGCATGCCCAGAGACTTGACGGTATATCTCATCCAGTACTGAACCTCATAGAGAGCATACTGGAATATCTGAAAAGGATTGCAGTCAAGTATGGCCGATCCGCCTCTGAAACCTATATAGTACCGGCCGTCTTCTGCCGAATATCTGGGAGTCAGCTCGATCGTGTGTCTGACTCCGTCACGCTCATACTCAAGTTTAACCGGCTTGCCGCTGCTGTACATGGATGAGAACATGCTGACTTCACGGTACAGATGTACATGCTCACCGTCCACTTTGGTGATCTTGTCACCCGGCATCAGTCCGGCATCCTCTGCGGCGGATCCTTCGATGATCGAATCTATCACCGGCAGATCTGCACCTGTATAGCCTACCAGTATGAGCGCAAAAAGAAACGCAAGGATAAAGTTCGCAAAAGGGCCTGCTGCCAGCGTGGCTGCTCTCTTGAGCGGCGCCACATTCGGAAGGGCATGCTCATCAAGCTCCTTTTCATCATCGCCGAGGCCTTCGATGCCGTCGAAGATGCATGCCCCGCCCAGCGGCAGGAGCCTGAGCGCAAAAAGGGTATCACCCTTCTTAAACGAAAAAAGTTTCGGGCCGAAGCCGACGGTAAACTCATTGACCCTGACTCCGCACATCGTTCCGACTATATAGTGTCCGAACTCATGCGAGATGATCAGCAATCCTATGATCAGCAGAAAAAGTATGACAGAAACTATCATCTGTATGCCTCCGCATATGCATCGACCTCAGCCTCTATACCGAGGATATCGTCTACCGAAGGATCATCGATCACGGCATGACGGTCCATGCATTCCGATATGAATCCGGGTATCTGTACAAATCCGATCCTGCCGTCTATGAACATCCTGACGGCCGCTTCGTTTGCCGCATTGAATACCGTGGGAAGACTGCCGCCTCTCCTGCAGGCATCATAGGCAAGCTTAAGACCCGGGAAGGTATCCGTATCGGGTTTCTCAAATGTCAGACTGCCCAGTTCAAACAGATCGACCCTGCCTGTATCCATGGGTCTCCTGTCCGGATAATACAGCGCATATTGTATCGGCAGTTTCATGTCAGGCACACCGAGCTGCGCCATGATGGCACCGTCCTTATACTGCACCGCCGAATGAACTATGCTCTGGGGATGTATGAGTACCTGGATCTGATCCAGTTCCACTCCGAAGAGCCACTTGGCTTCCATGACCTCAAGTCCCTTATTGCACAGCGATGCCGAATCGATCGTGACCTTACGCCCCATCGACCAGTTCGGATGCTTCAGTGCATCGGCAAGTGTCATATTCTCGAGCTCCGCTCTCGTCCTGCCTCTGAACGGCCCGCCCGACGCGGTAAGCAGTATCTTCTCGAGCCTGTCCTTCGGTTCTCCGTTCAGCGACTGGAATATCGCACTGTGCTCCGAATCCACGGGCAGTATCTTAACCCCGTGCTTCGCAGCCAGAGGCATGATGATATGTCCTGCGCATACCAGAGTTTCCTTATTGGCCAGGGCTATATCCTTGCCGGCCTCTATCGCGGCTATAGTCGGACGTATGCCTATCATACCCACGATACCCGTGACTACGATGGAAGCCTCCGGCTCGGTCGCCGCCTCGATCAGTCCGTCCATGCCGCAGACGACACGCACGTCCGTATCGGCCAGGCGTTTCTTTAAGTCAGCCGCATCCGCTTCATCCATGCACGAACACAGACCGGGCTTAAACTCCCTGACCTGCGCCTCCAGCAGATCGATATTGCGTCCCGCCGCGAGCGCGGATACTCGTATGTCCTGTTCTTTTCTGACTATTTCCAGGGTCTGTGTTCCTATCGAACCCGTGGACCCGATTATGGATATTGTACGCATGTAGTTACTCCGTGTTTAAGTGTAAGTCTCGGCACAGACAGTATATCTCGCAGAGCATCCGGAGACGCCGGTGCTTGGCGAGGTATTGCACGAGCCTAGCAGAGTTTCACGTTAGTGAAACGGCTACTTCGCGAAGCGAAGTATACTTGGCGAGGTATTGCACGAGCCTAGCAGCCGCTACGTCGGAGTATGAGCGGGAGCGCCTCTGCGAGATATACTGTCTGTGTCGAGACGTAACCTATAACATAAATCTGAACAGCATATACACCACCGGTGCGACGAAGATCACGGAGTCGAATCTGTCCATGATACCGCCGTGTCCGGGAAGCAGATGCCCGTAATCCTTGATGTCGTGATTCCTCTTGATCGCCGACGCAGCCAGATCCCCAACCATGGAGATCAGCGCACCGCACACGCAGATGACCACGATCGTCACGATGACTTCCCACGCGGGATCATCCGATGCGGGTGCGATCAGCAGTGCCGCATACACGCAGCCGACGATCACGGATCCGCACACGCCTCCGACCGCGCCCTCCACGCTCTTCTTGGGCGAGAGGACCGGTGACATCTTGTGACGTCCGAATTTCATTCCTATCAGATATGCGCTGATGTCGCATATCCATGAGCATATGATGACCATCCACACGAGCACGATGCCGCGTTCCATGGCTCTGATCTGATATACGTACGAGAGCATCACCGGACAGTACATGACCGAGAAGAATGATGATATCGTAAGCGTGGCGTCATATCGCGGATATGTGAAGACATATACGCTCATATGAGCCATCAGGGTCAGTATGACGGTGCATATCTGCAGGAGCCTGAGCATATCCGCATCCAGAAGTCCCAGAGTCTGTATCTCAAGCAGCGCATACCATACGAAGATCGATATGTATGCCACGATCTCCATAGCACGTATGCGGCTGCCCGCCTCGTGTACATCGAATGCACATGCAAGTTCATGGTAACCGACTACGGAAGCGAACAGCAGGACCCCTATAAGGAACTCCCTGCCCAGCAGTATCACGGCGATCATGAATGCCCCGCCTATGATGGTCGTTAATGTTCTCTGGAGGAAGTTACTCATCTGCGCCTCCGAACCTCCTGTCTCTGCGGGTATAAGCTTCTACTGCCAGCCGCAGTTCCTCCGGCCCGAAATCAGGCCAGGCCACATCCGTGAAATACAGTTCGGAATAAGCGAGTTCCCAGAGCAGGAAATTGCTTATCCTCTCCTCCCCGCATGTCCTGATCATCAGATCGGGATCGGGTATATCCGGCGCATCGAGATGCGCGCTTATGGTGTCTGCGGTGATGTCTGTGCTCGACAGTTCACCCTTTTCCACGGACTGTGCTATATTGCGTACGGCACGCGTAAGTTCGTCACGTCCGCCGTAGTTTATCGCGAGTGTCAGAGTCACTTTCGAGTACTTCGCCGTGTGCTCCTCAACATGGGCTATGGCTTCCTGGATATCGGGATCCAGGCCGGTCTTGTCACCTATCACACGGATGCGCATATTGTTCTCGTCGGCATCCCTGATACAGGTCTTTAAGTAGCCGCGGAACAGTTTCATCAGGGCTCCGACTTCCTCTGCGGTCCTGCTCCAGTTCTCCGTGGAGAAAGCATACAGAGTCACGTATCTGATGCCCATCTGCCCTGCAGCCCTGGTAACATCGGCCACACGTTTGGCGCCCTCGGTATGACCGAAAGTCCTGGGCTTGTCCTGAGCTTTGGCCCACCTGCCGTTCCCGTCCATTATGATCGCCACATGTTCGGGTATCTTGAGATTATCCTGCATAATGTATTACCTGTCCGAATAGAATAACGGGGGACAGCTTACGCTGTCCCCCGATACGTTTATACTGTCATGATCTCTGACGCCTTATCCTCGCACAGCTTATCTATCTTGGATATGTACTGATCGGTCAGCTTCTGAAGTCCGTCCTCCAGATCCTTGATCTCATCCTCGGAGATATCATCTGTTTTGGAGAGCTTCTTGAATGCGTCGTTGCCGTCTCTTCTGATATTTCTCACGGCCACCTTCGCATCTTCGGCTTTCTTTTTGACGTCCTTGGCCAGTTCCTTACGTCTCTCCTCTGTCAGTTCGGGGAAGACCAGTCTGATCACCGCACCGTCATTGCTGGGTGTGATCCCGACATCCGATGCAAGTATCGCTTTCTCGATCTCCTTGATCATCGTCTTCTCCCACGGAGCGATCTGTATGAGCCTGGGCTCCGGTACGGTCACATTACCCACTGACTGAAGCGGTGTGGGAGTACCGTAGTAATCCACCTTTATCTTATCGAGTACATGCGGATTGGCTCTGCCTGCCCTGATCGACATGTAGTCGCCTGACAGATGCTCGAGAGTCTTCTCCATCTTGTCACTGTATGCATTTAATCTTTCGTCCATGATATACCCCCTTAACTGACTTCAGACCGTAACCTTGGTCCCGTGGAACTGCCCCATTATGGAATCAACTATACTGTTGGGTTCGTTGAGCGAGAACACCCACATGGGCATCTTATTGTCTCTGGCCAGAATGGATGCCGTCATATCAACCACCTGCAGATTTCTCGCGATCACATCATCGATGGTGATCTCATCGAATCTCACCGCATCGGGATTGACCTTCGGATCGGAATCGTATACTCCGTCCACAGCTTTGGCCAGGAGTATGACATCGGCTTCCACCTCTACGGCTCTGAGTACCACTCCCGTGTCGGTCGAGAAATACGGATGTCCGGTACCTCCCGCAAAGAAGACTACCATTCCGCGTTCAAAGTACTTGTTTGCACGGTCCTTGGAGAAGAGCTTGGTGAACGATCCGCACTCAAACGGAGTGAGAATGCTGGTCTTCATGCCCTCGCTCCTGAATATCTCGGATACGTAGATGCAGTTCATGATCGTGGCCAGCATACCTATCTGGTCTGCCTTGGTGCGGTCTATATGCTCACTGGTCCTGCCTCTCCAGAAGTTGCCTCCTCCGATGACCACTCCGACCTGTATGCCGGAATCCACCAGTTTAGCCACCTGCAGTGCCACCATGCGGACCGTATCTTCGTCGAATCCGGTCTTCTTGTCACCTGCGAGTGCTTCACCGCTTAGTTTGAGCAGTATTCTCTTCATATACACCTCATAAACCGATCAGTTCGTGCCGTCCCCGGATGCTCAGAATGATTTCTTGAGCTCCTCGAAGAAGGATGTCGGATTGACATCGGCGTATGCCTGTGAACACATACCCTCGATGACAGCACCGTTATTGATCTGTACATACTTGGACTTGATGTTGCCCATTACTATCGCAGAACCGTCCAGAATGACCGGACCTCTGACATCTATATCACCCTTTACGGCACCTGCTATCACAGCGCTCGTGGCGGTGATGTTACCGATGATCACAGTGCTCTGTCCGACTTTAACGGCTCCGTCGGAGACTACATCTCCGTTCATCTGAGCACCTTCGGCGTATACTTCGGCAGCTCTTGCATTACCCTTGATGGTACCTGTGATGCTGAGCTTTCCGAGTGCAGTTACATTACCTATGATGCGTCCCACGAGTTCGAGTGAACCCTGTGTGGTCACGTCACCGTTGATTTCCATACCCAGTGTGATGACAGCGGTCTCATCGAGTACCTGCTTGCGGTCCTGAGGTGTATTGTCGCTGCTTAAGTACTCCTGTACGGCAGCTGCTGCCTGTGAAGTGCCGGGCATCGATACGGGCTCCGGCATAACGGCGGGCTCGGGGATCACTATCGGCTCCTCAACAACTGCGGGTTCGATCACGGGCTCGGGTACGGGTTCGGGCTCCGGTTCGAATGATACGGGTGACGTATCCCCGGATTCCATGTTGCCTGCTTCCATCTTGTCGAGCATTGCGCTCAAGTCTACATCAGGTAGTGTTTCTCCTTCGGCTGCTGCCATTCCTTCCTCCTCCGGCATCATCTCATTGACTGCCTGTGACAGATCATCTTTTAGGTCAGAAAAAAATCCCATGTTGATTATCCTTTCTTATATCATTCTCTATGCTGAATAGGAAATGTATCGTCGTTAATCGGCAGGATGACCGTGTCATCCATCTCCTGTATGCTCTCTATGATACGCGGGAGAGCTTCCACCGTACTGTGTTTATCGGCTGCATCATGCATCAGGATCACGGCTTCATTGAAGTTCGCCAGCCTGGATATGCAGTTGTTGTAGATCGTATCCGCGCTTAAGGACTGCCCGGAAGCATCACCCGATACTATATTCCAGTCGAAGTAGGTGATATCCTGCTCCGTCAGGTAATCTATCAGCTCGCTCATATCAACCGTGGAAGCCGTGTTGGAACTGCCTCCCGGAAACCGGTAATACCTGGACCACACCCCTGTCGTCTCATACAGATACTCCTGAAGCTTATTCAGATCTTCCACGAATGCTTCCTTCGATGCGTAGATCTGTGAGTACCGGTGACTGTAGGAATGCATCCCGAGCGTATGTCCGTCTTCCACTATACGTTTGTATGCATCAACCGATTCCTCATCCGTCTTGCCGGTCACGAAGAATGTGGCTTTCACATCGTGATCCGCCAGTATATCAAGGATCTCATCGGTATATATGCTCGGTCCGTCATCAAATGTCAGATATACTTCTCTGACATATTCATCCTCGTCGCTCTCATCCGGTATATCCGGTGTCGTTTCGACCGTGGTATCACGCTGTGAATCGGTCACATCGGATACGCTGTAGACATCCTGCGGTCCATCGATATACTCGATGTCATCCCTGAGCTGTTCCATGGATGTGAGCAGTTCGTCGTATCTGTTCTGCAGATCATTCAGTTCCCTCCTGGTATGGATAAAGAGTGCCAGAAATATGATCGAGCACACGAGAGGAATGATGATCGCCAGTGCTAATGTGATAAGTATTATCTTCTTAAGCCGCCGGACCCGTCTGCGCCTGTATTCGGCGTAAGTTGATTCATCCATATCGGTCATCCGCTTTCTTCGGGGTCATAGCACACACACGGATTATTTTATCATACCTTACCGCCCTTTGCACCACCAAATGAAGCCCGGTCAAGTATGTTGGTATCAAATGTAAACGTAAGCGAACGCTCTGTACGTTCGCGCTTGCGGGCCAGTTCGATCACGCGTGTGAGAAGCTCCTTATAAGGTACTCCGAGAGGCTCCCACAGATAAAAGGCGAGAGAACCGGGGATCGTGTTTATCTCGTTGAAATAGATCTCCCCGTTATCCTCATCTATCATGAAGTCTATGCGGGCCACACCGTTACATCTGAGAGCCTTGAACGATCTGACAGCCATATCACGGATAAGTTCACGCTTTTCGGCGGGTATGTCCGCAGGGATCCTGCGCGATACTGATGCCATACCCCGGGACTTGCCTCCTTTGGCTCCCGAAACATATTTATCCTCGTAGCTGAGTATCTCCTCGGTGTGCATGGGCTCTTCGCACTCGGAGGCTTCCGCTTCGTTCTCGTCTCCCAGCACCGAGCAGTTGATCTCACGCAGATTGCTGATCGCATGCTCTGCCAGGACCACCGATGCATATCTGTATGCATCATCCAGGCTCTCGGTAAGACCTCTGCGGTCATGAGCTATGCTGATCCCGACACTGGACCCCAGGTCCACGGGCTTGATGATCACCGGATAGCCGAACGTCTCCTCTATGCTGGTTATGAGCTTATCGATCTCCTGATAATCGGCCATCGTATACAACTTACCGTCGAGGACCGGCACGCCCGCCTCCTTGAGTACGGTCTTGGTCACGTATTTGTCCATGCCCACGGCAGATGCGCATACATCGCATCCCACGAACGTGACTCCCAGAGTCTTAAAGAATCCCTGCAGGGCTCCGTCTTCAACATTGGTCCCATGTACTACGGGGAATACGATATCTATGCTCTTCTCATACCGTCCGCCCAGCAGTCCGGAGGGATACCCGCGCATCTTCACACCACCGTCTTCGTTGATCCATATCACGCGCCTGGACCTGCTTATCAGTCCGGGGATATCCTTGTAGCAGTCTATGTCACCTATATGATCTCCCACATAGAATTCACCCGATTTGGTCATATATACGGGTGTGACATCATACCTGTCGGTATCGATATTCATATAGGCCTGCAGGCCCGAGATCACGGACACCTCGTGTTCAACGCTGCGCCCTCCGAATACCAGTGCAACCTGTGTTTTCATAGTTCTCCTCTCATCCGGTCAATAATTATCCGGCAGATCATTCTCCAGCAATATGTATTTATCGGCATCCGCACGGATCGTCTGTGCGTATCCGAAAGCATCCTCCAGCCTGTCGAAGACTCTGACCCTGTTCCCGTCCGCTCCGCCTTCGAGAGCACCCTCGCGTATGGGTTCCGCACGCCTGCGTCCCACGAGCAGGATATGATCGCACATACCTGCCGCGAGCCTGCCGAATTCACGGTTATACTCTGTCTCACGCTCACCGAGCTCGACCATGCCGGGTGTGATCAGTATCTTCATGCCGTCGAACATGGCGAGCGTCTCCAGTGCTGCCCTGCTGCCGGCGGGATTGGAATTGTAAGCATCATCGATGATGTACATGCTGCCGCGTCTGATCAGCTCCAGACGGTGCGGTACGGGGCGCAGCCTCCTGACGGGTATACGCAGATCCTTAAGCGGTATGCCCATCTTATGAGCCACGGTTATGGCTCCCACGACATTGATGACATTATGGCCGCCTATGAGCGACATCTGATATGATTCACGCTCACCGTCCGGAGTGACCACATCAAACGATGTCCCTCCGGCATCGAGCGAGATATTCTCCGCATGATACGTACCCGCTGCATCACCCGCAGCATGATACATGACGGGATCCTTATATGCGGATGCACGCTGTTTGATATATTCGTTGTCCCCGTTCAGGAAAAGCATGCCGCCTTCAGGCAGTGCGTCTGCCAGTTCATACTTCGTGGATATGATATTGTCGATGGTATGAAACGTATCCAGATGCTGCGGTCCTATGGATGTGATGATGCCGTGATCAGGATGGACCAGATCACACAGCTCGCGTATATCTCCCACATGTCTCGCACCCATCTCGCATACAAACACTTCCGTGCCCGGACGCATATGCTCCCGCACGGTACGCACCACTCCCATGGGAGTGTTATAGCTCTCGGGGGTTATCAGTACGTTGTACTTAACGGCCAGCAGTTCTCCCAGATAATACTTCACGCTGGTCTTGCCGTAGCTGCCCGTCACACCTATCACCGTCATGTCGGGACATGCGGCCAGTCTGCGTTTTGCATCGTTTATGAAGTGTGCATTGATGCCCTTTTCCATCGGGGAATTGATGATATTGGCCATCACGCACGACAGGAATTTAAGGCTTACGACAGTGAGCATCAGTCCCTTCGCGGCCTGCGGTCCGAGCGGTGATACGACCGAAGGCACGAGGACGATGAGCGCATCCAGTATGATGATGCATGCCATAAGCCTCTTCACCCTGGCCGTGTATACCAGTTTCTTCTTCGCGGACATACCGCACAGTGCGCGGAATACGACTGTGATGAGCACGGTCCACAGCCACATCACGATATCAGCGGCCAGGCTTACGCGAAGCACTATCCACAGTATGCCCAGAATAAGTCCGGCATACAGTACCCACTGTCTCTTGCGGTATCTCTTAAGCCATACCATGTGCTCGGCATTCTTATAGCCGTTTAACTGGAACATATGCAGATTGTACTTAAGCGTATATATATAAGCCCATACGCCCAGTGACACGGAGATCAGTATGCGGATCAGCATGATGATGATATCTGCCATATCACACCTCACCCGCATCTGCGTTCAGATATGTATTGATGATCCGGGCAAAAGCCGCGGGATTCTCGGCGAACGAAAAATGTCCGACGCCGGGTATCACGGCCAGTCCGCTGTTTTGTATCTTCTCTTCCATGATATGAGCATCCCTTATCGGAGTTGCGGTGTCGCATTCGCCCCATATGAGCAGCGTATCCTGAGTGATCAGAGGGAGTAAGTCCGTCAGATCCTCGTTCACCGCTTTGACCAGAGTACCGCGCATGACGGGGGTGGCCCTGCGGTAATCCTCGGATCCCTGTCTGCTCTTCCAGTCATCTATGATCTCATCAAAAAGGAAGTATATGAGCTTATTATCCAACAGTTTCTTAAGCATCTTATAGCGCTTCTGCCGGCGGATCTGCGCGGGTGTCCTTAAAGGCAGCACGCCCGCGGAATCGATCAGTATGATCCTGGATATCTCCAGGGGGAGGTCCGCATCCGAAGCCATCCTGATGATCACACGTCCTCCGTATGAATGCCCTATCATCATGGCACGCTGTATGCCGAGAGTGTTAAGCAGGCTGACGGTGAACCGTGCATACCTCTCCACATCCCATGACTCAGCCGGCTCATCGCTGGCGCCGAATCCGGGCAGGTCAAACTGCAGCACACGGAAGCGGTCACCTATCAGGGCAGCCACCGGATCATACAGCCGGCAGTTTGTGCCCCATCCCTGCATGATCACCGCATACGGGGCATCGCTGTCCTCGCGCCCGCTGAACATATATGAGATTGTCAGTCCGTCGATCGTTATATAGTCGTTCATCCGTATAATCATACCACAAAAGACCTCCGGCTTATACACCGGAGGTCCCTTAATAAACAGTCGTAAATACTTACTTGATCACCATATCATCCCAGTCATCATCGGGAACGATAGCTATGTAAGTCTTACCGGTATTGAGAGTGATCTGCTCGCCGGTACCGTCGTAGTATCTGGTGATATCAGTCTCGGCAAGTTTGGACCATGTGATGTCGATGGCCTCACCGCCTGTGAGATAGTATCCGGGCATGTTCTCAGCCAGGATGTTGAAGATCAGATATCCGTTATCATCGAGCTGTGAGAATGTACACTTCTGAATGATGACGTTGGTAAATGTCAGAAGCTCGTCATCCTCGCCGTCACGATGCTCGTTGCCGTATTCGGAGTACTCATACAGACCTGTCTCGGCATTGTACTTAAGCTTGGAGCTGTTGTGCGGGAACGGGAAATCCACCGAAGTGGCGGGAACCGTATATCCGCTGTAGGTCTCGGACAGCTTGTTGGGTGCCGAAGGCAGAGCGAATGTATAGTGTGTACCGGGATTGTACTCGTCATAATCGGTAGAGTAGCTGGAAGCTGCGAATTTCTCCTCCAGGTCACCCTTCATGATGTACTCGGTATACTCGGTAGCCTTGCCGTTGTTAACACGTGAGAATCCGCCCGAGAAATGGCAGCAGTAATCTCTTGCGATGTACTGGTCGATATAGAAAGGACCTCCGTCATGCACGAGGCAGGCATTCCACTCTGCAGCGATGAAGAAGTTGGTCGGACGTGCGGAACGGATGGAACCCATCTGCTCGATCGATCCCCAGTCTTTCATCAGGACCATCATTCTGGTGATACGGCCGTTTAAGGTCGAATTCATAAGTTCATATACGATATCAGCTTCTGCTATGCCATAGTGAGGTAATGCGAGTGATTCGTTATCAACCATGGCAGCGATGGGACGCTGATCCTTGATCTCCTCCGGGATAGGCAGGTTCGTAAGTTCCGATCTGACATATCCTTCGGGAAGTTCATCTACGATCTCTTCAACGGGCTCTTCCTCTTCGACAACTTCAGGTTCAGTTTCTTCCGGAATAGCCTCTACGGTAACGGTTACTTCGGGAGTCTCTTCGGCTTCCTGCTCACCGCAGCCCGTAACCAGAGCGGCAGTCACAGAAACTATCATAAGACTCATAAGCAGTTTCTTTTTCATTATCCTCTCCTTATATAAAACAATGCACAAAAATATCTTCGGTCTTCTACGCGCATCAACGCATATCATATCTCATATCAGTCAGAAAAGCAACATCAACCGTCTATCTTGATGACATCCATCGGATCTATCTGCTGGCCGTCCTGATACATCTTATATGCGAGCTTGGTATCCTTGCTCTCGACAAGCGCGAGTATCGCTCCCTGAAGCACCGAATCGCCCTCCTTGATCAGAGGAGTGGATGACATATAGTATTCGGAGATATATCCGTTCTCGTGGTCTATGCGTATACAGTATCCGTAATCCGCATCAGGCAGTACCTCGAGTACCTTGCCGTCACCGGCGGAGATCACGCTGGTACCTTCGCCGCAGCTGAACAGCAGGCACTTCGGATCATCCTCGCTCGTGGTCATGGAAGCTGAGGACGATAACGGGAATCCCTGCGGGAAATGCGCCGCCTCGCTCTCTTCCTGGGCTGCGGTCTCAAGCTCAACCTTGGTGTTCACCGTGTTGCTGAGTATCGTGACCTTATCTGACAGAGATGTATTCTCGGCTTTCAGCTGCTCCACTTCGGCCGACAGTTCTTCGGTCTTCTGCTCGAGAGCTTCCTTTTCCGCCGTAACGTTCTTCCTGACGGATGAGTTGACCGCCCATCCGGATATGGTCACGACCAGGATGGCTGCTATCACGGCAGCAACCACTTCGATCACTATACGATTGATCCCCATCTGGTGTACGCCGCCGTCTTTTTTGTTGTCGACGAACAGCATCAGATGGTATTCAGTCCTGTCTTTTTTCTTTTTGGGGGTAGTCTGCACTTCTTCGCTCAAAACCATTCCTCCATAAGTATCTGTCCGGTGATTGTAACAAATCTGTAACATTTTATCACATGATCGTTCCATATGCAAATAAGATAAGATAAATCACTTTACACTTAAGAACAAACGTGCTATGCTAACGCGGTATGGACGAATAGCAGTATCCATACGACAGTTTCATTTTTCTCGGAGGTACACAATGAACAAGGGTACAGTTAAGTGGTTTAACAACCAGAAGGGTTACGGTTTCATCTCTGATGAGAGCGGTAACGACGTATTCGTTCACTACACCGGGCTTAATATGGAAGGCTTCAAGTCTCTTGACGAGGGCCAGGCAGTTGAGTTCGAAGTAGTTAACGGAGAGAAAGGTCCTCAGGCCGTAAACGTAACCAAGTTATAATTGATTTGCTTATCCTACCTGTTACACATATATGTAATGTTATAGAATAGCTGATTTGTTATGACGTAATTAAGCCCCTGTCCGGAAGGACAGGGGCTTTTACTGTTCATTTATCTTTTGTCAACGGGGTGAGCGGCAGTACTCAACCACCTCTTCAAACTTCATCTGTCCGCCGAACAGATCGAGTGCGGATCCGATCGTGATATCCACTCTTCCGCATCCCAGGGTTTCTATCAGATACAGATCATCGAAACTGTGTATCCCGCCGGCATATGTTACCGGGTTGCCGTCCCATGCTCCCAGCATGGCGACCAGTTCGGATTCTATGCCCGATACCCTGCCTTCCACATCGACTGCATGTACCAGGAACTCATCACAGTATCCCGACAGTTCGTTCAGTGTATCGGCGTTCAGTTCAACCGACGTGAACTTCTGCCAGCGGTTGGTCACTATCATGTATCTGTCATCGCGCCGTCTGGCCGACAGATCCAGTACCAGATGTTCCCTGCCGGTCGCAGAGACCATACGGTCCAGTGCCTGCATGTCTATCTCTCCGTCCTTAAATACATAGGACGTCACTATCACGTGGCTCGCTCCGGCTTCAAGATAACCGGGGGCACATTCGGGATTCATCCCTCCGCCTATATGCAGTCCGCCGGGGTAAGCCCCCAGTGCCCTGACTGCCTGCTCACGGGATGCCTCATACATCGGAGTGCCGGGTTTATTCAAGATGATCACATGTCCGCCGGGCAGATCCGTATCTCTGTAGAGTCCGGCAAAATATGACGCATCGGACTGTGATACGTAATTCTCTCTGATCCGGAATGATGCTTCGTCAAGTGCTCCTCCCACGATCTGTTTCACACGCCCGTCATGGATATCTATGCACGGTCGGAACTTCATAAGCGTCTTATCCTATCACATCACTCATGGAGTAGAGACCGGGTCTGCGTCCTGCCAGGAAATGTGCGGCTGAAATGGCTCCCTGTGCAAATACGTTACGGGAGTATGCCGTATGAGAAAGTGTTATCACTTCATCGGTACCGGCGAAGATCACATCATGATCACCCACTATGGAGCCGCCTCTTACAGCCGATATACCTATCTCCCTGACCGGGCGTTCCATACGGCGTCCGGTACGGTCGTATACATATTCGTAATCGGAACCGAGCGCATCACGTGCAGCATCTGCGAGCGCGAGCGCGGTACCGCTGGGTGCATCAAGTTTATGCCTGTGATGCTTCTCGACTATCTCGGTATCGAATCCCGCATCCCTGAGGACAGCGGCATTCTCCCTGATGAGCTTGAGCAGAAGATTGATGCCTATGGACATATTGGCGGAACGGAGTACCGCTATCTGTCCGGAAGCTTTGTTCACTTCCTCAAGCTGTTCATCGCTGAGACCGGTGGTACACAGGACCACGGGGATCTGCCTCTCCACCGCATATTCGAGCAGGCCGCTTACGGCTGCCGCGTTGGAGAAGTCTATGATCACATCGGCTTCCAGTTCGCATTTTCTGATATCGTTGTATACGGGAAAAGAATTCTGTCCGTTATCAACCTTATCTACGCCCGCAACGATCTGTGCATTTTCATCACCTGCTATGAGACCGACTATGGCCTGTCCCATACGGCCGTTGCAGCCGTGCATTATCACTCTGGTCATATCTGTATCTCTCCTTACGATCACAGGATACCGTATGCGGTCATTGCTTTCTTAAGCTTCTCGACATTCTGAGGTTCCATGGGACTCAGAGGCATACGTAAGGGACCTACCTCCCTGCCCATCAGGTTCAGGGCTGTCTTAACGGGGATAGGATTGACTTCGCAGAACAGTGCATCTATGAGCGGGATGGCTTCAAGCTGTGCAGCAGCCGCACCCTTTACATCACCGTCAAAGAATTTCTGACAGATATCATGTGTCTGCTTCGGAGCCACATTACTGAGCACCGAGATAACACCCAGACCGCCGACCGAAAGAAGCGGAACGATCTGATCGTCATTACCCGAATACAGATCCACCTTGCCGTCAGCCATGCTCATGAGTTTGACTACCTGGCCTATGTTGCCGCTGGCTTCCTTGACACCTGCTACATTGCTCACTTCCGTGCACAGTCTGACTACCGTCTCGGGAGCTATGTTGCATCCGGTCCTGGAAGGTACGTTATACAGGATCATCGGGATCTTGATGCTGTCTGCGATCTTTTTATAATGAGCGAAAAGTCCGTTCTGGGTAGCTTTGTTGTAGTAGGGAGAAACGGTGAGCACTGCATCTGCTCCGTAGTTCTCGGCATCCTGTGAGAGATGGACCGCGGTATCCGTACAGTTGGAACCGGTACCCGCAACTACAGGGATACGGTGATTGACTCTCTCTATGCAGAACTTGACTACATCCACATGCTCTTCTTCACTTAAGCATGCCGACTCTCCGGTGGTACCGCATACGATGATCGCATCTGTCCCGCCGGCTATCTGTTCTTCGATGATCTCAGCGAACTTATCGTAGTTGACGCTTCCGTCCTCATGAAAAGGTGTAACGATAGCGACTCCTGCTCCCGTAAATACTGCCATAACTTTTCCTCCTGGTATTTGCTCTATAATCCCGAATTCCTGATATCGCTGCTGATAGTGGTCACCTCATCGGCAAGCTCATTCAGCAATTCGGACTCTGTATTACCTGTCATTATGATGTCTGTATGTTCACCCTTCAGGGCCAGAACATCCTTCAGTTCATCTACGGTTATGATACCATTATCCACAAGTCCCAGCACCTCATCGAGTATCAGCAGATCACACTCTCCGGTATTTAAGACCTTGCGGGCATAACCCATGCCGTTCCTGATATTGATGATCTCCTCCTCCTGCTTATCCGGGGGAAGCGATTCAAATGCCGCGTCGGACTTCTCGAATCTGAAGACCTTGATCTCAGGCTCCAGGCGCTTCAGGAATTCCGATTCCGACAGGCCTTTATTCTTCAGGAACTGGATGACAACTGCTCTGCCACCTCTGCAAGCGGTCTGTACGGCTCTGCCAAGTGCTGCGGGGGACTTGCCCCTGCCGCTTCCGTTGTAGATCCTTATGATACCGTTTACCATCTGATACCTCCGCGTGCTACAGTCCGAGTACCGCAGTCGCTATTCCAAAATATACCAGCAGCGACAGGGCGTCGACTATAGTAGTGATAAAGGGTGATGCCATGACGGCGGGGTCAAACCCTATCTTCTTGGCAACCATAGGTAATGTGCATCCGACCAGTTTGGCCATGAGCACTGCGCACAGCAGTGTCAGGCACACTACTAATGATACCATAACAGACTTTCTGTCTAACAGCAGCATCTTGACGAAATTGGCGGATGCCAGTGTAAGTCCGCAGACGCATGCCACACGTATCTCTTTCCATATACATTTCCATATATCCGAAAACTCTATCTCGTTCAGGCTGAGTCCACGGATGATCGTAACCGAAGCCTGTCCGCCGGCATTACCACCGGTATCCATGATCATGGGGATATATGCGGTCAGCACCACGCATACCTGCAGTGCATCCTCGAATGAAGTAAGTATCTTACTCGTAAAAGTAGCCGAAACCATCAACAGCAGAAGCCACGGAATACGCTTCTTCCAGGTCTCGAATACTCCCGTCCTCATATACGGCTTATCGGTAGGCACGATGGCGGCCATCTTCTCCATGTCCTCCGTAGCCTCGGCTTCCATGATGTCGACTACATCATCGACGGTGATGATACCGACGAGTCTGTGTTCATTGTCGACTACGGGCATGGCGATGAAGTCGTATTTCTGGAACTGTCTCGCAACCTCCTCCTGGTCCATCATGGTATTGAGAGATATGACATTCTCATGCATGATATCGCCGATGATGGCATCGGGATCGGACAGCAACAGGTATCTGAGCGCGACCGTACCTATCAGGGTACGCTGTGCATCCAGCACATAACATATATTGATGGTCTCGGAGTCCACTCCGAGCTTACGTATACGTTCTATAGCCTGTGTGACCGTCAGGTTCTCCTTCAGGTCCACATACTCCACGGTCATGATGCTGCCCGCGGAATCCTCGGGATACTGAAGCAGATGATTCACATCCCTGCGTGTCTCGGGCGAAGCACTTGCCAGCAGTTTCTTGACTACATTTGCCGGCATTTCTTCCAGCAGGTCCGCAGCATCATCGGCCATCAGGTTATCTATGATACTGCCGGCATCACGCTCGGACAGAGACGTGATGATATACTGCTGGGTATCGACTTCCAGATGCGAGAAAACATCCGCAGCCATACTCTTGGGCAGGATCCGGAACATCTTGAACTGTTCCTCGTCCTCAAGTTCTTCCATGATGGCAGCCACATCGGCTTCGTTTAATTCTGCGGCTTTCTGTCGAAGGCGGGTATACTGCTTGGACTCAAGCAGATCTTTTATCTCGGTCAGCAGATCGAGTTCTTCTTTCTCGTCCATATATACCTCCCTTCTGTGTTTATTCTCTGCCAGGGCTTAACGAATGCACATTCACCGCAGGCACGCTTGCGCTACTGATCGCTCGCAACGGACGCTTCTGTTTGTGAGATACCTCACAGAGCGCCGGCGGCTCTCAAGTACCTGCTTGTGAATATACATTCGCTAAGCCCTCAGCTGACATTGCTCACAGTGCATAGTGTCCATGTTCCAGGACACGTACCTCGGCGCGTCCGGCCGAAACCTGCGTGATCGTGTCGAGTACCTGTTCCAGGACCTGGGCGGATACGATCACGGTCATCTTCACCGAATCCGTATAGGCGGTGTCTTCGATGCGCACGCCGTCCGTCTCGAGACTGCGGCGCAGCTTCTCCGCACTGTTATAGTCTGCATTGATCTCGATCCGGCTGCCCGCCTGCATATGCCTGATATCCGCATGTGCCAGCGCTTCTTTGGCAGCCTGCGTATAGGCTCTGACGAGGCCACCCGTGCCGAGCAGTGTGCCGCCGAAGTATCTCGTTACGACTATGAGCACTCCGCGGAGTCCTGCCCCGGTGATACAGTCCAGGATGGGACGTCCTGCGGTACCCGAAGGTTCACCGTCGTCGGATGAACGGCTGATCTCTCCGTTCCCGCCCGTCACGTATGCATAGCAGTTATGTCTGGCATCCCAGTATTTTCTTTTGATCTGATCTATCAGGACCGCCGCTTCCGCTTCACCGGATACCGGCATGGCATGCCCTATGAATCTGGACTTGCGGTCGGTATACTCTCCCTCTCCGGGAGACGCCAGAACATAATAATCGCTCATAGGCAGATCAGGGGTTGGGATTCTCTGCGGGAGGTGCTTCCGGAGGAGCTGCCTCTGCAGGAGGAGCTTCACCGTTGGCCGCCGCTTCAGCCGCTGCGGCTGCCTGTGCTTCCGCTATCCTCTGTTCAAGCTCGGCTCTCTGTGCCGCGATCACGGCTTCGTAGTCGGGATTGGCAAAGAACTCGGCTGTATGCTGACATATGGTCTGAGTACCCGCAGTGATCGGTACTTCGTTACCTGCTTCATCTATGGTGGTCATCGTCGTCGATGATCCGGACAGGAGCGAAGGATGCTCCTGAGGAAGTCTCTCGATCACACCGTGATATGAGAAAGGACATCCTTCGGCTGCAGGGCAGTTATCATACGCACAGATCTCGCCCTCGTAGTGCACATCGCATGTCTCCGTAGGCACGGTACCCTCTGCGAAGTATTCGGTATGGACAGCCGCATCACACAGACCCGCGATCGGCAGCTTACCGGATCTGGAGCATACCGATGCGGTTATGATACCGCTGGGAACCGCGAATGATGTACCCTCCAGATTCTCATGGATACGGGACATCACCTGTCTCCACAGTTTCTTGGCGAGGTTCTTCTCATCTGAGGATGAGAGCTTGACGTTATTGTCATAACCGGCCCATGTAGTAGCCGTGTAGTATGTCGTATATCCGGCGAACCATACATCGTTATAGTCGGATGTGGTACCGGTCTTACCTGCGATGGCCGTTCCGCCGAAGTTACATGATCCGCCGGTACCGCTGGTAACAACGTCTTCCATGGCATCGGTCAGCAGGAATGCCGTTGTCTCCTTGATCACGCGGTGTCCGTTCAGCTCGGTATTGTCCAGGATCACATTGCCGTCGTGGTCCACAACCTTGGTATAGAGCTTGGGCTTGATGTAGAGACCGCCGTTGGCGATAGTGGCATATGCCGCGTTCAGCTCCTCGTTCGTTACACCGTCGGTGATACCTCCCAGAGCCAGTGACTGCGTGATATCGGAGAATATCTTTATGCCCTCGGCCGTATTCACCTCTTCGTTCTCGACCAGAGTCGTGAATCCGAAGTTGCGCAGATAATCAAATCCGAGCTGAGGAGTGATCTGGGTAAGAGTCTTAACGGCTATGATGTTCATCGACTCCCTGATACCTTCTCTGAGAGTGGTCAGGCCTCTGTATGTCTCACCGTACCAGTTACGAACCGGACGGCCGTTATCGTAATTAAACGGTGCATCGTTCTGAACATTGGCAAGTGTCAGGCCCGCGCTGTCGAGAGCCGGTGCGTAGGTAGATACTATCTTGAATGTGGATCCGGGCTGTCTCATGGTATCGGTAGCACGGTTCAGCGTACGGCTCGCAGTCTTGGAGCCCCTGCCGCCGACCATGGCCACTACCTGACCGGTAGACTGGTCTTCGACCGTAATCGATACCTGGGGCTGAGGCGTGAGTGATACTTTCTCATCAAACACCTCTTCACCTTCCGCCAGGGTAGCTGCCTTATACGCCTCTATGTCGGCATACGCATCCTCCTGGCTCGAATATATCAGGTTGTATCTGGAATCGAACTGTCTGAAGTAAGTCCTGAACATCTCTGTACTCGTGTTATAGAAATCGCCGTTCGGTTTCTGCACGGTCATCTGATAGTTCAGGTACCATTTGGTATTGGCGGGGAAGTACTCTTCGTTGGAGAACACTTCGTCACATATACCCTGGATATGAGGATCCTGGGTGGAGTATATCTTCAGTCCGCCGCTGTACAGGAGCGTATATGCCTGCGTCTCCGTATAGCCCGCTTCGATCAGGTCCGCCAGGACATCATCGGTCAGAGCATCCACGAAGTATGAATTGATCGTGTCGTCTGCGGTCTCCGAATCTATCAGCTGGATCCTCGAATACACATCATCGGCCATGGCGGCATCGTAATCCGCCTGTGATATATATCCCTGTTCCTTCATATTGCGCAGGACCTTCTCGCGCCTCTCGGCGTTTTTGTCCGGATGGGATATGGGATTGAATCTGGAGGGATTCTGAGTGATACCCGCGATCACGGCGCACTCGGACAGCGTCAGCGTGGATACGTCCTTGCCGAAATATCTGAGTGACGCAGCCTGCACGCCCAGTGTGTTCTGGCCGAGGTTGATCGTGTTCATGTAGTTGATCAGGATGTCATTCTTGCTCATGACTTTCTCAAGTTCAAGAGCCAGATACTGTTCCTGGAACTTACGCTTGAACTTGTCTATCATGGACGACTCGCTGGTCCAGTCCGTGAACACGTTATTCTTCAGCAGCTGCTGGGTTATGGTCGATGCACCCTGTGAGAAATCACGGTCTTTGACCGCCAGTACACCGGCACGTATGATACCTTTTACATCGATACCGTTATGCTCATAGAAGCGTGAGTCCTCTACCGCCACGAAAGCATGCGCCAGATTATCCGGCACCTGGTCCATGGAGACGGGGATACGGTTGGAATCCGTGGATACGAGCTTTGCGATCTGATTGCCCTCTGTATCGTATACAAAGGTGGAGTATCCCGAAGGGGTAACGTCGATATTGCCTATATCGGGAGCCGTGGCTATGACACCCTTGAATATACCGATGCCGCTGCTCGCTCCCCATATGAATACGGCCAGGATCCCCATTATGATCAGTTCAACGACGAATATCCCCAGTTTCCTGGAGATTTTCGGACCTATGGCCTTGAGCTCATGCTTTTTCTTATTTACGCCTCTGCTACTGAAATCCATAGTAAATTATTATACCACAATCCCGTCCTGCGGTCTATTTCCGGCCGGCCATGTTCGCACGCTTGCGGAGCGTGGGATCGAGGATCTTTTTGCGTATCCTCAGATTGGACGGAGTGACTTCGAGCAACTCATCGGTATCTATGAAATCAAGCGACTGTTCCAGACTCATGATCTTCTTGGGTGTGAGCCTGAGCGCCTCATCCGCACTGGAGCTTCGCGTGTTGGTCAGATGCTTGGTCTTGCACACGTTCACCTCTATGTCTTCGGGCTTGCCGGACTGTCCCACGACCATACCCGGATATACCTTTTCGCCGGGGCCGATGAAGAGAGTACCTCTCTCCTGTGCGTTGAACAGGCCGTATGTGATGGCCTCGCCGGCTTCGAAAGCTATGAGCGAGCCCTGCTTTCTGAACGAGATGTCTCCCTTATAAGGAGCGTATCCTTCAAACTGGGTATTCATGATGCCGTTACCCTTGGTATCGGTGAGGAAGTCACCTCTGTATCCGATGAGGCCTCTGGACGGCATGTAGAACTCGAGCCTGGTATAGCCGCCCGCAATGGGATTCATGCCCTTGAGTTCGGCCTTGCGGATGCTCAGTTTCTCTATGACCACGCCGGTGAACTCATCGGGGACATCCACGAACACTTCTTCCATGGGCTCGAGCAGCTTGCCGGCTTCATCTCTCTTATAGATGACTTCGGCCTTGCTGACAGCGAACTCATATCCCTCGCGGCGCATGTTTTCGATCAGAACGGACAGATGGAGTTCGCCGCGCCCCGACACCTTATATGCCTCTGTGGTATCGGTCTCCTCCACACGCAGGGATACATCCGTATTCAGCTCCCTGAACAGCCTGTCGCGGATATGTCTGGAAGTCACGTACTTGCCTTCCTGTCCGGCCAGCGGTGAATCGTTGACGATGAAATCCATCGATATGGTAGGCTCCGATATCTTCTGAAAAGGTATCGGACGCGGGTCTTCGGGAGAGCACAGCGTATCACCGATGCTGATATCGCTGATACCCGATATGGCCACTATCGAACCTATGGAAGCCTCACGTACTTCCACCTTGTTCAGTCCGTCGAACTCATACAGCTTGCTTATCTTGACCTTCTTGATGCTGTCGGGGTCGTGATGGTTAACTATGACCACGTCCTGATTGACCTTCACCGATCCGTTATCGACCTTGCCGACACCTATCCTGCCGACATACTCGTTATAATCTATCGTACTGATCAGCACCTGTGTGGGAGCCTCGGGATCTCCGGTCGGTGCGGGTATATGCTCTATGATCGTCTGGAACAGCGGCTCCATGTCCTTGTTCTTGACCGTCAGATTCCTGGTGGCCGACCCGTTCTTGGCCGATGCATATACAAAAGGAGAATCGAGCTGCTTGTCATTCGCATCCAGATCCATGAACAGTTCCAGGACCTCTTCCTCAACCTGCTCGGGTCTGGCCTCGGGCCTGTCTATCTTGTTGATGCAGACTATGACCGACAGATCGAGTTCGAGTGCTTTCTTGAGCACGAATTTGGTCTGGGGCATGGGGCCTTCAAAAGCATCCACCACGAGTATGACACCGTTCACCATCTTGAGAACGCGCTCGACCTCTCCTCCGAAGTCAGCATGTCCGGGGGTATCTATGATATTGATCTTGGTGCCCTTATACATGACGGCGGTATTCTTGGACAGGATGGTTATGACGCGCTCACGCTCGATGGCATTCGAGTCCATAACACGCTCCGCCACTTCCTGGTTCTCACGGAATACTCCGCTCTGCTTAAGAAGCTCGTCCACAAGTGTCGTCTTACCGTGATCAACGTGGGCTATTATCGCTACATTTCTGACATCTTCTCTGGTCTGTTCCATATCAATCTTTCACCTGTTTTATTCATATTTGCACAATCCATTGAATGATACACCACAATATGATACATGGCAAGAAAACTTGCTACTCGAAATATACACATTTCGGCAGGTCGGTTGGTATTATGTAAACCGTTCTGTCGATGCAATCTCTGCATTCCGGCATTCAGCCGAAGCGGGCCGCATCATGCGTTTTAGGCGGACGCATCAAAAAGGGCTGCGGGAAAACCCACAGCCCTGGAATCCGTTTTGCAAAGGATATCACTCTTCGATATTGTCCTTGATATCCTCGGCAGCTTCCTTAACCTTGGCCAGCTCATCATCAACAGCTTCCGTCACTGTCTCGGCTGCTTCTGCGGCCTTGCGTGCGGCTTCCTCTTTTGAGGCTTCCTTAGCTGCTTCCTTTGCTGCCTTGGCTTCTGCCTGGGCATCCTTTATCTCATTTACCTTGTCCTCGAGATCCTTGATGGCCTGCTCGAGATCGGCGATGGCTCTGACGTTCTCCACAACCTCGGCTGCGGGCTCGTCCTTGAACTTGCCGTAATAGTACTCTCCGAGAGCAGCATAATTATCCTTAAGAGTGGTCCTGTTGGATGATATCTGATTCTTCAGATTAGCTACCTCAACAGCGTCCTTGGCATAATCTCTGGCTTCCTTGGCCCTGTCGGATACTGCCTCTCCCACCTGTCTGCCGGTATTGAATACCGCATCTGTCAACTTACCGAACACTTCTGAAAATCCCATTTTAGAAACCTCCTGTCATCCCGGGGCCCTGCCGGTCCCCTGATATAAACCGTGACTCAAGTTTATCACACGGAACGTGTTTTCTCAACTCGCAACAGTTCTCTGATCTCCTGCGGACTGAATACATAATGAGTATTACAGAACTGGCAGTTCAGCTCCACATCCTCTCCGTCCGATGCCAGCTCTTCGAGCTGCTGTCTGCCCATACTTAAGAGCACGCGCTCCACGCGGTCCCTCGTACAGTTGCATCGAAAAGCGACCTCTCTCCTGTCGGTGATCTGGGCATCGACACCCGTAAGTATCTCCCTAAGCATCTCTTCCGGATCCAGGCCCCTGTCGAGCAGAGCCGTGACCGACTTTATCTCCGAGAGCGACTGCTCAAGCCGTGCCACGCATTCATCCGAAGCAAAAGGCATGAGCTGTATGATGAATCCTCCCGCGCATCTGACCGTATTATCCTTATTCATCAGGACTCCGAGTCCGACTCCGGACGGTATCTGCTCGGACGATACGAAATACTGGGCCAGATCATCTCCTATCTCTCCCGTCACCAGTTCTATCCTGGAGTTATAGGGTTCCTCCATTCCCATATCCTTGATGACGGTGAGATAACCTCTGCCCACTATACGGCCCACATCGAGCTTGCCCGCCGCACTGGCCGGGCACATGGCCTGAGGATTCTTCGCATATCCCTTTACGGATCCGTGTCCGTCGGCAGTCACGACGAGTCCGCCCACATCTCCGTCACCGTCCACCTTCAGCGTCAGGAGTTCATCCTCCTCACCCAGCATCGATCCCATCATGGCGGCGCCGCTCATGAGCCTGCCCAGGGCAGCGGTGACCACGGGAGATGTATCATGTGCTCTCCTCGCCGTCTCCGTCATATCCGTAGTCCTGACTGCAAATGCACGTATCTGTGCATTGTCGGCTATCGCTCTTACAAGTGTATCCTTCATTTGACCCTCATTTTCCGTGCTCACGCGCCACTATACACACACGCGTGGTCTCATCAGTCACTTCTTCTTCCGTGTCCGAATCAAATATCCGGACGATCTCCATACCGGCCCGGATGAGCATGTCCTTCATCTCACCGGCATCATATCCTCTCTGCTCATGAGTCTCCTCCGAGCGTCTGTATGTACCATCCGTCTCATCATCGGCGGCATATATGGTCAGATCGTATTCATTGATCCGCGTCTCTGCGTCATAGAAATTCTCCCAGATGAAACTGCCCTCGGGACGGTTCTCCGCAATGATGGTATCTCCCAGCACATCACGGTAGTAATGTACGGTATTGAAATCAAATATGAACAGCCCCCGGGGATAGAGATAATTATTGACAGACTTAAAAGTCGAAAGAACGTCTCCTTCATCGAGCAGATAATTGATGCTGTCGCACACGCACACGACAGCCCCTACTGTCGAATACAGATCGGGCGAGCGCATATCCTGATGCAGATATAATATGCGTCCCTCATCATCCGGCCGTGAGGCCTCATGCTCCATCGCGACTTCCAGCATCTGCTCGGACGAATCTATGCCTATACAGTCATATCCGCGCGCTCTCATGAGCCTCGTGAACCTGCCCGTACCGCAGCCCAAGTCAAGCAGCAGACCCGCTTCCGATGCGAGTGTATCATCGCCGTCCGGTATGATGCGCTCATCATACTCACGCAGAAGCCTGTCTGTCCTGTCCGCCCACTCATCATAGGGGACGTTATCCATGAACAGATCATAGACATATGCAAAATCGGTATAACTGTTCATGACATCACCCGAAGCCTCAGCCCGCGATACCGATCCATGCACCGAAGCCGAGCGTACAGATCAGTCCGACGATCACTCCTGCCAGTGCCACACCGCAGATGACTGCTATGATACTGTCCTTGAATTTCATGTCCAGGATGGAAGCAGCCAGGGTACCTGTCCACGCACCGGTTCCGGGCAGCGGTATGCCGACGAACAGCATGAGCGCCACGAAGAGGCCGCGCCCCGCCTTGGACTGGAGTTTCTCCCCGCCTTTGTGCCCTTTTTCCAGACAGAAAGAAAAGAATTTGCCTATAACGGGCTTATCCGCACCCCACTCGAGCACCTTTCTCGCAAAGAAAAAGATGATGGGGACGGGGATCATGTTGCCGATGGCTATGATCACGTAACCGAGCAGCAGGTTAAAGCCGTCGGGATTGAGGCCCTCAAATATGTAAGCCACGGGAATGGCTCCCCTGAGCTCGATCAGCGGTATCATCGCCACAATGAAACAGGCTATGTACTGTGTAAACGTATTGGTCGAAAAGGCCTGTACTATATGGTCTGTAAGTGCACTCATTCATATCCTCCTTAAGCGCCGAGTATGTCCGCAAGTGCCGTGTAGAGACTCTCCATCTCTTCGGGCGTACCCACAGTGATGCGCAGATGATCGTCTATACGCGGTTTGTTGAAATATCTCACATATATCCTGCGTTCCCTCAATGCCTCGAATATATCCGAAGCCCTGTGTCCGGGATGCGTGACAAAAAGGAAATTCGTCGAGGAATCAATGACCTTAAATCCCATGGCACGGAGCCTCGCCGTCGCATCATCCCTGGTCGCGATGATCCTGCGGACTACATCTTCAAAATAATCCCTGTCGGACAGAGATGCCGCAGCGGCACCTATCCTGATCGCATCCTGACTCATGGTATATGAGTTGAACGAGAATTTCACGTCCTTGAGATAAGCTATGAGCTTCGGCGAACCGAACGCCACGCCCACACGTGCGCCTGCCATTGAACGTGATTTGGAGAAAGTCTGTACCACCAGCAGGTTGTCATACTTATCTATCATCGGAAGAGCCGAGGTCCCGCCGAAATCAATATAAGCCTCATCCACTATGACCACGCTGTCCGGATTGGCGGCTATGATCCTCTCTATATCGGAGACATCCAGATACAGGGATGTGGGGGCATTGGGATTGGCTATCACGATCCCGCCGTTCAGCTGCATATAGGATTCGGGATCTATCGAAAAATCACCGCGCAGAGGAATCAGCTTGTGAGGGATCCTGAACAGATCGGCCCATACCTCATAAAAAGAGTAGGTGATATCCGCAAAAAGCACCGGTTTGTCCGAATCAAAGAAAGTCATGAACGACATCGCGAGCACATCATCACTGCCCACTCCGACGAAGATGCTTTCCTCAGGTACCCCGTAGAAATCGGATAATGCATGCGTGAGCAGACCGGCATCGGGATCGGGGTATTTGCGCATGATGGCATATTCATCGGCCACCTCGCGCAGAGCCGCCTCAACACCGGGTGCGGGGGGATAGGGGTTCTCGTTTGTATTCAGTTTGATTATGTCTTCACCCACAGGCTGTTCGCCGGGTACATAGGGCACGACTTTGCGTATATTATTCTCCCAGGACATGATCTTCTCCTTCTGCCATACGGGCATATTCTTCTGCCATCTCATCATTGCCCAGCGCTCTGTATACTTCGGATAAGCCGTGGAGCGGGATATCCGATCCGGCATGGACGCTCAGTACGGGTGTCACTTCATGCCAGGCATTATAGTACCAGATGGCGGCGTTATCATGATCACCCAGTCCCAGATAGTATGCACCGAGTTCGTCGCATACCTCGGAGTTGGTCTCCTGGGCTATGACCTTCACCACATTATCAAACATCCGGGGTATCTCACCGCGCAGCCTGTGATATCTGGCCAGCAGCGTACATGCCTCGAGTACTTCATCAACAGTCCTGTCCGTATCGCGGGTCACGCCGTACAGATACTCCGCGAACCTCTCAAAGTCCGCCGGCTCACCGTGCATGTAGAGTTCTCTGCACAGGAACCTCTGCAGTCTGGCCGATAACCTGCCTCCTGCTCCCACTATCCGTCCGAAAGCCTCCAGGTCTCTGCCGGAGTGCTGCGATGTGGGCTTATGCGTGATCACTATATCACTGTCTATGACCACCGGATCCAGATCCAGCGTCTCATGAATCGGATCCGTGAACCTGATCGGCCGCATCCGTCTGAACAACTTGGGCCTGAGCTCCTTGTCGAAATTATAGACGGTACCCTGATCCAGCTGATTGCCGTAATACATCTGTACCACGTCGACGGATTCATCCAGGCATGACTTAAGAGCCAGGAAAGCGGAGATGTTATCTCCCTCCAGGATCTCATCCGCATCCGCGGTATATATGTAATCACATGTGGCGTGGGCGAGAGCGAAATTACGCGCCTCCGAGAAATCACCGGTCCATTTGAACTCATATACCTTGTCCGTATACCGGCGGGCGATTTCCATGGTCTCATCTTCGGATCCCGTGTCCACTATGATGAGTTCGTCCCATACGGACACAAGAGAATCGAGACATCTGGCCAGAACCGGGGCCTCATTTTTAACTATCATGCACACTGATATCGTGATCATCAGTCTACCTCCGTGGCGCTGTGCGCGAACTGTTAATCATTCTACACTATCGCCTGCATTTTGGCTATAGACATCACGGCGCGCATGTGCTATCCTAACTGCACCTGTTGTAAAAACTCTGTCCTTGTAACTTGGCTTGGGTGGTACGAGGCAGTTGGTTG
>CAJOID010000009.1 GCA_905234595.1 uncultured Lachnospiraceae bacterium | reverse complement strand
TTCAACCACCGGATCTTCTGCAAATATGCTGCGACGGCCCTCTTCGGGCACGACACCCATAGCCCTGAGTCTGTCTGCCGCAGTCATGGCAGCTCCCGGGGCCTGTTCTATCACATTTCCCTGTTCATTTGCACTTTTCAGCAGGTTGTCGAGATAATTCTCGTCTACAGCCATTAACCTGTCTCTCCTCGAGTAATCCTTAACAGAAACACTATCGTTACATTATACCAAAAAACTACAGGAAATTGAACGACATCTGACCGAAATCATCCGAATCAAAGTCATTGTTATCCGGAATGTGATCAAAGTCACTCAGAGCTTCATCCGCTTCATCCAGAGAATCATCGTTTTCATCCAGATAATCATCTGCCTCATCCCCATCCTCTTCAGATGTCACATCGCCGGAATCCGGTGCTTTTTCATTGTCCATGTCCTCAAACACGGGCTTTGGCATCTTCGGAACTTTCCCCTTGGGATATCCTTTGGTTCCCCAGCTTCCATGGAAGTCCAATGATTCCAGTTCTTTACGGATCTGAACCATAGCTTCATCCAGATTAAGAGTTCTGCCCGTTATCATCAGAACGCCACTCTCATCTGCAACAGTATATCCGCGGTTTTCCATTTCTTTGATCACTTTATCCGTATCCATAATCCCACCTGTATCTGAAAAACAGGGGTATGATGAAAGTCACCATACCCCTTTAATCTTAATGTTTCCGGTCAGCTATAGTCGCTGCGATAGGCGAAAATGTCATGCTCACCGATATCAGTCATCCTGATTGAGAACGAGCTTGTCAACAGTCTTGACCAGGTTGCCGATCTCAGGCTTGGACAACTGAGCATCAGCTCCAAGCGATTCGCCCTTACGTCTCATCTCGGTATTAACCAGTGACGAGAAGATGACTACAGGTATATGCTTGGTCCTTTCATCATCCTTGATCAGCTTGGTAAGTCTGTGACCATCCATGATAGGCATCTCAATATCAGTGATCACGCACTTGATATTATCTTCGACAGTACCCTCATCTCTGTAATGCTCTATGATGTCCCAGGCTTCCTGACCGTTCTCTGTATGTGTGAGGTTCTCATATCCTGCCTGTTTAAGTGAATCTACGATCAGCTTGTTGAGCAGAGGTGAGTCCTCAGCGATAAGTATCGGAATATCATTGCGTGTACGTACACCCAGTTCAGCCAGATCAGCCATCTTAAGGCCGGTCTCCGGATTAATGTCGGATACGATCTTCTCGAAGTCAAGAATGATGATCAGTCTGCCATCGATCTTGATGATACCTGTAGAAACACCATCCTCGGAAGTGGAAACCGTGGTGCCGGGCTTGATGATATCGGTCCATGATACCCTGTGAATTCCCTGAACGGCATCTACATGGAAAGCTATATCGAGCTTGTTGAAGTTCGTGATGATAAACAGACCGCCGGGATCGGAAGTACCTCTCTGAAGACAGTTCTTCAGGTCGATAGCTGTGATCATCGTATCTCTCGGCATGAATATACCCTCGATACTGGGATGAGAGTTGGGAACGGGAGTAACCTCCTGATAATTGATGATCTCTCTGATCTTGGCTACATTGATACCGTAAGCGTTTCCATCAAGCGTAAACTCAAGCACTTCCAGTTCATTGGTACCGTTTTCCAGCAATATGTTTGTATCCATTTAGTGTACCTCACTATAAATTTTCTACAAATATGCAGCCGATAAACTGCTTATTGATGTAAATTATACCATAAAAGCACAGGATTGCAAAAAATTATTTTACATATTCCACAAAAATCCTACTGCAGATTGACTACCGTCGAAAAATCGTCTCCGCGGACCGTGAAATCAATGCTTTGGATGTTTGCGGCCTCTTCTTCGGAAATCTCACATATGGCCACGATATCCTCGCTCTGGCCGGCAGGAAGCATGCCGACATATGACAGAAAAGGCTCAGGCCACAAATGTGGTATGCCTTGCGGAACACTATTTCAACGGCTGTATGCAGATGAGAAACCGCTATATGGTTGACCGTAGCAGCGTATGTGTCTGCTATCTGACCCAGGAAAAAGGCGGTACAGCATCAACGGTGAAATACGGATTGACGTCATCACCCTCCGGATAACTGTCCGTTATCTCATATGTGCCCGAGTAGTTCATCGACACTCCCAATGAATTCATGAAAGAATTGAAGTCACCGTTAGCCCCGCTGCCGCCGCTGGTCTCGCCGGTCGTAGTATCCGTGACGGTCACATCATCGGATGTGACATCTGGCACATTGTCCACAGGTATATCTGATCCGCCTTCAACCGGCTCGGTTTCAGCAGATGCAGCCCCCGGTGACCCGGGATCAACATACGCCACCGAAGTGACTGTTCCCTCAGGGAGCAGTCTGCTGGGAGTATTTGAATCATATTTGAGAAGCAGCGCAGCGGAATACTCGGTGACCTGCTCTGTCACCGCAGGGTCCAGATCGGGTATCTCATCCCCGCATCCGCACAGCAATACAACACACGCCACCGTTAATGCAGCCGCTATTATCTTTTTATCTCGCATCCAGTTCAAAATAAAACTCTACTCCGTTATCGTAATCGATCACACCATATGCCTGGCCCAGCGAATCCTGTATGGCCTTTACTATGGATAATCCCACGCCGCTTCCGCCGTACTCCCTGGTACGGGCCTTATCCACCTTGTAGAATTTCTCCCATATGTGATCTATCGATGCCTCCGGTATCGGTTCACCGGTATTAAAAACGGAAACCCTCACTTTGTCTTCCATACGGCGTATCGATACGTCTATTTTACGCTCTCCGCCCAGGTGATTCAATGCGTTGGAGAAATAATTGTTAAAAACCTCTTCGGCCTTAAACTCGTCTCCCCATACCTCCACCGGCTTATAATCCTCAAAATGGACAACGGCTTCAGCCTGTCTGATGAGTATGTCCGCGGAGTTCAGATAACCGCGGATGACCGATGTTATATCAAATCTTTCCAGATTCGCCGTCTCCTGCCCGAATTCCAGCTGATTGAGCGTTAACAGTTTCTGGACTATGCTGTTCATCTTGGAAGCTTCATCCACGATCACTTCACTGTAATATTCACGGCTTTCCGCATCATCATTGACACAGTCCTTTAATCCCTCGGCATATCCCTGTATCAGGGCGAGCGGGGTCTTCAGTTCATGAGACACATTGGACAGGAATTCTTTGCGCATATCGTCGATCTGGGTCTTATTGGCTATATCCCGTTCCAATTCTATATTGGCGGTCTTGAGTTCCGATATCGTGGACTCAAGTGTCTCGGACAGCTCATTGATATTGCGACCCAGCACACCGATCTCATTGCGCTCCCCGCCCTCATACTTGGCATTGAAATCAAGTTCCTTCATCTTTTCCGATATGACGGTAAGCTCCTTGATGGGCCTGGAGATCATACGTGCAGCCAGGAAGCCTATCACCACGCTCACGATGCCGGCGATCAGACCTATATATACCAGGAAACGGTTCGCGATGGCCACACTGTCCTCGATGGACTCCATAGCGCTCCTCATGATGAACAGGCTGCCGTTGTCCATCAGCCCCCACATCTCTATATACTGATCTCCGGTCATCACATCGGATCGGATCTGAAGCGTATATTTGGCATTTTCCTCCAGAACCCGGTCGTTCGATCCCAGGGGGCGGCTTTCGAACAGATTACTGAACAGCTGTCTCTGCAGGAAATCCACGTCATTGATCGAAGAGACCACCGTACCCATAGACTCGTCCAGCACGACCATACTTATGTTGTATGTATCGCTGAGTTTACGTACGGTACTGCTCAGATCATCGGTATCCGCGCCGTCCGTGAGTGAATCATTGATGGTCTGATAAGCCGATCTGATGGCTTCAACTTTGTTTTTTACGTAATAATCTTCCAGAAAAGTGGAATTGACAAGAATGCAGGCGCCCACCACCAGAACAATGAGTCCCAGAAAAGCCAGCATCAGCTGCACGTTTATGGAGATTTTGATCTTAGAGTCTGATCGATTCATGAGTCATCCTGACCTGATGAGCACGTATGAGTCCTGCCTTTTCCAAAGTCTCAAGAGCATCATGCTGCTCCGGAGTAAGCTCATCTATATATATCTGATTCTCGTAATCAACGATGACACACTTGAGCTCATATGCCAGATACAGCAAAGGGCTGACATCCCTGGGGATCTTGGAGAGGATATCATGATCATTGCTCAGCGAGACCAGAGTCTGAAGATGCCCCAGGCTGGAATCGAAAATATTACCGTCACTCCTGATGACCACCGGACAATACTCGGTCATCTGAGGCGAATAGTATCTGACAAACTGATCCGCTAACATATATTACACATCCAACGAAAGCTGTACTTCTTCCTCAGCCTGCTGCTTGAATTCCTCCATGACCAGAGTATCGGGATGGGGCAGTTCGTCCACGCTCCTGACTCCGAAACTCTTCAGGAACTGCTCGGTGGTACCGAACAGGATCGGTTTGCCGGGTGCATCCAGACGTCCCAGTTCGCAGATCAGATCCAGTTCCAGCAGACGGTTAATGGCATGATCACAGTTCACGCCTCTGATACGCTCTACCTCTGATCTGGTAACCGGCTGCTTGTATGCCACTATGGACAGGGTCTCGATCACCGAATCCGTCAGGGAATATCTCTTGGGTGCTGTGGCGATCTTGATCAGATCATCATAGAACTCAGGCTTGGTACACAGCTGCACCGCATCATCGTACCATGCGAGCATGATGCCCCCTCCGCCTTTGTTATACTTCTCCGTCATCTCCTCGAGATATTTTCTGGTAGTCTCGGCATCCTCTTCGATCACGGAAGCAAGCCTCATGATGTCGACCGAATCTCCCATTGCAAACAGAATCGCTTCGAGAGTTGCCATTGCTTTTTTCTTGTTCATGATTATCCTATCTGAGCCAGATCAATACGCTCGTTATTATCCTCATTATTGGTAATGATTATATCAGCAAAGTTCTCTTCCTGTTCAATGGTGACCTTACCGATACGGATCATCTCCAGCACGACCAGGAATGTTACTATGAGTTCCGATTTCGACCCCTGTTTCTCCAAGAGGGAGCGGAACGAGAATCTCTTATGTTCCCTGGTGTAAGCCTCAATATAAGTTGCTTTAAGGGATATGTCTATCTCCTCTTTCTCTATATTGCCGAACGAGCTTCTGACCGGATCGATCTTATCATCCAGCCGCTTAAGGATCGACTGGAAGATATCGTTCAATGCCGTCAGGTTCAGATCTCCTATCAGTGCTTCGTAGTCGATCGGCTCTTCGTGTCTGGCTACTTCCGGCGGAATGTTTCTCCTGTGATACAGATTATATCCGGCTTCAAGCTGCCTGTCCTTGAGTTCCACAGAGAGGTACCGTACCATCTTATACTCGAGCAGTTTCTGTACCAGCTCGTCTCTGGGGTCTTCCTCTTCGCCTTCTTCATTCACTTCGAGAGGAAGAAGCATACGGCATTTGATGTCGATCAGTGTAGCTGCCATGACGAGGAACTCACTCACGATGTTCATGTCACGCTCTTCCATGGCTTTGATATAGGCCATGTACTGATCCGTGATGGTCACGATCGGGATATCGTATATATCTACTTTATTCTTATCTATGAGGTAGAGGAGCAGATCGAGCGGTCCCTCAAACACCTCAAGGGTAACAGGTATTGCCATATTATGTAAACCTTATCCGGTTGTTCCTTTTACATCTATAACACTCAGTTCAGCTGGGTTAAATACTCTCACGTGTATCGTATGAGTGCCCAGTCCGCAGCTGACGATCAGTTTATGCCCCCGGTACTCGTACTCGCCTCCGGAATATCTGGGGAAACTGAATAATCTCGGAGAGATTATCCCTCCTATGAACGGAAGTCTCATGATCCCGCCGTGCACATGCCCCGACACCGTCAGGTCGGCGCCCCATTCGGCGTAGGTCCTGAAGTATTCGGGGTTATGAGCTATCAGGAGCTGAAAAGTACCGGTATCAGCCTTACCGACATATTTATTCATAATACCGGCATTCATGGTCGCGGACTCAAATCTCTTATAGAATCTCCTGTCCACAGTGACGGCTGCAATGTCTATGCCGGCTTCCCCGATCACGGCTCTTTCATTGTCCATCATATGAATACCTATACTGTCAAGCCTGGATACATAATCATCCCACATGGTACCGTACTGCTCCGGATATATCCTGAGACGGTATTCATGATTACCCAGGCCATAGTATATCGGGTATCGCCCTGCCAGAGCTTTGATCAGTTCAAAAGCGTGATCGTTCCTGTGACCTGCCAGGCCGTTCAGAATGTCTCCGGCGGCTATTATCGCATCCGGATGCTCGGCATCTATCGCTTCTATGAGTTTTCTGTTATTGTCGCCGTAATCCTTGTCATGCAGATCCGCCAGCAATATAAACCTGGTATCACGGCGTACCTTGGGTGAAGTGACCGTGTACCTGCGGATAACGAATCTGTGCGTATCGATGATACATGATATCAGACAGATCACTGCAAATATGATTACGATGCTCAGAATGATCTTCATATGCATTTTGCTGATTATAAAACCCTTCCGCCTAAACGGAAGGGTCCTATTCATCAGTTATATTTCCGCTTTCTAGCAGCTTCTGACTTTTTCTTACGTCTTACACTGGGCTTCTCATAATGCTCACGCTTACGGATCTCCTGCTGGATGCCCGCCTTAGCACAGCTACGCTTGAAACGTCTGAGTGCGCTGTCAAGACTCTCATTTTCTTTAACGATAATATTGCTCATTTCATTTCCCTCCCTTCAGACCCGTACAGACCTGAGCGGGTTATTCGGACACCGCCGCTGACGAAATCAGCGTTTTTGCGCAAGTCCATTGGATATTATACCGATATCATCTGTGTTCGTCAAGTGTAACCCGTATCTATTCCTTACCGGTCCGGTGTCCCGGCATTATATAACCCTTTATCCTGATCCCGTCTTCGGTATATTCCTCTTCCGTCAGCTGGCCGTACTTACGGATATATGCCAGTCTGGAGGCTTCCGTATAGGGGATGACCTCGTCGACAGGTTCCAGGCCGGCTGTCAGGACCGCCTCTATCGCATCATACAGATCATCCATATGCTCCCCTGTTCCGGCGGATATCCTCACCACCCTGTCAGCGAGCGGATCGTGCGATTCCGCATCAGGCTCCGCCACATCGCATTTGTTAAACGCGGTTATCACGGGTTTGCCTGTGACCCCGAGTTCCTCCAGCGTATCATATACGACCTGCATATGCATATCCGCCTCCGGATCGGACATATCGACCACGTGCAGTATGATATCGGCATACCGGGCTTCCTCCAATGTGCTCTTAAACGCGTCTATCAGTTGGTGCGGGAGCTTATTGATGAATCCGACGGTATCCGTAAAAAGGATCTCGGAGCCGTTCGGGAGTATACATTTGCGCGTCGTGGGATCAAGCGTTGCAAAAAGCTTATCCTCCGACAGGACATCGGATGATGTCAGGTAATTCAGTAAAGTGGATTTGCCGGCATTGGTATATCCCACTATGGCGATGGTATTAAGCTGTGATGACATGCGCCTCTTGCGCATCGTCATACGGTTGTTCTGCAGTTCCTTCAGATCCGAAGAAAGCCTCGCTATCTTACGTCCTATAAGCCGCCTGTCGGTCTCGAGTTTCGTTTCTCCCGGTCCTCTGGTCCCAATGCCGCCTCCGAGACGGGACATGGCGATGCCCGCACCTTTTAAATGGCTGCTCCTGTATTTAAGCTGCGCCATCTCCACCTGCAGTTTACCCTCTCCGGTATGAGCGTGAGATGCAAAAATATCAAGTATCAGCATAGTGCGGTCTATGACCTTGGCATCCAGTATATCGGACAGATTGCGGTGCTGTGCCGGTGTCAGTTCATCATCACAGACTACAGCATCCGCTTCGAGCACCTCCATCATCTCCTTCAGTTCCAGTGCCTTGCCGCTGCCTATGTAAGTGGCAGGATCCGGATGATCAAGTTTCTGTGAAAACATGCCCACAGGCTCACCGCCCGCAGTTTCTATCAGCCTGCCCAATTCATCGAGAGAAGCTTCCGCCGCGTCGTCATCGGACCTGTATGCGATTATGAGTATATATTTCTCTGGAGTACCCACTGATATTCTTTCTGATATTCCTTAATACATCTCCGATACCGAGGCCAGTTCCCGGGCAAATTTCTGTACCACATCCTCCGGCCCCGTGATCCGTATATCACTGCCAAGAGAAAAAATCCATCCGAGGAACTGATCGCTGAGTGCAACATCCACACTAGTCTCGGACCATCCTTCATCCGCCGTTCTCTTAATTGGGATATCCTTGCCGAAACGGTCAAGGAGCACGCCTACCAGTTCATTCCTGAACCGGAGTCTGACCTTGACCTCCTCACCTCCGAACATCCCGAAGTTCATTCTGGCATATCTGGCCACGTCGAACTCCCTGAAATGATCACGTCCCACACGCTTAGCTTCGGTGAGTTCTATATTTCTCATCTTGTCTACACGGTAATGCTTGATCTTATCATCTACCGCATCATATGCGATCAGGTAGTAGTTCTCATCATCCCACATAAGAGACCAGGGGCTGACCTCATAAGGCCTGTCCTTGCGGGATTCCATCTCCTTGTTCAGATTCCACCTAAGATAGTCGAACCGTATCTGGCGGTTATTGGATATCGCATTGTGAATATCATCGACGATGTAATATATACTTTCATTCATCGTCTTGACCCTTCCCTGCACCACCACCTGTCGCTTCAGCTGCTGGGCCTCATATTCACTGGCAAGACCGGTGAGTTTCTTTATCAGTTCGTTTGATTTCTTCTCCGTGATGAACTTCGATGACTGTATCGCATCCACGAGCAGTTTAAGCTCGGCTATCTCAAACTGCTTTTCGCCGACATGATATACGAAGTTACGCCCCTGCTTCTCGCCGATCACATCTATGCCCAGGATACGTAATGCCTCAAGATCGTCATAGAGGCTCTTGCGGTCCGCAGTGATCCCGTATCCTTCCAGATACTCCTGGATCTCGGCCATGGTGATGCAATGATCATCATCGGTCTTCTCCGTCATTATACGGCTTAGGTAGTACAGTTTCAGTTTCTGATTGGCTCCCTTGGGCATGATCTCACCTCCCATTTGGCAACTTACTTACTACATATTCTATGATACAATCTACCCATGGGCAACGAGCACTTCAACAATGCGCTTTCGGGCTTCATACAGGATTTTGCTGGAGGGGGAGCCGTCAGGCATATGGCCGATATGGGACTGACTGTCCGTGAGATCCACGACCGTCTGGATTATCCGCTGTCCGAGTCCGCCATAGCGGATATCGTATGGAAGCATTTCACAGGCAACGGAGTCATACGGCTCACTGAGCCTGATTCATCTCCCATCGAGAAAAAGAGTTATATCAAAGAGACCGACGCCTACGGGCGTATGTCATTCCGTATGGTCACGGAAAAGACCGAAGCGCCTGACTCAGGTTATATCGAGTGTTCATTCGGGATAAGTAAAGCAAAAGACGGCCGGGCATATGAAGAAACCCTGAACCGTCTGGAAGAGCGCGACCGCGATTATATATCCGGCCTCCCCTGGCCACGCCGCAAAGTATGGCACATGGCAGATGAGAGAATGATCCGTATCATGAAAGCCCTACAGGGATAATGTCTCATTCAGGCTTCCTGTACGGTATCCTTTCAGATCTAGAGTTATGTAAACCAATCCGATCTTTTTGAATTCTTCGTACACCTCTGCCCGCATCTGCGGATCCAGAAATCTGTCCATCTCACCGGGAGCGATCTCTATCCTGGCCAGGTCACCGTGCAATCTGACTCTGAGCTGTCCGAATCCGCGATCTATGAGTATCTGTTCCGCACGATCGACCATGGCAAGCTTCTGACCCGTGATCACCTCTCCGTAGGGGATGCGGCTGGCGAGGCAGGCGTATGACGGCTTATCCCAGGTAGGCAGACCGAATCTGCGTGAAAGCGTACGTATATCTGATTTGGTAAACCCGCACTCTCTGAGCGGGCTTCTGATACCGAGTTCCGCTATCGCTCTGTGACCGGGGCGGTAATCTCCTTCGTCATCCAGGTTGGAGCCCTCGGCTACCGCACTCATGTTTTCCTTCGCTGCGATATCCAGTATCTGTGTGAAAATATGCTTTTTGCAATGATAGCATCTGTCTGGAGGGTTATCAGCGAAGCCTTCCACCGATAAGGGATCGGGACGGATGACTATCTGACGAACTCCGATCGCATCGCAGTATGCGGCCGCTGCATCTTCCTCCCTGAGCGGGATGAGCGGACTTAAGGCCGTGACCGCCAGAGCTTTTTTTTCCAAAGCATCATGAGCCGCGTATAGCAGAAAAGTTGAATCGACACCACCCGAAAAAGCAACAACAACACTTCCCAGTGATCTGAGAAGTGCTGTCAGTTCATCATATTTCATGTTCAGTTCATCAGACATAAACCATCCTCCGAAGCGGACTAATGCTGCCCGTCTTCCGCGATGTAGCGGCTGAATGCTCCGTGGATACGGCACTTCCAGCACAGTACCCATCCGAGCACCGCACCGAGCGCACCCTGTGCTATCTCATACGGAAGCTTGATGATGGCATATTCAAGCGTGCTGTATACGAATATCTTGCCGAGAGTATATCCCACAACCATGATCACGGCACCGACTGTCACGCCGATCCCCGATGCTACTTTGGGTTTGGACCTGAGTGTGTGATGAGCTATCAGCGAGATCACTACCGCCTGCAGTCCGTGAGTCACCAGCGATACGAACATCGGCAGCGGATAGAATATCATATCTCCGAGAAACGATCCTATACCGCCCACCACGAATGCTTCCAGCGGATTAAGAAGTATGGCTGCCAGACAGATTACCGCATCGCACAGGTACAGATGGCCGCCCGGAACCGGTATCCCGATTGACGAAAGCACTATGTTAAATGCCATAAATACGGCTGTCAGCGTCAGACGCAGAGTGGTCTCTTTCTTTTTATTCACACTCATCCAATCTCCTTCGTATGATAGCAAGGAATATCATACCACGTATCATCCCGAAATGGCACTCAGTATCCGCGATTGGCCAGAGAGGGTTACTAATGACCTGTCGATCACTCTGCAAAAAGAGGTGTCGAATAGTATCTGTCACCGGAGTCGGGAAGAAGCGCAACTATCACTTTGCCTTCGTTCTCGGGTCTTCTGGCGAGCTCGATCGCACCGTGAAGTGCGGCACCGGAAGATATACCTACGGAGATACCCTCTTTCCTGGCGAGCAGCTTGGCTGCCGCAAAAGCATCATCATTTGTAGCCTTGAAGATCTCATCATAGACTCCGGTATTAAGTACATCCGGCACAAACCCGGCGCCGATGCCCTGGATCTTATGAGCACCTGCTTTGCCTTCGGACAGAACCGGCGAATCGGAAGGCTCAAGTGCAACTATTTTGATCGCAGGATTCTTTTCCTTCAGATACTCGCCCGTACCTGTCACTGTTCCGCCCGTACCCACGCCGGCGATGAATATATCAACCTTGCCGTCTGTATCATTCCAGATCTCGGGGCCTGTGGTCTTCTTATGCATGGCAGGATTCGCAGGATTGACGAACTGTCCGGGGATGAAGCTGTCAGGGATCTCCTTTGCCAGTTCATCGGCCTTTGCGATCGCGCCCTTCATGCCCTTGGCGCCCTCGGTAAGTACTATCTCGGCACCGTATGCTTTAAGGATATTCCTGCGCTCCACGCTCATGGTCTCGGGCATGGTCAGGATAATACGATATCCCTTTGCAGCCGCGATGGATGCCAGACCTATACCGGTGTTTCCCGATGTGGGTTCGATGATGACAGAACCTTCTTTGAGGATACCCTTTTCCTCAGCGTCTTCGATCATAGCCTTGGCGATACGGTCCTTTACACTGCCTGCGGGATTGAAGTACTCGAGCTTGACCAGAACCGTGGCCTTGAGTCCGAGTTCTTTCTCTATATTGGTAACCTCAACCAGCGGAGTATTACCTATCAGCCCTAATGTTCCCTTATAAATGTTGCTCATGTTTACTTCCTCCTTATCCCTTACTTAGCTGCCGCAAATCCCTTTTCCAGATCTGCAATGATGTCATCGATGTGTTCTGTACCGATGGAAAGGCGGATAGTACCGGGATTGATACCCTGATCCTTCAGTTCCTCCTCGGTCAGCTGTGAGTGAGTTGTCGATGCGGGGTGGATGACCAGGCTCTTAACATCGGCTACATTGGCAAGCAGCGAGAATACCTGCAGGTTATCGATGAACTTCCATGCCGCATCCTGTCCGCCCTTGATATCGAATGTGAATATCGACCCGCCGCCGTTCGGGAAATATCTCTGATATACGGCGTGATCGGGATGATCGGGAAGTGAAGGATGGTTAACCTTCTCAACCTGAGGATGGTTTTTCAGGAACTCAACGACCTTCTTGGTATTCTCGGCATGTCTCTCCAGTCTGAGCGAAAGTGTCTCAACACCCTGCAGGAGAAGGAATGCGTTGAAAGGTGAAAGGGTGGCACCGGTATCACGCAGAAGGATCGCACGGATGTATGTAACAAACGCTGCGGGGCCTACTGCATCATAAAACGATACTCCGTGATAGCTGGGGTTCGGATCAGCAATGTTCGGATACTTGCCGCTTGCCTTCCAGTCAAACTTGCCTGACTCTACTATGATACCACCAAGTGTGGTTCCGTGACCGCCTATAAACTTGGTTGCGGAATGTACGACGATATCCGCACCGTGCTCGATGGGTCTGATCAGATAAGGTGTTCCGAAAGTATTATCTATTACAAGAGGAAGTCCGTGCTTATGTGCTATCCCGGCGATGGCATCGATATCCGGGATATCGCTGTTCGGATTTCCGAGAGTCTCCAGATATATGGCTCTGGTGTCATCCTTGATAGCTCCCTCTACTTCTGCCAGATCATGTGCATCCACGAATGTGGTGTTGATGCCGTACTGAGGAAGTGTATGAGCCAGCAGGTTGTAGCTGCCGCCGTAGATCGTCTTCTGTGCTACTATGTGACCGCCGTTTGCAGCCAGCGCTTCTATAGTATAGGTAATGGCTGCTGCTCCGGATGCAAGTGCAAGTGCTGCGCTGCCTCCTTCAAGAGCTGCCAGCCTCTCCTCCAGCACACCCTGGGTGGAGTTGGTCAGTCTGCCGTAGATGTTACCTGCATCTGCCAGTCCGAAACGGTCTGCTGCGTGCTTGGAATTTCTGAATACATATGAAGTGGTCTGGTAGATCGGTACCGCACGTGCATCGGATGCCGGATCGGGCTGCTCCTGCCCTACATGTAACTGTAATGTCTCAAATCTGTAATCGCTCATTTTCTTACCCTCCGTTTGTTAAGTGGTTTACTTGCTCCTGTGTTTCAGGTTAACTGTATACTATCTCCTTTTACCTACTATGTCAATAGGTAATTGCAATATTTTTATATTTTTCTTGATTTACCTATTTACCTTGCGGTATGATAGGTAAAAAGGAGGAGTGCGAAATGATTTCTACCAGAGGACGCTACGCCCTGCGCGTGATGCTTGATATAGCCGAACACGATGACGGCAACTTCATACCGCTCAAGGACATTGCAGCCAGACAGGATATTTCCAAGAAATATCTGGAGATCATCGTCAAGGATATGGTCACCGGCGGGTTATTAAACGGAGCCAGCGGCAAGGGCGGCGGTTATAAACTCACCCGTACACCCGATGAATATTCCATAGGAGAAATACTTGAACTCATGGAAGGCACGCTCTCACCTGTGGCCTGCCTCGCTGATAAGGATTACTACTGTGCCCGCAGGGATATCTGCAAGACTGTAGCCATGTGGACCGAATATGATAAGATGATCCACGATTTCTTTTATAACCGGAAGCTCAGTGACCTGCTGAATGCCTCAACCGAAGGCGAACTGAACTGGTACATATAAAAAACAGCCCTCGGTCACGAGGGCTGTGTTACTGTAAATCTCTCATTATCCAGAAACTTTCTGGTGCGCTCGGTACGCGGGTGATCAAAGAACTCGTCGGGTGCACCTTCTTCAACGATGTTCCCGCCATCCATGAATATGACTCTGTCTGCGACGGCCCGTGCGAACTGAAGCTCATGAGTCACTATGATCATGGTCCTGCCCTCTCTGGCAAGTGACAGAACCACCTCCAATACTTCTCTTACCATCTCGGCATCCAGAGCTGCCGTGATCTCATCGAGCAGTAGGATCTCGGGATGCATGATCAGAGCACGTACTATGGCTACACGCTGTTTCTGACCGCCGGACAGCTGTCTGGGGTAGTTGTTCTTTTTGGATTCGAGGCCGACCCTGGTCAGAAGCTCCATGGCCTCCGCTTCCACCTCAGCCTTATCTCTCTTCTGTACCTTAACGGGAGCCAGTGTCACGTTCTGAAGTATCGTCTTATGAGGGAAAAGATCGTAACTCTGGAATACCATACCGATCTTCTCACGGCTCTTCTGAAGTTTCTTCACATCATCGCACGGATTGATGATCTCATCATGCAGGATCACACGTCCGTCCTGTATATCCTCAAGTCCGTTCAGGCACCGGAGGAAAGTACTTTTGCCGCAACCGGACGGACCTATGATGGCGATGACCTCTCCCTTGTGCACACTTAAGCTCACGTCCTCGAGTACGCCCAGGTCGTCATATTTCTTATGCAGATGTTCAACTCTTAATATCTCTTCCATACTAATTCACCCATTTGCTCTCAAGGTATTTCGACAGCTGACTGATGGGCCAGCATGCGATGAAATACAGCAGAAATACCGTCGCAAATACGCCGAATGCCGCATTCGGCGAGCTCTTTCTGTTCGCTTCTATGATCTGCTGTCCTACCTTCAATACTTCCACGATACCTATCATCATGACCAGGCTCGTGGTCTTGATCATACGTGTGATCAGATTTATGGACAACGGGATCAGACGACGTATTGTCTGCGGAATGATGATATAAGCCTGAGTCTGCAGCCTGCTCATTCCGAGTGCCGCACTGCTCTCATACTGTGTGACGGGGATGCTTATAATGGCACTGCGGACCAGGTCTGTCATCTCTGCCGTTCCCCAGAATGAGAAAACTATGATCGATGCCGCTTCGGCGCTCAGATTCAGGCCCAGGCTCTTCGTCGTGCCGAAGTATACGATGAAAAGAAGTACCATCTGAGGCATGATCCTGACGATCTCCAGATACACATTGAAGACAGCATTGACCGCCGGTTTCTTCATGGATACGAGCATACCGAAAGCGATCCCCAGTACGATGCTTATCAGTACCGAGACCAGACTGATCTTAAGTGCCACGCCCAGTCCCTGAAGCAGGCGCAGCATATTGGTTCCCTTGAATAATACCTCAAATCCGAGACTTCCCATGGTTAATCTCCGTATATGGCAAATCTGGCCTTGTGCTCAACCCATCTGCCCAGGAACGATACCGGCAGGAGCATGATCACATAGAAGATGACCAGCAGCACCAGACATTCGGTCGTATCATAATACAGTCCGATCAGATCCTTGGCAGTGAACATCAGATCCATCAGGCTTATAGCCGAGAAGACGCTTGTCTCCTTCAGCAGAAAGATCACATTGGCGAGTATGGCAGGTACACTAGATGATACCGCCTGGGGCAGCGTGATCAGTCCGAACAGCTGTCCTTTGCCCATTCCGAGAGCCAGAGCACTTTCGCGCTGGCTTGCGGGCACTGCCTCAAGCGCGCTCCTGATTGCCTCGGCCATATAGCTGCCACCAAGCAGGCCGAGTCCCAGGGCACCGCAAACCTCCGCGGAGATCGTAAGTCCCAGCTTCGGCAGTCCGAAATAGATAAAGAAGAGCTGCACCAGTAACGGAGTGTTACGAAACAGCTCTACATATATGCGCACGATCACAGTGAGCACGGGGATCTTGAAGTACATCACGAATGCACATACGATACCTATACCCAGAGACAATACGATCCCTATCCAGCCTATCTTCACTGTAAGAAAGAAAGCCTGAACAAAAAGAGGAGTATATTGACTTATCGCGGATATATCCATATCTGTGCTCCGTGACGGGTTCGTTAACGGTTATTTCTTGCGGTGATCGAGTTTAAGCGCCAGTCTCGTGCCCAGATTCTGTATGATCTGGAAAATGACTATCAGCAGTACCACCGTGACTATCATGATATCGGTCTGCCATCTGTAATATCCGTATCTGACGGCGATATCTCCCAGTCCTCCGCCTCCGACGGTACCGGACATAGCGGAATATCCGAGCAGCAGTCCCGTAGTGATGGTAGCCCCGGTGACCAGTGATGTCCTGGCTTCCACAAGGAGTACCTTAAACACTATCTGTGCGTTGGATGCGCCCATGGCTCTGGCAGCTTCCACTACGCCGCTGTCGACTTCGTTAAGCGAGCTCTCCACGACTCTGGCTATATAAGGCGCCGCGCATATCACGAGCGGTACTATGGTCGCAGTCGATCCGTAACTCTGACCCACTATCGCTCTGGTAAAGGGAATGAGCAGGATCAGCAGGATCAGGAAGGGAATACTCCTGATGATATTGCATATCACATCGATGACCTTATATACGGCCTTATTGGGCTTAAGGCCTTCGGCACCCGTCACATGGAGGATTATTCCCAGAGGCAGGCCGAGTATATATCCGATCAGAGTGGATACGAGCGTCATGTAGAGGGTATCCCTGATACCTTCGAGTATCATTTCAACAACTTTTGAATCAAACATGGTCGCTCACCTCCGTCACGCTAAGGCCTCTCTCCTTCAGATAATCTATGATGCCTTCCTGTAAGTCCGTATCATCGGGAAGACCCAGGATCATCTCACCTCTGGCGGTACCTCCCACATCTCTGGTATCGGCCTTGAGGATATTGACAGGCTCACCGAACTTAAGTATCAGATTCGCAATGACGGGCTCATAGGATGAATTCTCGGAGAAAACGATCCTGATCTTGCGCTCCGCATTGAGCTCGGATATCGGTGAATATCTGACGGGAGTGCCGGATATGAGTTCCTTGGCCGCATCCGATGAAGGGGACTCAAATATCTGGGTGACCTCACCCTCTTCCACCAGTACTCCGTTATCTATGATCGCCACATGATCGCATATGCTGGTCACCACGGACATCTGATGTGTGATCACGAGCATCGTGATGCCCATCTTCTCATTGATATCCTTAAGCAATCTGAGGATAGAATCCGTGGTCTGGGGATCCAGCGCACTCGTAGCCTCATCGCACAGAAGGATCTTCGGTTCCGTAGCGAGAGCTCTCGCTATGGCAACTCTCTGTTTTTGTCCGCCGGACAGCTGAGATGGATAAGCTTTTTCCTTCTCGGAGAGACCTACTGTCTCCAGCAGTCCTCTTGCCTTATCTCTGGCCGCTTTGCGCTTGATGCCCTTAAGCTCCAGCGGGAAACATACGTTGTCGATCACGTTCTTCTGTTCGAGCAGGTTAAAGCTCTGGAAGATCATGCCGATCTCACTGCGCTTGGCCCTGAGTTCATTCTCACTTAAGGATGCCAGGTCAGTACCTTCGATGAACACGCTTCCCTCGGTCGGCTTTTCCAGATAGTTCACACTCCTGACCAGAGTACTCTTACCTGCACCCGACATACCGATGATACCGTAGATCTGTCCTTTTTCGACAGACAGGGATACATCATTCAAAGCAGTAACGGTATGACCCTTGACTTCAAATTTCTTGGTTAGATGTCTGATACTGATCTCACTCATTCTTTTCTCCGATTAAAAGGGAGGGCCCGCCGGTCCTCCCTCATTCATTATGTTTAGTCTATTCTATCACTTTTCGAAGAAAACTACAGCACCATCATAGTTATCGGTGATAAACTGCTTTATCTCGTCGGAACGGAGCACCTTAACAAGTGCGTCGATCTTGGGAGAATTCTGATTGCCGTCAGCTACTGCCACGATGTTCACGTAAGTCTTGGCTGCTACGGAATCGCTTGCTTCGTATGCGATGGAATCCTTCGCTACGGAGAAGCCGGCTTCCAGTGCGTAGTTACCGTTGAGTACGACATAAGCCACTTCGTTTACGACTCTGGCTACCTGAGCTGCTTCAAGCTCTACGAAGTCGATATTGTGAGGGTTCTCAACGATATCGTTAACGGTTGCGGTCAGGCCTGCGCCGTCTTTCAGTTTCAGAAGACCGTTGTCCTGAAGGAGCAGAAGTGCTCTCGCTTCATTGGTAGTATCGTTGGGTACTGCGATCGCATCGCCGTCTGCTATCTCGTCAAGGCTCTTCTTGGTACCGGGATAGATACCGAAGGGCTCATAGTGGATGTCACCTGCGTCTACCAGATGTGTACCCTGCTCCTCGTTGAAGCTGTCAAGATAAGGTACATGCTGGAAGTAGTTTGCATCGAACTCACCCGACTCTACTACAAGATTGGGCTGTACATAGTCTTCAAACTCTACAACGTCGAGCTCATATCCGTAATCTTTCAGGATCTCACCGGCCTTAGCCAGGATCTCTGCATGAGGTACGGGAGAAGCTGCGATCTTGATGGTCTCTCCGCCACCGTCAGGGATGTCGAGGTCACCTGCAGAACCTGTTGCTTCGGCTGCACCTGCGACCACACCGCCTTCTACTACAAGAGTCTCCTCATAATCCTTACCATAAGTGTCTATAAGAGTTGCCTCATAATCAGCATGGAAGAAGTTCTCGTTTCCGAGTGCCCTGATCTCATCGTTCAGCCAGTTGAGCAGTGTGGTGTTACCCTTGCTGACTGCGGGTGCAATGGTATCCTGGCTTCCGAGTGAAGGAATACCTACTACATATCCTTCATTCTCTATAGCGTACGCGATAACCTCGGTATTATCGTTTGCCCATGCCACACCGGTTCCGTTCTCAAATGAAGTCTTGGCTGTGGCATATGTATCGAACTTCTGGAGTTTGATCTCCGGATTGTTCTTCTCAAGATAGGTCTCTGCGGTAGTACCTGAGATGACGATGACCTGATCATCCGCACCTATCTGGTCAAGGCTCTCGATCACGTTGTCCTCATGTGATACAACACCGAGTGCCACGTTCATATAAGGAAGTGCGAAATCAACTTTCTCGGCTCTCTCCTCGGTTACGGTGAAGTTCGCCAGAACTATGTCCACCTTACCGGTCTCGAGATACTCAACACGGCTGGCTGCCTCTGTGGATACGTAGTTGATCTCAACTCCGAGGTCCTTACCTATCCTCTCGGCGAAGTATACGTCGTATCCCTGATAGGCACCGTTCTCATCCACATATCCGAAAGGATTCTTGTCCGAGAAAACTCCGATGTTGATCTTGCCGTCGGCCTTGATCTCATCCAGTGTTCTGAAAACCTGATCGCCCGATGCTTCTGCGGCAGAGGCTGCATCCGTACCTGCGGCGGGAGCCGCTGCATCCGATCCGCTTCCGCAACCTGCGAGCATCGATGTCAGCATTCCTGCCGTGAGGATTGTTGCAGCGATTTTTTTCAGGTTGTTGGTTAAGATTGATCTCTTCATAATGTTCTCCTCCTTCTTCTTTTGAAGATGATATGACTTTACACCGTATTACCTACTATGTCAATAGGTTTTTAGAAAAATCTTTTTCAAAAAGATAAAATTGACACTTCCGGCGGCATGTTTTACTATATATGTATGTATGAAAAAGCTTGAATCCACTTGAAGTTTAACGCAACACCATTTATCGTCGGGTTGAATCTGCACAGAGCATATTCTTTTATATAATAAGGAGGATTATTATGGCGTGCTTTCTCGTATCGGCAGCAGAAGCTGCAGTAGTTAAAGTTGTAGAGGCCGTTGAAGAGAAAAAAGAGATCAGGGCTGAAGCTTCCGGCCACGATCATGTCGAAGAAGTTAAGATTCCTCTCAGCAGGAAGCTTAAATGGCTCACATCTCTTCTGACCGGAGGAGCTGTTCTGCTCATGTTCGAGCATATCTGGCACGGAGAAGTCGTACCGTGGTTCCCGTTCCTCACCGCTATGTCCAATGCTGAGGATGCTGCAGAGATGTTCCACGAAATGGCTACCGTAGGCGTGACGATGGCTCTCCTGATCACAGCCGTATGGGCAGTAATGTGTGTAGTAGCCGATGCTCTTGTTAAGAAGATCAATGCGGAAGCTTCAGAGAAAGCATGAGGTGAACTGATATGACACTACTCATCACTGTATTCGCCGCTATCATTGCTACTTATAAATGGTACACCAGAAAAGACGATACCCTGCAGCTGGGTATTCTCGTATTCATGTACTGGGGTGCATCGATCATGTGGTTCGTGGATGCGATTTTTGAATTTGCAGAACTGAAGGCTGAGTACTTCACTCCCGCCGCTGAGGACATGCTCAATGATGCTTTCCTCGGACTTGCAGTGGTAGCTCTCGGACTGGTGATCTGGATCGTCAGACTTCTGATCACGGATCCGAAGGGAAGCGTAAGAGCGGCTCTCCGCCGTCAGGCGTGACCGAAAAGTCTTCCTCCAAGTGAACACAGCGCAAATCCCGCTACATCCACCGCCACTATCGTAGATCCGACCGGTGTACCTGCCAGAATAGATATGATCATGCCGGCCAGCGCACATATGACTGAGATCACCGCTGAGCATATGATCACTCCTCTGAAACTCTTAAACAGCCGCATGGCCGAAAGTGCGGGGAATATGACCAGGGCGGATATCAGAAGCGATCCCACCAGGTTCATCGCCAATACTATGATCACCGCTATGATCACCGCTATACACAGATTGTAGAAGTCTGCGTTGACTCCTGTCGCCTTGGAGAAGTTCTCATCAAACGTAACTGCAAATATCTTGTTATAAAAGATCACAAATGAAGTAATAACTATAACAGACAGTATAAGGCATATCCACACCTCAGATGTGGTGATAGTCAGTATTGACGTGGAGCCGAACAGTGTACTGCATACATCTCCCGTCAGATTGGTGGATGTGGAGAATAAGTTCATGATCAGATAGCCGAACGCCATCGCTCCTACAGAGATCATGGCTATGGCCGCATCGCCCTTGATCTTCGTATTCTGTCCGGTCTTTAACAGAAGTATGGCACTTATCACGGTGACCGGAAGCACCAGCAGAGTGTTATCCGTCAAACCGAGCACCGAAGCTATAGCGATCGCTCCGAATGCCACATGCGACAGCCCGTCTCCGATAAATGAAAATCTCTTAAGCACAAGCGTGACTCCGAGGAGAGACGCACACAGAGATATCAGTATGCCTACTATCAGTGCATATCTTACAAAAGGATATGACAGGTATTCAATCAGATCACTCATCACCGCTCATCTCCTTTTCGGTCATTTCAGCCAGGAAATCCCTGCCGATACCGGAAGCCACATACTCGTCCCTGCTTCCGAAGAAAAAAACATCTCCTATGTGCAGTATATGACTGGCATAACGTACGGCTGCCTGTATATCATGGGAGATCATGATGATCGTCACGCCTGATCTGTTGAGGCCGGCGATCAGCTCGTACATCTCCGCGGTAACCTTCGGGTCGAGTCCTGACACGGGTTCATCAAGCAACAGCAGTTTCTCCGTCGCGCACAAAGCTCTGGCAAGCAATACTCTCTGCTGCTGCCCACCGGAAAGCTCCCGGTAGCATCGTCTGCCCAGATCAGAAATCCCCATGCGTTCCATATTGGAATCGGCGAGATGCTTCTCCTCCCGGTTGTAAAAAGGTCTCCTTCCACATCTGGCCTGACATCCTGACAGGACTATCTCTCTGACCGATGCGGGAAAGTCCTTCTGTACCACTGTCTGTTGAGGCAGATATCCTATCTCGTCAGACTTAAGTCCGTCACCGTATATGATCTCTCCGCTCAGCGGTTTCTGCAGATTGAGCAGTGTCTTCATGAGCGTAGTCTTGCCCGAACCGTTCTCTCCGACTATACACAGATAGTCACCCGGATCTACCTTGAAGTTTATATTCTTTTCTATGGCTATGCCTTCATACCCGACAGCCAGATTTTCAACTCGGATAAGGCTCATTTAAGTGCTTCCTCCAATACTTCCAGATTGGATCTCATTACAGACAGGTATGTCGTTCCCGAATCAATGTCCTGTGCTGTCACGCCCTGCATTGAGTTAAGCATAAGGATCTCCTGATCACGGGTGGATGTGTTATCAATGATGGTACGGGCCACTTTCCCATCGCTTCCGTCTATTGTCATGACCGCATCCAGTCCAAGTTCGTCGACCTTATTCGCCAGGAATATAACTGTCTCGAAGCTGGCTTCCGTCTCAGCGGAGCATCCCGCAAAAGCTGCATAATAGTCCAGTGCATAATCATCGGTCATATATCTGAACGGAAAACGGTCACCGAACAATAAAGTCCTGACCGGAGATTCATCCACTGCTTTGCTGTAGTCATCGTCAAGAGATTTAAGGGAAGCCTGATACTTATCATTATTTGCTCTGTATGTATCCGTTTCTTCGGAGTCCACGGTGCATAATGCATCTGTTATGGAGTCACACAAAACCTCTGCATTTCTAAGTGATAGCCATACATGCTCATCATTTTCAGGGCCTGTCTCTTCACCGCTGGACTTATCATCGTGATCATCTTCGGTTTCCATGCCTTCCACGGTTTCCTCTTCCTTAACCCTGTCACCCAGGACATCCATCAGGTTGACGACAACCATATCCTTATTAACAGCCTCGGCAAGAGCATCCTCAACCCACTCATCGGACTCACCGCCCACATAGATGAACAGATCACAGGATGATATCTTCAGGATATCTCCTGCCGTAGGCTGGAAACTGTGCATATCCACACCATTATCCATAAGAAGTGTAATATCCGCACTCTGTGCACGGTCACCCATGATATTCATGACCCAGTCATACTCCGGGAAGATCGTTGCCACTATGGTTAATCCGTCACTTCCGGTTGTAGCGGCGCCCGGTACATCCGTATTTATGTCAGGGGAACCTCCCACGCATGCTGTCAGCATAAACAGCAGCATGCACAGTGTCAGGCCCCGCTTTACGATCCTTTTCAAAACACTTATCTCCTGTCAGTTCACTTACTGCGTCTCCGCACAGCACCCATGATCATGTATTACCGGTGATACACTCCTCACATATGCCGTAATAAACAGTCCTTACCGGGTCCAGCATGAAGTGATGCTCAGCCATCATATGGTCTTTAAGTTCTTTTATCTCATCACAGTGCAGGTGGATCACGCGTCCGCATTTCTCACACTTGCAGTGAAAACACACTTCTCCGTCTGAATGAGATCCGTGTCCGGTATATTCAAAGCAAGCCGGCGAATTGCTGTCGATATTGTACTTATTCAGTACACCCTCATCCACAAGACGTTCCAGCTGCCTGTACACGGTGGACTGTCCGATGGTTTCACCCTGATCTCTGAAATGATCGCATACGTCGGATGCTGTGATATGAACCCCGCTCAATCCCTCAAGATACTTAAGTATACGGTCGCTGTGTTTGGTATTGTATTTTGATCGTTCTGCCATGATCGGTCCCCGGTGCTCTCTATGCAATAATCATGAATTTGAAAACCATTCTCAATTATAAGCACATAAAAAAACTGCGTCAATATAAAAACGAAAATCATTTTCATTTTTATCCTGACGCAGCAGATATTCTGTGAATGCCTGTTTAACCGGATATTTATTTAAAATACGTGTCTATTCCGTCTGCGATACCCTTCACTATCTTCAACTGATAATCATCGGTCGCCATCAGTGCATCTTCTTTTGCATTGGTCATATATCCCATCTCTATGATGGTCACGGGAGTCTGACACCAGTTGATACCTGTCATCGTATCGGTCTCCCACACACGTTCACGCTTTGCGCCCGTGGCTGCCACCATCGAATCCAGCACATTCACGGCCAGTTTCTTACTGGCTTCGTAATATGAAGAATTATACGGGTTCGAAGCTGTCTGGCATATCGTCATCATGCCGTTTGCCTTGGAACTCGCCGCACCGTTTGCATGTATGCGCACAAATACATCCGCACCGGCATCATTTGCCATCCCTGCACGTTCGGCATTCGAGATGTTCACATCATTGGTCTCACGGATCATCAGAACATCATATCCTCTGGCCTTCAGCTCATCGCGCAGTTTAAGCGATACGGCCAGAGTAAGCTCATACTCGGCCAGTCCGCTTGATACGCCTTTGGTCCCCCCGGCCACCTTGGCTTTCATCTCTGTCGCTCCGGGGCCCACAGGCTCTTTCTCGTAATTCCCTTTGGCCTGGTGGCCGGCATCTATGGCTACGAGATGTCCGTTGCTCACGGTGGCATCCGCTTCGGTCAGTATTCCTGTCTGCGCATTATCCGTTGACTCGGGAGTCTTCGCGCCTGTCAGGCAGCTCGCCATCATGATACACAGCAAGGCAGCCGCTATCCTGCCCCCTGTTCTGTGTGAATCCATTTTAAATGATCTCATGATTTCTCTTCCTGTTCCTGTCCTGCCTGCCTGGCAGCAGAGAGTTCACCGTCTGCACGCTTGAATATCTCGCGGTACTCGGAATCGAATCCCGGACGGTATACCGCCGCACCCTTGGAGACTGTTACTCTCACACCATCAGGTCCCGCATTATACTCAGCCAGATCTTCATCAAAGGATCTGTTGATCTCTTCTATACGCTTGAGCGTCATGCTGTCGGTGATGACCATGAAGCTGTCATCGTTGATCCTGTACAGATGCTCGGCGCCATATGACTTTTTCAGGAGGCCTGCCATATCATATATGACCTTATCCACATACTCATGTCCATGCTCGTCGATGATGGACTTGAGATTGTCTATATCGATGATGATCACCGAGAAAGATGCGATCCCCTGTGAGATCGACATGTTAAGCCTCTTAACCGCGTTACTGTAGGCTGCCCTGTTACCGAGTCCCGTCAGGGAATCGGCATATGCCTGCCTGCGGACGATCGACAGATACTGATTCATACTGTCATGCATGCTCTTCAGTTTGTCGGACAGAGCTCCTACGGCATCCTCCGTAACATCCTTAGCTTTCGTGGGAGTTGTATCCGCGGGAATATTCTCCACACCTGCATCTTCGACAAGGCCCTTATAGTCCGGATTATTCACTATCTCGGTATTCAGCTCCTCCACATCTTCGGTAAGCGAAGAGAGTTCATCATACAGTGCCTGGAACCTGCCTGTGGTCTTGGATGATACTATGATGACCAGGACCGCACCGATGATAACGGCTGCCATGGCGATGATCAGGATCAGCATATACTGCTTGCGTATCTGAGTCTCCAGCCACAGAGCATCGAAGTCTGCTCCTATGATACCTGCCACCTTGCCATCGGAATCAAACACGGGACTGTAAGAACTGTAGAACCGGCCCCAGCTGTCGGTGAAAGGCTCCTGATCGACTCCCGGTGTACCTTTGGCCGCATCGATCAGCGCCTCCGTGGTCACTACCTCTTCACCGAATTCACCCGGATTCACCGGGTCGGAATCGATGATAAATGCAAACTTATCGTTTCCCATATCCTGTATGGTATAGATATAGGTCACATCCGAATTCTCCAGATAGAGAGTCAGGGTATCCATGATCTCCTTATAACTCTCACTGCCGGCAGCTTTATCGTCAGCCGTTACGGCTTTTAACATATCACCGTCTATCGATGCCGCCGCCGTATTGGCCACATTCAGCATCCTGGCATTTATCTGGGTTGCGAGCGTTTCTTTGGACTGTTGCGCGATGACGAATCCCATCACGAGATTGACTGCAAATACCACGGAGCATATCATCAGCAGATATTTGGTAGTTAATTTCATTCTTCACTAATCCTTTCAGTGCCGAATTCGATCTCCTCAAGTTTCTCTGCTATGCGTCCTTTGATCAGGTCGGCTATCTCCTGTTTGTTCATATCCTTGTATTCATCATACCTGATGGGATCCAGAAAATGGATCTGCACCCTGACACGGTCAAATATATTGTTTCCGTTCATGGCCTTGTATGAATCATAGATTGCGACAGGCACCATGGTAGTATGCGTCTTTAAGCTGCACGCGAAGCATCCTGCCTGAAATTCTCCGAGTGCATTGCCCTTATCGGGATCGGTCTTTCCTTCCGGGAAAATGAGCATATTCCCGCCCGCTTTGATCTGTTCTATCGCGTCGACTATACCTTTGGCCTTTCCCTTCAGGCTCTCCAGATCTATGAGCACGGCATTGACCAGATAGGCCATCTCATGAGCCAGTAAGCGGTCGGCAGCCTTCATTTCCCATAACGGAGCACAGGGAATATTGTCCATGTTGCGAAGTATACCGAGAGCGTCATACTTACCCTGGTGATTGGAGTAAAAAACAACGGTCTCACCGGTCGGAACATTCTCCCGCCCGGTAACCAGTGTTGTAACCCTTGCATGTTTTGCTATATGATCTATTACTCTCATTCCGAAATCATAACGGTCCTGTATGGAGTACTTATCGGGATGATTCATCATATAGCGTGTCCTGACCTTGGAATAACAGAATATCCAGGGCAGCATCACGGCTATCGGCACACTGAATCTCAAGTCCTTGATCTTAGGCATGATCTATAACTGTCCTTCAAGCGCAGTCTCTGCTTCGGCAAGAGCATCGTTAATCCCCGCAGGATCCTTTCCGCCCGCCTGAGCCATATTGGGTCTTCCGCCCCCGCCGCCGCCGACCTTGGGAGCAATGGCTTTGATCAGATTACCCGCATGTGCTCCCTTAGCTATAGCACCGTCGGTAGCCATGGCGACGAGGTTGACCTTACCGCCGGCATTGGATGCAAGTACGACTACACCCTCACCGAGTTTACTCTTAAGCTGGTCACCGAGGTCACGTAATCCGTTCATATCCACACCGTCTACTGAGGTCGCGAGGAGTTTTACGCCTTTTATCTCTTTAACCTGATCCATGACGTCCCCGAGTGCTTCTTTTACAGCCTTGGACTTAAGTGATTCCATCTCGGAGCTCAGCTCTTTGATCTGCTTCTGCATGGACTCGATCTTTGCAACCAGATCGGAAGGATTGGTCTTCGCTGCAGCTGCTGCGGCATCGAGTCTGCTCTCAAGCTCCTCATAATATGCATTTACGTTATCGCCGGTTATGGCTTCGATACGTCTGACGCCTGCTGCCACGCCGCCTTCTGATACGATCTTGAAGTTGCGTATATCACCTGTGTGCGATACATGAGTACCGCCGCACAATTCTTTTGAGAAGTCACCCATGGATACGACACGTACGGATTCACCGTACTTCTCTCCGAAGAGAGCCATGGCACCTGACTTCTTTGCCTCATCTATGCTCATCACATCCGTGGTGACCGGCAGATCCTCTGCTATCTTTGCATTCACTATCGCCTGGATCTTCTTCAGTTCATCGGGTTTTACTCCCTCACCGTAGCTGAAGTCGAATCTGGTCCTGTCGGGATCCTGATATGAACCCTGCTGATGTACATCTTTGCCCAGAACCTCCTGCAGCGCTGCCTGAAGCAGATGCGTAGCCGAATGGTTACGGCATGTCGACTGTCTTGTCTGTATATCTACTTTGAGAGTAGCCGTATCACCGGTCTTTACGGTCCCGCTTACGACTTTTCCGACATGGCCCACTCTTCCCTTAGGGAGTTTGACCGTATCGAACACTTCGAATTCGGCGACGCCGGTTGTGATCACACCTACATCGCCCTTCTGACCGCCCATGGTTGCATAGAAAGGCGTCTTGTCGGTAACGACCGTACCCTCAGATCCCTCCGTCAGGCTGTCAGTAAGTTTCCCGCCGTCAGCGAGGGCCACGATCCTGCCGGTATCCTCAAGTGTCTCATATCCGGTAAACGTACTCGTAACGTCATCCGGGAGAGTATCGAAAACAGAACTTTCGGCTGCCTTCTGTGAGAAATTCGCATTCTCTCTGGCAAGCTTCTTCTGGGCATCCATTGACTCTCTGAAACCTGCTTCGTTTACGCTCAATCCCTCTTCTTCAGCCATTTCAAGTGTCAGCTCGTAGGGGAAACCGAACGTATCGTATAGATAGAAAGCGGACTTTCCGTCGATCTCTTTTGATCCGGAAGATTTCTTCTCATCCGCGATCTTCCTAAACTCCTTCATACCGTTTTCGAGAGTCGCCTCAAAACGAACGATCTCCTTCTTAAGCTCGTTAAGTATGAAATCCCTGTTTTTGGTAAGAAGCGGATAGCTGTCCGAATAAACATCATCGATGTAGACGCTTGCAACATCGAGCATATCCTCAAGAGACAGATTAAGAGACTGTCCGTGTCTTACGGCACGCCGGAGGAGTCTCCTTAAGACATATCCGGGACCGCCGTTTGAAGGGAGAAGCTTTGCCTCGTCACCGATGAGCATGACACCGGTCCTTAAATGATCTGCGATGATCCTCATGGATCTGGTGGACTTTTCATCCGATCCGTATTTGATACCGGATTTCTCCTCGATGCGTGCGATAACGCCCGTGAACAGGTCGGTAAGATAAACATCGTCAATGCCGTTTAAGAAAGCGAGGTTTCTCTCAAGTCCCCATCCGGTGTCCACGTTTTTCTTGGCAAGCGGGAGAAGTGTTCCGTCCTTCTGCTTGTCGTACTGCATGAATACGTCGTTACCGATCTCGGTATACTTGCCGCAGTGACATCCGGGTCTGCAGTCGGGTCCGCAGGGCTCTGCATCCGAAACATAGAACATCTCCGAGTCGGGTCCGCAGGGACCGTACTCAAGGCCCCACCAGTTGTCTTCAGCAGGCAAAAAGAATACATTCTCGGGCTTGAAGCCTGATTCTATCCTGTACTTTGCACCTTCCTCGTCTCTGGGGGCATTCTCATCGCCCGCAAAAACGGTAGCTGCAAGATGATCCCTGTCAAATTTGAATACCTCGGTCAGAAGCTCATAACTCCACTGGCATCTTTCTTTTTTGAAATAGTCACCGAGGCTCCATGAACCCATCATCTCGAAAAACGTAAGATGACTCTTGTCACCAACTCCGTCTATATCGTTGGTACGTACACATCCCTGAACATTGCAGAGCCTGGTTCCGGAGGGATGCGTCTTTCCGAGAAGATAAGGCATGATGGGCTGCATACCGGCTACGTTAAACATTGCGCCGGTGGATCCGTCCGACACGAGCGAAACGGCGCCCACATCGACATGCCCTCTCTTAACATAGAAATCTATCCATTCTTTTCTTAATTCCTTAGATGTAAACTTTTCCATATTATTCCCTTCTGAATCTATCGTAAATCTCCGGCGGGCCTACCAGCACAATAGTTTCTTGCTGCGGCCCGTTAGTCCTCGCTGCGAAACCAATGTGCTGCTCTCCCGCCGGAATAATCTTTAGAATTCGAACTTATCCGCGAAAAATGTATCCAGTTCCTCGATAGCAACTCTCTCCTGCTCCATGGAATCACGGAATCTGACCGTAACCTTGTGATCCTCCTCGGAATCGAAGTCGTAGGTTACGCAGAACGGAGTGCCGATCTCGTCCTGTCTGCGGTATCTCTTGCCGATGTTTCCTCTGTCGTCAAACTCACAATTGTATTTCTTTGAAAGCTGAGCATAGATCTTCTCGGCACCCTCGTTAAGCTTCTTGGAAAGAGGAAGTATACCTATCTTAACGGGAGCGATGGCCGGATGGAAATGCAGCACCGTACGCATATCAGGCTTATCCTCAGTACCGATATTCTCCTCGTCATACGCCTCACACAGGAATGCAAGTGTCACACGGTCCGCACCCAGTGAAGGCTCCACTACATAAGGGATGTACTTCTCATTGGTCTCATCATCGAAGTAGTCCATGGACTGCTTGGATGTCTCCTGATGTCTGGTCAGGTCATAATCGGTCCTGGAAGCGATACCCCAGAGTTCTCCCCAGTCGGTGAAGGGGAACGCATACTCGATATCTGTCGTATGATCACTGTAGAAAGAAAGCTCCTCGGGATCATGATCGCGGAGTCTTAAGTTCTCAGCCTTGATACCGAGTGAGAGCAGCCACTCATAGCAGAACTTGCGCCAGTACTCAAACCACTCAGTCTGTGTGCCGGGCTTGCAGAAGAACTCCAGCTCCATCTGCTCGAACTCTCTGGTACGGAAGGTGAAGTTACCGGGAGTGATCTCATTACGGAAACTCTTACCTACCTGACATATACCGAAAGGAACCTTCTTGCGTGAGGTTCTCTGTACGTTCTTGAAGTTAACGAATATACCCTGAGCGGTCTCGGGACGCAGATATACCACATCCTTGGCATCCTCCGTTACACCCTGGAATGTCTTGAACATCAGGTTGAACTCTCTGATCGGAGTGAAATCATGCATACCGCATGAAGGGCAGGGAACGTTGTTATCCTTGATGAACTTCTCCATCTCCTCATGTGACCATCCGTCCACGGAAGTCTCCAGAGTGATCCCCTTTTCGGCTGCAAAATCTTCGATGATCTTGTCAGCTCTGAATCTCTCGTGACACTGCTTACAGTCCATCAGAGGATCGGAGAAGCCGCCGAGATGACCGGATGCCACCCATGTCTGGGGGTTCATCAGTATCGCGCAGTCCACACCTACGTTATACGGTGATTCCTGTACGAACTTCTGCCACCATGCCTTCTTAACATTATTCTTAAGCTCCACGCCGAGATTACCGTAATCCCATGTGTTCGCCAGACCTCCGTAGATCTCCGAACCGGGATAAACGAAACCTCTCGCCTTCGCCAGTGTGACTATCTTGTCCATTGTCTTTTCCATAATGATCCTCCGTGTTGATTATTCTGCTCCGTTATTTCAGAGCTTATTTATTCTCATATACGATATATGCCAGTCCGTCCATGTTGTCGGTGACATTGATCTGCTTATTGGAAACGGACTCAACTCCGTCAGATACGTACAGCACCTTGCCTGGGAATGACACCTGTCCGGTCTCATCGGTAATCAGTACATACAGATCGTCCGTTTTGTCCAGAGTATCCAGATCGGTCTGCGTCATATCCTTTACTGACTTGACCGATACCTTGACGAGATCGGATGCCATAGCCTCTTCGAAGCTCTCGACCACGAACCGCCTGGTATTGAATTCCGCATAATCCTCCGCTGACGCGTAATTCATGATACAGGTCAGGATACCCTCGGTACACGATACATCTCCTGCCGTGATATGCTCACCCGCATGATCGAAGTTGTAGGAGCGTATCTCCTCATCCATCATGTTTTTAAGTCCGTCCACGCTGTAGAGTGTCTCATCGAACTCCCGGACGATCCTTCCCGTGACGGAACCGTCCTTATGTATCTCACGCCCCGATACATTTTCATCGGCCTTCGAACCGCAGGATGCCAGTACACATACGGCCATAGCGGCAACTGCCATCGTATTAATGATCTTTTTCATTGAAATCTTCATATCTCACCTATGAGGGCCTGATCAGGCCCATGATGGCCTCGATCTCAGCCCCGTTATCGGGAGCCTCCTCGATCTTATTATGGACACCGTTTTCATCCACCTGGGCTATCTGTCCGGGCAGTCCCTTGGGCCCCTTCTCTATCAGATAATATCCGTACTTTCCGTCGTGCTCGGTGATGTATATACGCAGAGGACTGCCCTCCTGAGTGTATTTCTCCGGCAGATCTATACGGGTTATGAGCAGATCATCCTCTATCTGCAGGCACATCACAGCCATATCGTCTTCCGAGTACGGAGGACGTACATTGGGCGGATACACGCGTCTGTATGCATCCAGCACATACTTCTCCTTACCCAGTCTGATGTCGGACAGGACCTTCTTCGGGTCCTCATACAGTGCTTTGGGCAGATACTCGCGGCTCATCTTCACATGTGCTATCGCATGGAGCTGCTGCTCGGTCAGCTGTACGTTCGTACCCTGAGCCTGCGGATTGTTGGCTCCGGCCTTGTATCTCTTATCTACCAGATCGATCAGATTCTCGTTCAGTACGAATCCTTTGGTAAAAGGATTGACCGCTATCTGAGTGACTTCGCCCGGATTGTTCTTGAGCATGATGATCACATTCTTAAACGGCAGGTTCATGATCGCCGACGGTCTCTTGTCCTGAGGGATCTGTTCCGTAGATGTGAAAACTGGGAACACCTTGGTGCCGTCATTCTTTGCAAGCAGACACACCTTGGGCTGGTGTTCCTTATCTATCGGCAGAGGTTTGCCGGCCTTGGCCGCCTCTCTGATCTCGTCCGTTATCTCGGCGGGAGCTTCGGCGGGCACCAGGACCATACTGTTCTCAAGTTCGGTCATAAATGCCACGAAATCATTATTATCCTGTGTATCGGAGAATTTATCGGCCAAAGCATCAAGATGCGATCTGTTCATCTTTTACTCCTTTTTCTCTATATATAACGTCGGTCAGCTGCGCGAGGATGATCGCTGCGAACATGAGCGTACATCCGAGTACCTCCCGGCCGGTCATGAACTGATGCAGAATGATCGCACCCGCTATGACACTGGTCACGCTCTCAAGACTCATGATCAGGCTCGCCAGAGTAGGATCGACATCACGCTGTCCGAGGATCTGCAATGTATATGCGATACCGCAGCTGCAGGCTCCGGCATAGATGATCGCACCCTTACACTGTCCGATGGTCTCCCATGAGGGAGTCTCCGCAAATACCATCACTATGGCAGACATGACGGAGCACACTCCGAACTCTATCGCTGCCATCGCTATACCATTGGCGGTCGGTACATATTTATCCACGGTAAGTATCTGCACCGCAAAAAAGAACGCACATGCGAGCAGCAGCAGATCTTCGGGTTTAAGTGCCAGCCTCTCCCTGACGCACAGCAGGTACAACCCGGCTGCAGCAATGACAACACTGATCCATACGTTCAGTCTGACACTTCTGTGAAGAAATATGCCGAGGATCGGTACCAGGATGATATACATCGCCGTGATGAAACCGCCCTTGCCGGCTGAAGCGGTCTTGAGCGCTATCGTCTGTAAATTGGTCGCAATGAAGAGCAGGATCCCGCTGAGCACTCCGCCCGTCACCGTACTGCGGTCGAATACATGCAGGTACGGAGCCATATCCGCATTCCCCTGTCTGCGTGCTATGAACCATGCCGCAAAAATGACGGGTATCAATACCAGTGATCCGAGTGCGCATCTGACCGCATTGAATGTGAACGGTCCGATGAACTCCATACTGGCTGCCTGCGGTACGAAGGATATCCCCCATACGATGGAGCAGATCAGCAGATATATCATATTACGAACACGGGATGCACTCACTTCAGTGCCTCGCAGAAGTATTCTTTAAACTCCGTATAACCCTGTGCCGTCAGCTGTTCTTTCTGGAACTTGCGGTTCTTGTTCATGCGCACCACGAGGATCTGCCGCCCGTTTGCCCGCTCCGCCTCGGCACTCTTAAGTGCCTCATTGAGTTTATCCGAAGGCAGTCCCTTTTCTATAAGGTATGCACACTTTGCATCCGAGCCGGGAACCTTGAACCCGCTCTCCATCAGGAGCAGAACGATCCTCTCGAATCCGATCGAGAAACCGCATGCCGGCACTTCCTGTCCGGTAAACATGCCCACCATCCGGTCATATCGGCCGCCGCCTCCGCAGCTGCCGCCGAACTCGGGCATGGCTATCTCAAATATGGTACCCGTGTAGTAACTCATGCCGCGTACCAGTGTCGGATCAAATACAAGTTTATAATGATCTCCCCCTACTGCGCGGACCGAAGAAATGATCTCTCTGAATCCGTCGGCGACATCCTTATCCAGCAGACTGCCCAGACTTTCTATGGCATATTCAACGGGATCTCCGGCCTGCTCCATGGCTTCGAAGAGGCCGATGTATTTATCGACGCTGTCCTGCGCATAGCCTGCATCAAGCAGTTCGCTGCGTACACCGTCGCGTCCGATCTTGTCCATCTTATCGAGGATGATGAAAACCTCATCGAATGATGCTTCATCAAAGCCGCATGCAGCTGCCATTCCCTTAAGTATGCGCCTGTCATTGATGCGGATCTCGAATCCTTTGAATCCGATGCGCCCGAGAGTCGTGGTCGTGGCCAGGATCAGTTCTATCTCGGCGAGATTGGATGCATCTCCGAGTATATCTATATCACATTGCATGAACTGTCTGTAACGCCCGCGCTGAGGTCTGTCGGCACGCCATACATTACCCATCTGAAGGGCCTTGAAGGGATTCGGTAGTTCGGCAGCATGATTGGAATAAAATCTCACGAGCGGAACGGTCAGGTCATATCTGAGGCCTCCGTCGGCGAGGTCGTTCTCTTCTTTGGCTTCATCGAGTCTGAGTTTCTCTCCGCGCTTCATGATCTTGAAGATCAGTTTCTCATTCTCGCCGCCGGCCTTGCAGTTTAGGTTATCCAGACTCTCCACACACGGTGTCTCTATCTGTGTGAATCCGAACTCTGCGTATGTGGATCTGATGATCCCCATCACATACTCACGGATCTGCATCTCCTCCGGCAGTATATCCTTCATCCCGGTCACGGGTTTCTTGTTAAGCTTAGCAGCCATATTTCACTGTCGCTCCTGTCTTACACGTATTTTTGCAAAAGAGCATAAACATCCCAAATTAATGTATACACTAAAAAAATATAATAGCTTAAATCGGGTGATTTATCAAGAAAAAGAGGTGGAAAGAATGGTTGGATATACGGCCATCAAAGTGGGGGCACAGACCGCCCAGACGTAGTGTCCCAGGCCCTCGGAATGCACGGTTGCATCTATACCGTCAATGTCGAATCCGGTCATTATCTCAGCCAGGCCTTCTCCGGTATATTTCGCATAGGCTTCCTTACGCGTCCAGATATGACAGAACGCCTCCGGATCTATACATATGCCGTTATAGAACTCCATCTCCTCGTCAAGGGTAGGTGTCCTCATGCAAAAGGCGAGTTCGCGCGGGGTAAACACTTTCCTGGCAACACTGTAGAGACTGGATCTGTTCCTGATACTGTCTATATCACAACCTGTCTCAGCGCCGGATACAGCACACATGACTGCTCCCTGTGTATGTGACAGCGAGAAATGTATATCTCTCCTGCCGGCGAAATACGGCTTGCCATGCTCCGTGGTCGCAAAAGCAAGTTCATCCCATATAGATGGATCACTCGTGTCAAATCCTATGTCCTCAAGCCCCATTATCAGAAGTCCGAAAGCCATCACCGACTGTCGTCTGACTGCGGGGTTTGTCAGCTTATCGGCACGCTCCCTGCGAAATCCGGGCAGACGTGAATATATACCGTCATAGGTATAGAGCGTATCGGATATATGCTGCTCAGATCCGTCTATTCTGGCGGTTTCACGGTTATAGGCTATATATACTTTCAGATAATCGGGGGTGAGTTCTCTCGCCGAATCAACACTCATAACTGGAATCCAAATGCTTACCTGCTAATCTACTATAGCACTATCAAGGATACAATAGGAAGGGTAATAACAGACATAACAGTGGTGAGTGCGACTCCGCGCGAAGCCAGCTCTGCATTGGAGTCACGCGTCTGTGCAAGCATGGCTGTCATGGAACCGACCGGAGTACCAAGCATTATAACGCATACTCCGACGAAGAGCGGTGAAGCTCCGGTGAGTTTGATCAGCAGCACGCCCACTATCGGGATCAGAAGAAGCTTAAGCCCCGAAAAGATGAGCAGTCTGACATCCGTACCCATATCACGCAGCTTCATGTCTGCCATCGATGATCCGATCACGATCATGGACAGAGGTGCGGTCAGATTGCTTAAGTGAGCAACCGTGGATTCTATGAATTTCGGTACAGGCACCTGCGTCAGATATATGATGATCGTGAGAAGGCTCGCGATCATGCCGATGTTGAAGATCTTCCTGAGTATTTCGGAGACGGGGGGCTTATTGGGAGATGTGCCGCTCTGCGTGCCGGTGGTTGGGCTGGCGTTGCTTTGAGTCGCGGTGTTCTGATCCATGTTGTCCGGAGTCGCATCGCCGGGAGCTACTGCGCTTAGAACAGATGCAGATCCGGATGAAGCCCTGGCTCTGCGGATATCCGCCCGGTCATGGTCCATCATCACATAGGCATAGGTGTATATCAGTATGTTGTAGGGAATCGTAAAGAGTGATGCATACAGCATCGCTTCGGATCCGAACATCGCACTCACGAGCGGGAATCCCATGAATCCGATATTTGAGAAAACGGTCATGTTTTGATATGTACCGCGCTGTCCGAGAGGCACACGCAGCACTCTCGTGAGCACCCATGCGAGAATGATCAGGATCACATACACGACCAGGATCAGACCGAACGTCCTGGCGAGTTCCATGCCCTGTATCGTGTTCTCTTTATTGATGGACGCCGCCAGCACCATCGCCGGATTGGCGGCATTAACGACCACAGCGGACAGAGTCTTCTGCCCGGCTGCGGTTATAAGTCCTGTTTTCTTAAGTCCGAATCCCACCATCATCAGCAGGAAAAGGATTATCATCTGTTGGAGGAGAAGCATTACTAATAAAATCCTGTTTATTGAGATTTACATGCCGCATAAAAAACGGATATGCAAACGGCTTTACCATTATACAACCATAACCCGCACTGCGTCAGCCGTTTTTCTCCAGGGGAACGATCTTCAGCTTATATCCCAGCGGAACCAGAATCTTAAGCAGGCTGTCTATTTGCGGGGAATGAACTGATTTCTCCATGCGCGCTATCATCGGCTGTTTAACATTGCATTTCATAGCAAGTTCTGCTTGTGATAATCCCTTTTCTTCACGGATCCTTACCAGCGTTTTGATCAATTCCTTTTCAAGTTCGATCACGCTTTCTTCCTCCGGAGAAATACCCAGTTCTTTGCGAAACTCTTTCCACTCACTCATATTCATTGTACCTCGCTATATAATCTTCAAGCTCTTTCTTCGCTCGTTGAATCTCCTTTGCCGGAGTCTTTCTTGTTTTTTTAATAAAGTGATGCAATAGGACAAAAGTATGAGGCTTCTGGCATAAAGGTGGGTACTATGCCTGACCTCTGATGTACTTTTACAATTGAAAAAAACATCTGTGTTTCTGTAATGTATTAGCGTCCAAACTATACTACAGAGATACCGGGGGTACCCACAGATGGTTTCTGCTAATACACTATGTAAAAAACTGCTTAATGTCAACCACACTGTCATAGAAACACAAAGAAACTATATGAATTGCAACACAAAAGGAATCTCAAAGAATTCTGGGAAGCCAGAGAAATCCAAAAAAGGGGCTCCCGATCCGGGAGCCCCAGGTAAAACCTTAATATAGGATTGAGTTAGCGTGATCAGCGGAGTGGATTATACTACACCCTGAGCCTTCATGGCTTCTGCAACCTTAAGGAAGCCTGCGATGTTGGCGCCTGCTACGTAGTCGCCTTCTTTGCCGTACTTCTTGGCTGCATCATCCAGATTATGGAAGATGTTGACCATGATGCCCTGAAGCTTCTGATCTACTTCCTCGAATGTCCATGACAGTCTCTCGGAGTTCTGGCTCATCTCAAGAGCGGATGTTGCAACACCGCCTGCGTTGGATGCCTTGCCGGGGCAGAACAGAACGCCGTTCTTCTGGAAGTACTCGGTAGCTTCCATAGTGGTAGGCATGTTTGCGCCCTCTGCTACAGCGAATACGCCGTTGGCAACCAGTGTCTTGGCATCATCCAGATTAAGTTCGTTCTGAGTAGCGCAAGGAAGAGCAATGTCAACCTTAACAGTCCACTGATTGGTACCCTCGGCTGCCTTGTCATGATACTGAGCTGAAGGACGGGCAGCTGCATACTCGGTAAGTCTTGCGCGCTTAACTTCCTTAACCTCCTTAAGCAGAGCAACATCGATTCCCTCGGGATCATATATCCAGCCTGTGGAATCGGAGCAGGTCACGGGGTTAGCGCCGAGCTGCTGAGCCTTCTGGATGGCGTAGATCGCTACATTACCTGCGCCTGATACAGCGATGGTCTTGCCTGCGATGTCCTTGCCGTTGCACTTGAGCATCTCCTCAGTCAGATACAGCAGACCGTATCCGGTGGCTTCCGTACGGGCAAGTGATCCGCCGTAGGTAAGTCCCTTACCGGTGAGAACGCCCTCATAGAGACCTGTAAGTCTCTTATACTGGCCGTACATATAACCGATCTCACGAGCACCTGTACCGATATCACCTG
>CAJOID010000008.1 GCA_905234595.1 uncultured Lachnospiraceae bacterium | reverse complement strand
TGAATGCCTGAAGCGCAGCTGTCTTGAATGCCATTTCCGACGAATCCACCGGATGATATGATCCGTCATAAAGTACGGCCTTAACGCCCACAACCGGATAAGCTGCAAGAGGACCTCTGGTCACGCCTTCGGCAATACCTTTTTCAACAGCGGGGAAGTAATTCTTCGGAACTGCTCCGCCGACAACTTCCTGTTCGAATTCATACTGCTGTTCGGTATCGCCTGCAGGCGAAAATCTCATCTTTACATGTCCGTACTGGCCGTGACCGCCGGACTGTTTCTTATACTTATACTCGACATCCGAGGTCTTGCGTATGGTCTCCCTGTATGCGATCTTGGGATCCATGAGTTCGATCTGAACCTTATATTCATTAGCAAGTCTTGAAGAAATGACATCGAGCTGCATATCGCCGATACCATAGATCAGAGTCTGTCTGTTCTCTGCATCGGATACAACCTTTAATGTCTGGTCTTCATGACTCATCTTCTGTAATGACTGGGCAACCTTATCGATATCGTTCTTGTTGGGAACGAAATATCTCTTAACGGTATAAGGCTTGGAGATCTCAGCTTTACCGTATCTGATGGTCGTAGCCTTGGTTGAAAGGGTGTCACCGGTACGTGCGGCGGTAAGCTTGGCAATGGCACCTATATCACCTGCATGGAGCTCGGAGATCTCTTCAGGCTTGGAACCTCTGAGGATATAGAGTTTGTTGATCTTCTCCTCTACTTCCTTATCGTCGTTGTACAAAGTATCATCGGACTTGATAACACCGGAGCATACCTTGATAAGAGAATACTTACCGATGAAAGGATCCACGATCGTCTTAAAGATATATGCGCTCTTGGGCTTGGAGAAATCATAATTTGCTTCGAAGACTTCATTGGTCTTCAGATTAACGCCTGCAAGCGGATGCATTTCGGGACTCGGCATATATTTAACTATATCGTCAAGCAGCGTATAGATACCCTGACACAGAATGGATGATCCCATTGAAACGGGTACTATCGAGCAGTCACCTACGTTCTGTCTGAGGGCTGATCTGATCTCTGCTTCGGAGAAGGTCTCTCCGCCGAAATAACGCTCCATCATATCTTCACTGATCTCGGCAACAGACTCCATAAGAGTCTCTCTGTATTCCTCAAGATAAGGCTTGTTGTAATCCGGAGTATCGCAGGGAACAACTTCCTTACCTTCCCATCTGTAAGCCTGCTCAGCAATGACATTGACGTAACCGACGAATTTCTCGTTTTCCCTGACAGGCAGATGGAAAGGAGCGATCTTCTTGCCGTATTTGGCTGTAAGTGTCTCGACAACATCCTTAAATGATGCATTGTCGATATCCATGTCCGTAACAAATACGAATCTGGGCAGCTTATACTTCTCACAGAGTTCCCATGCCTTCTCCGTACCCACTTCGATACCTGCCTTACCGGATACCACTATGATGGCAGCGTCCGCAGCAGAAACCGCTTCTTCCACTTCTCCGACGAAATCAAAAAATCCGGGAGTATCAAGAATGTTGATCTTCGTATCCTGCCACTCGATCGGAACAACGGATGTTGTGATCGAAAAGCCTCTCTTCTGCTCTTCCTTACCGTAATCACTTATGGTGTTGCCATCCTCAACCTTGCCCATACGGGAAGTAAGACCTGCAAGATAGGCCATAGCCTCGGTAAGTGTAGTCTTACCGCATCCGCCATGTCCCAAAAGAACCACATTACGAATCTTGTCAGTTGTGTAGATATTCATGAAACCCTCCGTTCTCGGGCACTGTGTACCCTTTTTTGATTTGTGGTCAAATTATCTAAAAAATGATAATTTATCATAACCCCATTGGATATATTTTACTAAAATCAGACTGCTTATACAAGTTATTTAAGCAAATATGATATTATGAAAAGGTCTATACAATATATAGTTTATGAGGTATTTACAATCATGCCAGGGTTCACTTTTGGTTTCATAGGTCTGGGACTTATAGGCGGTTCCGTCGCCAAAGCTCTCCGTGCCGTCTACCCCGACTCCAGGATATACGTCAACACTCGAAGCCGTGCCACGTCAGATGCGGCTGTAGGCGATCATACGGCAGATGCCGCCATAAGTTTAAATGACAGCAGACTGGCTGAATGCGATTATATATTCCTGTGTGCCCCGGTCGAGAACAACAATGCGCTCCTGTCCGACATCGCACCTTACATCGGCGAAAAGACCATCATTACGGATGTAGGCAGTGTCAAGAGCCCTATCTTATCCGAAGTAGTACGTTCAGGTCTTGAATCCCACTTTATAGGCGGACACCCCATGGCCGGCTCGGAACGCTACGGATATGCCAACTCGGATCCTTCAATCCTTGAAAATGCATACTATATCCTGACACCTACAAATACCGTTCCCGAGGACAGGGTCAACGAACTGAATGATATCGTCGGTGCAATAGGAGCCATTCCTCTGATCCTGGACGCCGCGTCTCATGACTATGTTACAGGTGCCATTTCCCATCTTCCTCATGTCATAAGCGCAGCTTTAGTAAATCTGGTACACGATGAAGACAGGCCCGATGCCATTATGAAGACCGTGGCCGCAGGCGGATTCAAGGATATCACGCGTATATCCTCTTCATCTCCTGACATCTGGCAGCAGATTTGCATGACCAACCGTGCCAACATCGTCACCCTGCTCGACCATTATATTGAGTCATTGAAGAGTATACGGGACGACATAGACAGCAGCTCAGAATCGGTCATACATGACTTCTTTGAGCATGCCCGTGATTATCGTGAATCATTCACCAATGTCAATGCCGGCCCCATCAAGACACAGTATGTCATTACCGTTGACATAGCCGACGAACCGGGTTCGATCGCTTCAATTGCCGGCCTGCTCAGCGAGCATGATATCAATATCAAAAACATAGGCATCAACCATAACCGTGAGTTTGCGGAAGGCGCACTTCGCATAGAATTCTATAAAAAAGAACATACAGACAGCGCCATACGTATCATGAAAGATCACGGTTATTCCATTCATTCCAAAGATGACAACTAATACCTATCAGGTCCCATGTATCGCCAATACAATACGAGCCGGTAAGACAGAATCGCCCGTTTATGTCTCTGTTCCGGGTTCAAAGAGCATTACCAACCGGGCTTTGCTCATAGCAGCCCTCGCCGAAGGAGAATCGGTTCTGAGAGGAGCCATGCTATCCGGTGATTCCAGAGTTTTCATCGAATGCATGAGAACCCTCGGAATAGATATAAAGGAAAACGGTGACAGGCATCCGTCGGGAAATGTGGACCTGACCGTGAACGGATGCGGCGGTCTCTTCCCTTCCGCTGCAGAGCTGAACGTGGGAAGTGCAGGCACTGCAGCCAGATTCCTGACTGCCGCACTTGGCGTATCACACGGAACATATCATATGGATTCTTCGGACCAGATGCGTAAACGTCCGATGGTGCCTTTACTCGCAGCCCTGAATGAACTTGGATGCGGGATATCTTTTGATCACGAGGCCGGTCATTTCCCTTTCACTCTCTCATCCGATGGTTTCGGCAAGACCCGCATCAATATCGATATAAGCGACAGTTCACAGTTCCTGAGCGCATTACTCATCTCCTGCGTTTTGTCGGACAGGGATCTGCAGATCGATGTGACAGGATCACATGGAATGTCTTATGTGGATATGACATGTGCCATGATGTCTGACTTCGGTGTTCCGGTCCATACTTCCGGTCATTCATACATTACCGGTTCAGGCCTGCATTATACCGGCAGAGATTATGACATTGAACCCGATGCTTCCGCAGCCGCATATTTCTATGCCCTGGCTCCGGTACTGGGCATCTGTATAGGTGTCAGGGGCATTCACAGCGACTCCATACAGGGGGATCTTGAATTTATCCGGGCTCTCACCGCCATGGGATGTAAAGAGCATGAAACCGAAACCGGAATGCTGCTTATGCCGCCCGCGGATGGCGTAATCCACGGTATTGATATAGATATGTCTGCCTTTTCGGATCAGGCGATCACTCTTGCATGTGTCGCTGTCTATGCCGACTCACCAACTACCATCAGAGGTGTCGGACATATACGCAAGCAGGAATCTGACAGGCTGAGCGGTATAGCAACCGAACTGGGACGCATGGGTATACGCACCGATATGACCGATGATTCCATAACCGTCTACCCCTCCACCCCGAAACCGGCGATCATACAGACATATGACGATCACCGTATGGCCATGGGCTTCACGCTGACAGGCTTAAGAACGCCCGGTATAGCGATCGATAACCCCGGATGCTGTTCCAAAACGTTCGAGAATTATTACAGCGTTCTCGAAGACCTCATAAAAGAGATAACATGATCAGATTCAAAGTATATATCAGGATTTCCGAAGCCGCCCCCAAAGTATAGGCAAATGGTAAAACTTAATTCTTGAAACTGTGAACCGGGGCGGGTATCCGTCCCGTTCTGTTTATAAAAGCATCGCAGGAGAACTGATTGACAGGCATGATGGGGGCATAACCGAGCAATCCGCCGAATTCCACCCTGTCTCCCACGCCTTTGCCTATTACAGGAATAACGCGTACGGCCGTGGTCTTCTGATTGATCATACCTATCGCCATCTCGTCGGCTATGATGCCGGATATCGTAGAAGCCTTTGTATCTCCGGGGATAGCTATCATATCGAGACCCACGGAACATACACAGGTCATGGCCTCCAGTTTCTCGATCGTGAGGGCACCCGCTTCAACCGCATCTATCATACCCTGATCTTCGGATACCGGAATGAAAGCTCCCGAAAGCCCGCCGACATATGAACTGGCCATTACTCCGCCTTTCTTGACCTGGTCATTCAGCATTGCAAGAGCTGCGGTCGTACCGGGAGCGCCGGCATATTCGAGTCCCATCTCACACAGGATATCGGCTACCGAATCACCGATCGCCGGTGTGGGAGCCAGTGACAGGTCAACTATACCGAAAGGAACATCCAGCATACGTGAAGCTTCCTTTGCTACAAGCTGTCCTACACGCGTAACCTTGAATGCAGTCTTTTTGATGGTTTCGCACAGAGTCTCGAAATCGGCACCTCTGACCTTGGACAGTGCGTATTTAACAACACCGGGGCCGCTTACACCGACATTGATCACGGCATCGGGCTGAGTCACTCCGTGAAAAGCTCCCGCCATAAAAGGATTATTATCGGGAGCATTTGTAAATACTACAAGTTTGGCACATCCCAGACAGTCCCTGTCAGACGTATTGCGGGCTGTCTGAAGTATGATCTCTCCCATCAGTCGTACGGCATCCATATTGATACCGTCACGAGTGGATCCCAGATTGACCAGACTGCATACAAGTTCGGTCTGTGACAGAGCATCGGGGATCGATCTTATCAGAAGTTCATCAGCAGGAGTCATTCCCTGATTTACGAGAGCCGAATATCCGCCCAGGAAATTTACACCTACGGTATTTGCAGCTTTATCAAGAGTTTTGGCGATCTTAACGAAGTCGTCGGAATTCTTTGCTGCGGCACCCCCTATAAGACTGACCGGAGTCACACTGATACGTTTATTGACTATCGGGATACCGTATTCTCTGGATATCTCTTCACCCGTTTCTACGAGATGTTCTGCTTTACGGGTGATCTTCTCATAAACCTTATCACAGACTTTATCGATATCGCTGTCCACACAGTCCAGCAGGGATAATCCGAGGGTTATCGTACGCACGTCCAGATTATCCTTTTCTATCATATTGTTGGTTTCATTTACTTCAAATAAATTGATCATAATACACTCCGGATATTGGGAAATCGAGTTATGTAAACTAGATTCGATGCATCATATCGAAGATCTCTTCTTTCTGTGCGTGTATTACCACACCGATCTCCTGACCTATAGCATCCAGACTGTCCGCCAGATCAACGAACTTCTTATCGCTCGTTCCCATATCAACGACCATCATCATGTTGAAATAACCCGAAACTATAGTCTGTGATATATCCAGGATATTAATATGATTATCAGCCAGGTATGTACACACTCTGGCGATGATCCCGACAGTATCTTTACCTACAACCGTGATTATTACTTTTTCCATGTATCAGACTCCTTTTATGTTCTAATTATATAAAACTCAGTCAAGAACACTGTAGAAACTGTCAATATTCTCTTCGGGAAGACTCACCGGATCCCATCCGAAATCCTGATAAGCCGTGATATCGAGGTTATTGGCTGCCACATAGTTGGCTATGATCTGAGCCCTGATCTCCTCCCGGCCCTTTTCATCCGCGGAACTGTCTATGAGCTCCTGATAGTGATCACCGAATATCTTCTTTGCAGTTGGTTCAAAATCAGAACCGTCTGCGACAACTTCCATGCCGGTCACTTCATATCCTCCCTCATCCGACATACTCATATGAATACATCCCGGATATGACCCTCCGGACCTGGTCTCAAGGGTATTGCCGTTTAAGTCATAGTTGTTGATCCAGAAATCTCCCCACACCTTAATATCCTTATTATCGCTCTCTTCCATTGCTATGATATAAGGACAGGGGATGGTGACATCAACTTTATCATACTGACCTGCATATTCATCGATCAGATACTGATACAATACGCTGTAAAACAGTTCAGGTCCGGGATATTCATACGGAGGCAGGGCTACCTGTGCCGTATCGTCCGCGGTTTCTTCGGCAGTTTCGTCCTTGGTTTCTTCTGTCGTAGCGGTTACGGTTTCTTCGGCAGCATCGTCCTTGGTTTCTTCGACAGTTTCGTCTGCGGTTTCTTCGACGGTTTCAACTGTTTCAGACACGGTCGCCGGACTTTCCGTCTCGGTTTTTTCCCCGCACGAACACAACGAAACGGCTGCAAGCAGCGTTACAAGAATGACAGATATACTCTTTTTCATAATTCTCCTCCAAGATCTAAAAGTTAACACACTCTGTAGGTTCACTTCTTTTGGCAACGGTTAACGGGAAATCACCGCCCTTATACGGAGTATCACTGGCTGTGATCTCCATTCTGACGGATTCGAAGGCAAGTTCCGGAATATTATTCTCATGACTGAGATGTCCGAGGATAATATGCTTCATATTGTCATGCAGAACGCGGCTTAACAGTTTGCCGGCATTCTCATTGGACAGATGACCTTTGTCACCCAGAATACGCTGTTTCAGGGGATAGGGATACGGACCGACCTGAAGCATGTTCACATCATGATTGGACTCTATCATCAGAACATCGAGTCCCTTAAGCCCTTCAACTATATAGTCATTGTAGAACCCGAGGTCAGTGACTATGGCACTCCTCTTGTCTCCGCATCTGAATCGGTATGCGACAGGATCTATGGCATCATGAGAAACCCTCATGGGATTGATCTCTATGTCGCCTATCATAAAAGGTTTATCTGGTGAAACATCATTAAACAGGGTATGATCGATCCTGCCTACCCATGAAGAATTGAGTATCGCATCCGCCGTGAGTGATGTCGTGTATATCGGAATGCCGTATTTTCTGGCAAGCACACCGAGCCCGCCTATATGATCACTGTGCTCATGTGTGATAAGTATGGCAGATATATCATCCATTGACAGGTCGAGGGAATTTATACCGGCCGTAGTCTTCTTGCCGGACAGTCCGCAGTCCACGATCAGGTGTGTACTCTCAGATCCCACATATATGCAGTTTCCGCTCGATCCGCTTGCTATGGGGCAGATTCTCATCTCATATCACCGTTATTTCTGCCAGTATACTTCAATGGCATCACCTTCATCGATCTTCTCCATATATTGAGCGTCCTTACCGTTTAATGTGGTCACAACGGCACTGCCCTGAGGTTTGGAGAGGTCAAAATCTATAAACGCAAATACATCCACAAATACATATTCAGACTTGCCTGAAAGAATAACCTGATCACCGTTTACTTCCACCGTGATATCATGCACTATACCCGCATCAGCCAGACTCTTTGATGATGCTGCAGATCCGTCTTCTGAAGATTCATCTCCCGCTTCCTCTCCGGTTCCTTCTTCCCCGGATCCCTCTTCATAAGAGGGATTACTCTCATGCCTGTCGGCATATGTAGTCTCATATGCTTCACTTTCTTCAGGGCGTTTGTATTCCACATCCTCATCACCGTCCGGAAGGCTGTCATATTCGCCGGCGGATTCGTAATCATCAAGTTTGAGTTCCTCCAGCGTCCATACAACATCGAAATTGGCATATATCGGCGTATCCATATCCGCCTTTTTATTGTTTACATAGACATTCATCTGAGGATTGAGTACAACGTCCATGAATTCGATGACCTGAGCGACCGTATAGAAATCAACCATATGAATGTCATCACCAGTCTTTATCTCATAGTACTTGGACTGAAGTTCTCCGTTTACGGATGCAAATTTCGGAAGACTGATCGTCTGTCCGTTGATGACTATATCCATGGTCGCACCGTACTCGGGGATCTGACCGATCTCAAGATGTGCCGGATCTCCCGCTGTCGACTCTATGACCTTGATCTGATCCTTATCCTTGATCTCCGTGTGAATATCCGCAGCCGCACCGTTGACAAATACCTGGGCACTCTCACCGGGTTCGCCGCGCTGCATACGGGCCACTCCGTTAACCGAATAGTGTAATGGAGTACCCCTCTTGGGGAAAAGATCCTCATTCGAGAACTGTGCCTGCATGGCTGCATCGATAACGGTAGACTTGCCGTTATCATAGAGTTTCACGCTCCTGCCGTTAAAGCTGACATAGATGAAGTTGTTGCTCTGGTCATAGTAGCTTAAGCATATGCCTATAGGCGTTACAAGCAGGGAATCTATGGTCAGATCCTCATGCTGGAAAATGACCTTGCTCATGACTTCGCGTCCGCGAATGGCAACACGCTCGGGTAAAAGACCGAGCCTCTCGGCCAGAGCATCCGTGTATCCCTTCATACGTCCGCCGCCTCCGACAACAAATACGGCACTTACGGATTTATCCCCGTTCAGTTCCTTGATCTTGGCAGCAACAAGATCTGCCATTTCGTTTATAACGGGCTCGGTAGCCTTGATAAGCTCATCGGTAGTTATACTCTGATCCAGCCCGATGATATCCTTATAGACAACTTTATCTGCATTCTCCACATCTTTTTTGATCTGATCTGCGGTATTGAAATCCACCAGACAATGCTGGCATACAGCTTCGGTAATGGCATCACCGGCTTTGGGGATCATGCCGAAGGCGACAATGGTTCCGTCCTTGGTGATAGATATATCGCTCGTACCGGCTCCGACATCCACCAAAGCGATATTCAGCATCCTGTACATCTCGGGGATCGCCAGAGATATAGCGGCGATAGGCTCCAGAGTGATATTTGCTACATTCAGATCTGCTATCGCAACAGCCTTATACAGGCCGTCAACAACATCATCCGGCAGAAAAGTGGCTATCAGGTCACATCCGATCTTACGGGCATTATGCCCTTCCAGATTACCCATCTGATATCCGTTTAAATAGTACCTGACCACGGAATAACCCACGCAGTAGAAGTTCATCTCCGCCGTGGCTTCATCCGCATCCTCATTAAACTCGTTATAAGCAGACTCGATACCCTGCGTGTTCAGTGAGAATATATCCTCTTCCGTGACGGAACGCTCGGTGCTGAACTCTTCCTCAACATGTACCTGTACGGTACGCAGGACACGGCCGGCGGCAGCTATACATACATCCGTCAGTTTCTGACCTATGGCCTCTTCGAGTTCTTCCCTGACATAACGGATAGTCTCTCCAACCTTGGCTATATCATGTATCTGTCCGTCCAGCATGGCTCTGGTCTCATGTTCCTTGGCGCGCTGTGCCACGACATAGAACAGATCTCCCTGCTTATATCCCACCGTTCCGACTATGCTTCTGGTTCCAATATCCAGTCCGAATACCAGTGATTCAGGATAATTCATCTGTGCCTCCCATCATTTCCGCATTAAAATCAGATCCACCTGAGAAAAAGCCGCTTCAGGATCGCCGTTGTTATCTATCACATATTTGCAATATTTCATATATGTCGCATCATCCAGCTGCGCTGCCATGATCGAATCAGTCTTTTCATCTGAATATCCGCGATTTGCTTTAAGCCTCTGTCTCCGGATATCCGCATCGGTCCTTACATACCAGAGTTCATCGAGTATGTCATAGTACTTTTCTTCGATCAGAAGCGCCGCTTCCAGCACGAAAAACTCCGGATGACCGGCTTCTCTTTGCCGTTCGATCTCTGCACAGATATACTCTTTGACAGCCGGATGTATGATACCGTTAACTTCCGTGAGCAGTACGGGATCGCCAAATATCCTGTCTGCCATGATATGCTTATCGATGTATCCTTCGGGATCAAGTATATCATCACCGAGCAGGGATACTATACGGTCATAGCAGTCATGCCCGGGACTCTCCAGCTCATATGCCAGTCTGTCCGCATATATGATACGGGCATCATAATGCTCGGAAATATAGTTAAGTATAACCGATTTACCGCAGCCCACGCCGCCGGTAACACCTATGGATCTCATCATTTGGCCTCATACCAGTCATTGCCGGTGTGCAGATCCGCGATCAGTTCCACGCTCAGATCCGCCGCCCGGTTCATCTCTTCCAACATCAGTTCGGATATATGTTCCGTCTCGTCCGGATATGTATCGATGAGAAGCTCGTCGTGAACCTGTAACACGATACGGGATCTTAATCCCTCCCTGCGCATGCGTCTCCAGACTCTGATCATTGCGATCTTCATTATATCGGCTGCCGTGCCCTGTATGGGGGAGTTCATGGCAACACGTTCACCGAACTGTCTCTGCATGAAATTGGATGAGGCAAGCTCGGGAACTGGCCGCTTTCGTCCGTACAGAGTAGTTACATACCCGTCATTTTTGGCACGCTTAACGCATTCATCCAGATATCTTTTGATCCCGGGGAAAGTCTCGAAGTAATTCTTTATATACTCTTCGGCTTCCTTGCGTGTAACACCTATATCTTCGGACAATCCATATGATGAGATACCGTATACAATACCGAAGTTGACCGCTTTGGCACGGCGTCTTAAGAGATCCGTAACTTCCTCCGCGGGAACCCCAAACACTTTGGATGCTGTGATCCTGTGAATATCTGCGCCTTCCCTGTACGCCGCAATAAGTTCGGCATCACCTGCCATATGAGCAAGTATCCTGAGCTCTATCTGACTGTAATCGGCATCTGCAAATACACATCCTTCACCCGGGATAAAAGCCTTGCGCAATCCCCGTCCGAGTTCGGTCCTGGTCGGGATATTCTGAAGATTCGGATCTGATGAGGATATCCTTCCCGTAGCCGTAATAGTCTGATGGAAGGTAGATCGGATCCTGTCATCGGGTCCGATATACTCGGCCAGGCCGTCGGCATAGGTGCTCTTAAGCTTACTTACGGCTCTGTACTCAAGGATATCTGCTACTATAGGCTGGTCAGAGATCTTCTCAAGTACATCGGCGGCGGTCGAATAACCCGTTTTGGTCTTTTTGCCACCGGGCAGATTCAGTTTCTCAAAAAGGATAACCCCCAGTTGCTTGGGCGAAAGTATATTAAACTCTTCTCCGGCCTTGGCATATATATCATGCTCAAGTTCGGACATCCGCTTACCCAGAGTCTCGGAATACTCCTTAAGTGTCGCCGGACGTACCCGTACACCGGTATGCTCCATGGATGCAAGCACTCTTGCGAGCGGCATCTCTATGTCCCGGAACAGATCGTACATACCTTCTTCACGCAGCCTGACGACAAGCAGAGGAAAAGCATCGAATGCACTGCCCGCGGCATATGCACTGTATCTGACAAGCCCGTCTTTATCATTTTCAAAAGCTTCTCTGTAATCATGAGATTTGCCGAGCAGCTGTTCAGCACCGGGGATAACTCTGCCCAGATACCTGGATGCAACATATTCGGGTTCGTAATGAGATCTTAACGGATCCAGCAGATAAGATGCTATGGTCACATCAAAGGTCCTGTCCTCGAGAAGATCAGTATCGAGCAGTTCGAAACAATTCTTGGAATCATAAGTAATAAACGTGACTCCGGGTACAGACAGTATCGATCTGATACGCAACAATATGTCCTGCGGAGTGATGAGGCCCCCGCAAAGTATCGTGGTAACCTCGGATGACTGCTTACATACCGATACCATCATGATGCTGTCGGGATCCTTGTCCAAAGGCATATAAACAGCGAGCGGAAATTCCTTTCCTGCTTCGGAAGCAGATCCTATATCCTGTCTTAAGCCGTTAAAAAAGTTTTCCGCTCCGGCCAGGTCGCTTATCGTCACAAATCCGGACTCCGACACACTCGTATCGCAGGCAGCATCTGCATCAAAACGGTTCAGATAATTTCTGAATTCAAGTTTCTTAAAAAACTCATAGGACGAAGGGTTGAACATATCTCCGATCTTCGCTTCATCCAGACTGAAAGTAACCGGTGCGGCGGTATCTATGGTAACAAGTGTACGTGCCAGATAAGCCTGTTCCTTATCCCGGATCAGGTTTTCCTTCTGGGCGGAAGCTTTCATCTCGTCAATATGCGAATAGATCCCATCCAGATCACCGTATTGCACAAGCAGATTACCGGCCGATTTGGGCCCGACACCGGTCACGCCGTGAACATTATCCGACGTGTCACCCATAAGAGCCTTCATATCGATAAATACGCGCGGATCAACGCCGTATTCATTCACCACGTCTGCAGGGTAATAGTTCTCTATCGTGGTCTTGCCGCCACGTGTCTTGGGGATCCTGATACGTATATGCTCATCGGATATCTGAAGCAGGTCCCTGTCTCCGGACACAAGGCTTACTTCCAGTCCCTGAGACTGACATCTCTTCGCTATGGTCCCCAGCACATCATCGGCTTCGTATCCGGGCAGAGTCTTAACACATATATTCATGGATCTGAGAACATCCTGAATGAGCGGAACCTGCTCACGTAATTCGGATGCCATAGGCGATCTTGTGCCTTTGTATTCCGGGAAAAGTTTATGCCTGAAAGTAGGCGCATGAACATCGAATGCAACGGTAAGATACTCGGGTTTCTCTTCCTCAAGGATCATAAACATGATATTCAGGAACCCGTAGATGGCATTAACATGAACCCCTTCGGAGTTGGTAAGATCCGGAACGCCGAAAAAAGCTCTGTTTAATATGCTGTGACCGTCTATAAGAACTATTTTGCTCATCTTTATCTGAAAAAGACCAGGTATATCGCGACAAACGCTGCTATCGTCATTAACACCACAAGTATCACACCGATATTCCGTAACAGGAAAAGTCTGTTATGTACGGTGATATCGCGGTGTGATTCTCTGACTTTGTCAGTCATGGCTGTCTGCAGATCGTAACTGTCACCGGTACTCAGGGTACTTAAACCCTCAGTGATAAGAAACTGTATGGACAGTTCCTCGCTGCAATCAGCACAATTATCTATATGTTCAAGAAAAGCCTGCAGATCCTTGGCACTCAGATCGTCCTCCAGATATGCAGGTATCATCGATACGGCTTTCTTACAATTCATTATCTAGTATTCTATCAAAAAGAGACCACAAAATAAAGCGTATTTGGCAATGCATATATAAATTTGATATATTAGATATATCTATTTTATCATAATGGGGTATCCAAATGAATGAATTGATCGCACCCACCAATCTTCGCGCCGAAACATATGACGAATATGCAAGATTCTTCTTTGATACGGTCAAAGGAGCTGCCGGTTACAGACTGTCGTTTTTCAGGAGTCCGGATGATGCCATCCCATTCCGCGTACGCATGACGGAAAAAACGGGAAAGATCGTCAGAGGTTTCAAGAATGATGTGGAATACTATGTATCCATAGCAGCATTCTGGCGTGATGAGGAATGCGATGAATTCTACGGAGAGGAATCGCCCAGGATCTCGTTTACCCCTGTCTGCGAAGGCCTTAAGGTGCCTGCCAAGATATGCTTAAAGACCGGTGAAATATATCATATCGATTATAAATACAAAGACGGTAACGCATTTACCTATCCGCATTTTGAATCCAACAATCCGTCCGTAGCCGAAGTCAATGATAACGGCGATATCACTGCTATGGGGACAGGTGAGGCGGATATCATCATCACCCTTCCTGATGGTACGGAAGCCGTCACATCCGTATCTGTTGACAGAAATTACAATAAATTCGTACAGGGTATGGGACGTATCATTTTTACCGGCGATCTCATGTGTACCGCCTGGCATCAGCGTAAAGCCGCTCTGTATGATTATGATTTCACTCCCTCTCTGGCCAAAGCCGGTGAAAGGTTCGCCGGAGCCGATCACGTCATAGGCAATCTTGAGACCGTGACTTACGACAATTCCCCTTATGAATGGGAACAGCTGCGCACCGCCAAGGGAGGCTCGAATTGTAATTCCCCTTCAACATTTCTGGATGCTCTCAGGAACACGGGCTTTGATGTATTGATCACTGCCAATAACCACAACTGCGATTGCGGCGCTGCCGGTTTAAAAGAGACGGTGTCTCTGATCAAGCGCAAAGGCATGATCAATTGCGGAACCTATTATGATAATCCCGTATATATCTATTCCGCCGGGATCAAGATCGCCGTTATAGCTCTGACGATGATCAGTAACGGTCTTGACGGTGAGGTCGATGAATCGGGTACAGGACTCACGACCGGCCGTTATACTAAGGAGAATTGCAAAAACCTGATCAAGACTGCCAAAGACAGCGGCGCCGAGTTCATAACCGTATACATGCACTGGGGCAATATGAATTCATATTCCGTCAGTGAACCACAGCAGAAAGCGGCTCAGTTTATCGCAGACTGCGGTGCCGATCTGATAGTGGGCACCCATCCCCATCTGGTCCAGAAGACCGAATACTTAACCTCGATCACCGGCAAGCGCGTCCCGTGTGCTTACTCACTCGGCAACTTCATGACCACCATGAAGGAAATGACCGGAAGCAGGGATGCGGCAGCCCTTGTTGTCGATCTTACGAGAGATGATGATGAGATCGTTTCATCTGTTTCATATATTCCCTTTTACACCAGAATACTCAAAAACGACATATCGGTCGAACCCATCGATTATCCTCTCGCATATGAGGAAGTCGAGGCCAACAGCCGTATCAACTACGTAATGGGCAGTATCAACATCCCTATGCTCAAACCTCATATACAGTGCTTCGGTTCGGTTATATTAAGAGCTCTGTTTGAAGGTATTGAGCGTTATGATGTAGATCTGGAGCACATACTGATCTCTCCCGCATCTATATCGGGCGAGCCCCATCCGGAATATGCCAACACCAAATACATAAGGGTAAATGCCGATATTGCCAAGTCACCGCTGCTTAAGAGATCTCATAATCCGAACGACTACTGTCTGCTCGACTTCTATGCCGCTGCATCTCTTAAACTTCTTAAGCTGGGTGAAACATACTACACCGCCAACGATGCCTTTTTCCTGTCCGATTTCTACAAGGATCACAAGGATGACTTCGAAGAGATCGATCAGCCCGATGCTACCGATATATGTACGGCTTATATTGAGATGCTGGCCAACGGTATACTGGAAGCCTATGACCATACCAAGATAATACTTATAAGATCGCGTATTCCATCCATATCAGCCGTTGATAACAAGGTGAACAAGGTCAAGAAGGTGTTCAAGAGCCTGAATGAACGTATAGAATGGCTCGAAGACCTGTTCATCATCTATGCGGATCCCATAGTCATAGACATATCCAGGAATTATTTCTCGGATAATACGGAAACCGGTTCGATATCCAATTACGAGGGATATTACTATGATAACGTGATCAGCATCCTGGATAAGATCACGCGCGGAAGCAATATCAGATGCTTCCATGAACCCGATCCGGATCTTTGGTTCAGACGGGCCATGAAATACTATGACAGCATCAGCGAATCAGGTCACTGGAACTGGATATGCAAAGAGCAGGATGCCGCTGCACTGTTCATACAGCATGCACCCCGCTCATTCATTGCTGAACACAGCAGAGAGATCATTTATCTGAAAGAGCATCACATTCTGGAGCTGCGCGATGTACCTTTCATTGAATATATGTCACCCGAAATGCGCACAATGGCCGAACAGATCATTGAAACCGTCAGTGCCGGTGCCGAATCCGAGCTCGATGAAGATCAGTAGGACTCATGGCCATAGTAGTCATCAATGGCCATCCACCACATAGCCAGATATTCGTCCTTAAACATATCTGATGAATACTCTGTCTTGCCGTCATTAAAGTACACGGTTCTCTCACCGTAGTTCACGATCCAGATATCATCCCTGTTTTCAGCCTTGACCTGATAATGATATTCGGCTGCATTATTTGCATCAAGATCTGCCTCTTTTACACGTACATCCATGCTATAGAAGTTGTCTGCCATGGCCAGACACATGATCATATTGCTCTCGATATCATCAAAGTTGGGGTACATACTCTCATCTACGAGCATGGTCGACAGCAGATCATAGAAGAACTCCCTGTTTATGTATCTGCCTTCCATAAGTACCGTATCATCTACGTAATCAAGAAAACCTTCCAGATCCTTGCCGCCATATAAAACGGTGGAGCCATTCAGTTTGCCGTTCGGAATGATCGTGATGTCGTTGCCGGCAATCGTAACATCGGTATAACTGTATGCGTACTCTTCCGCATTACTGCCGACACCGGTATCAGATTCCGTATCAGTACCGAGATCATCTGTATCTACAGATAAATCAATATCATCAAGAGAATCAGTAAAATCAAGCGATTCCATGGATTCGACAGCGTCATCGAGTCCTTCGATGTCGATATCGATATCATCTAGAGATTCGTAACTGTCCTCGATCTCTTCAAGATATGTGCTGGTCGCCTTTCTTACCGTATGAACGAACCAAGCTATGGCACCGCCGATCAGTAATACTACCGCAAGAACGATGACAAGGATTATCAGCCAGGTCTTTGACTTCTTCGGCTGAGCGGGCTGAGTATAAGGAGCCTGTGCGTATGCCGGAGGAGCTGTCTGAGAGGCTGTATTATCCGGTTGAGATACATATACATTTGAAGCTTCGGTGACGGGTTGTGCGGGTTCTGACATGGGATTGCCGCAGTTGCCGCAGAATTTAACACCGTCTGCTACTTCCGCTCCACATTTAGGACAGATCATATTATTATCCTTTCTCTCGGGAATGCCGGCGGCGGGACTTTGCACTACGGTTCAAGTCCCGCATACCGGGGTTTTACATTTTTAAATGCCGGCGGCGGGACTTGAACCCGCACATGGTCGCCCATAACAGATTTTGAGTCTGCCGCGTCTGCCATTCCGCCACGCCGGCCTGTGCCTTAAAACACAATGAACATCATAGCATTTACTCACGATGTCCGCAAGGTAATATGGATCAGGCTTTTACTATAGCCTTTTTAGGACATTTTTCGATGCAGGTTCCGCATCCGGTGCATTTATGCGGATCTATCACTGCCAGAGTACCGTCCATTGTGATCGCTTCACTCGGACAGTTCTTCATACACATCATACAGCCCACACATCCTACATCACATGCTTTGATGACTACAGGGCCTTTATCTTTGGATGAACATGAAACCATATATTCAGTGTTATATGGGATGAGTGTTATCAGATGCTTGGGACATACATCCACGCATTTTCCGCAGGCTTTACATTTTTCCTTGTCCACCACTGCGACACCGTTAACTACATGTATCGCATCAAACGGGCATACATCAGCGCAGGACCCGAAACCAAGACAGCCGTGATTGCAGGACTTGGGTCCTCCGTTCGGTACAAACGAAAGCATACGGCAGTCTTCTACTCCGCTGTAATCATAATCAGTTCTGGTCTTATCACAGTCACCCTGGCAGCGCACAAATGCAACCTGTCGGTCGGAGCTTTCGGCTTCTACGCCCATGATCCCAGCAATCTTAGCACCCACGCTTTCACCGCCGACAGGACACTGATTAACCTTAGCCTCACCGCAGGCAATAGCGTGAGCCAGTCCCGAGCAGCCGGGATAACCGCATCCGCCACAATTGTTGCCGGGCAATGCAGCCAGTACTGCTTCTTCTTTCTCATCAACCTCAACCTTGAATTTGATCGAAGCTACTCCGAGCAATAATCCTATTATCAGGCCGGTCACACCGACAAGAACAACAGCAGTTAATATTCCGGTAACCATAAACCAAAATCTCCTTTAAAGAAGTCCTGAAAAACCGCAGAATGCGATAGCCATAAGTCCGGCAGTCAGTAAAACGATAGGCATTCCCTTAAATGACTCGGGGATATCGTTGTACTCCATCTTTTCTCTGAGACCGGCCAGAACAACGATGGATATCGTGAAACCTACCGCAGTAGCAAAGCCGTTAACGACGCCTGTCAGGATGCCGTAAGACTTCTGTACATTGGTAAGAGCCACACCGAGAACCGCACAGTTGGTAGTGATCAGGGGCAGATATACTCCCAAAGCCTGATATAGGGACGGAATAAACTTCTTAAGCACCATCTCAACAAACTGTACAAGAGCTGCTATTACCAGTATGAATACAATGGTCTGCAGATATGTGACATCAAGAGGCGTCAGTATATATGTGTATATAGCGCCTGCGACGAGCGAAGCCAACGTAATGACAAAGATTACGGCCACACCCATACCTGCTGCGGTTTTAGTGTTCCTTGAAACGCCCAGGAAAGGACACAGTCCGAGGAACTGACTCAATACGACGTTGCTTACAAGAGATGATCCTATCAGAAGGATGAGTAACTCTTTAACCATGATCATTCACCCTCCTTTTCCGTTTCCTGAATTTTAGATGCTTCCTCACGGCGTTTAGCCCCTTCTTCGAGGCTTTCGCCGGGCACGGCATCGGTATCTATGAACTTATGCGCGCATGTAGATGCTTCCGCACAGTTTGCACAGTCTACTTCGGATGAGCATCCCGAACCGATCTTTGAAACATCCCTGCCCTTTGCGCCAAGTACGGCTTTCAGCTTATTCTGTCCTGCCGTAAGCACTGCCAGAACAAAGAATGCTCCGGGAGCCATGATAAATATACGTACGGGCTCATAGTTTGCCGGCATCACACGTACGGCAAACACCTCTCCGGCTCCCAGCAGTTCCCTGACAGCTCCTATGACAGTGAGCGCCACGGTAAATCCGAGTCCCATTCCTATGCCGTCAAACAGCGAAGGAATAACGGGATTCTTGGAAGCATAACTCTCCGCACGTCCAAGTATGATACAGTTAACGACTATCAAAGGAATATATATTCCCAAAGCCGAATATAACGAAGGAACAAAACCCTGCAGAACAAACTGCATTATGGTCACGAAGCTCGCTATGACCACTATAAATGCGGGGATCCTGACCCTGTCGGGAATTATCTTTCGAAGCGCCGATATGATTGCGTTACTGAGTGCCAGCACAACCATGGTCGAGAGCCCCATTCCGAGTCCGTTTATTGCTGAAGTGGTTACGGCCAGAGTCGGGCACATTCCCAGAGCCAGTACGAAAGTGGGATTTTCTTTGACTATGCCGTTTACAAGTCTGTTTTTGATCTCTGACATATCAATTACCTCCCTCTTCCGGATTCAGCACGGAGTGAAAATAACTCAGGCCGGCATTTACACCATTCGTAACCGCATTGGTCGTAATAGTCGCTCCGCTTATCGCATCTATCTCGGAATCATTCATTGCACCGTCCTTGGTGTATTTAAACTCAACGGCATTTTTGCCCGCAAACTGAGGGACGAGAACATCTTCGGCCTGCATGCCGAGCCCCGCCGTCTCGGAAATGGACAGCAGTGAAATCCCGTTTAAAGTACCGTCATTTCGTATACCCATCATAAAACGTATATCACCGCCATATCCTTCGTGTGTGGTCACTGTGAGGACATATCCGAGAAGTTCCCCGTTTGAATCCACAGCCTTCAGGCAGTCATCCACCGATTCATTCGGATACTGTATGTTATACACCGAAGTCGGACCATCGGAGGCGAATGCCTCATCCTGTTCAAAACCGGCGGCATCGGCAAATACTTCCCTGCATGCATTGGATGCTGCCAACGCTTCCTGTGCAGCTATGGGATCCTTGGTTATCTGATACACTGCTCCGAGCAGCAGCCCCGCGATCACGGTGATCGCAAAGAGGATCAGAGCATCTTTTAACATCGATCTCATATTCGCTCGCCTCCTCTCCCGAATGCCTTGGGATAAGTTATCTTCTCGATCAGGGGAACAATCAGGTTACCCAGGATGATAGCATAGCTTACCCCCTCCGCCGAAGGACCGAACAATCTGAATATTCCGGTCATTATCCCGAGGAATATACCGAACAGATACTGTCCTTTTTTGGTTATGGGCCGTGTAGTGTAATCGGTAGCCATGAAGAAGGCTCCCAGCATCAGACCGCCACCGGCCAGCTGAGCTGAAATATAAGCTCCGTCAAATCCATGTCCGCTGAAGATCAGCAGGAATACAACAAAAGAAACGATATAGCTGCCGGGGATCCTCATATCGATCACACCGAGCAGGATCAGGAAACAGGCTCCTATAACTATAGCGATCATACTGGTCTCACCTATAGTACCGGATGTGCGTCCTATTATCATATTCATGACATTAACGGGCAGGCCGGCTTTTATCTGAGCCAGAGGAGTGGCTCCCGACAACCCGTCACCGATATCAGGGAAATTCGTCATGATACGCGTGAAACTTAAGATCAGGAAACATCTGGCTCCCAGTGCCGGATTCATGAAGTTCTGACCGATACCTCCGAAAAGCATCTTCACAACAAGAATAGCGAAAACGCCTCCTATCACGCCTATCCACCAGGGTGCCGAAGCCGGCAGGTTAAGAGCGAGCAGAAGCCCGGTCACAACCGCTGACAGATCACCTATCGTAACGGGTTTCTTAAGCAGCAGTTCATATAAGAGCTCTGTAAGAACGGTTGAAGCGATGCATATCAGAATGTGGATAAGCGCCCATATACCGAAATTATAGATTCCGAATCCTGCCGCAGGTAAAAGGGCTATGACAACCGCAGCCATGATCTGGCTGGTCGTAACCGCACTTCTGACATGGGGATTCGATGATACTTTCAGTCTTTCAGTACTCATTTCTTCTCCTCCCCCGATGCAGCAGCCGCAGCGGCGCGTTTCTTCTGCTCGGCCATTTCTATCTTACGCATGGATTTAATGGACTGCGTCAGCGGTCTCTTTGCAGGACATACGAAACTGCAGCATCCGCATTCACAGCACTCCATTCCTCCGAGTTCAACGAACTTCTCGTTATCATAATGTTCTGCACATTCAGCGAGAACCTTGGGCATTACACGTCCCGGGCACACTTCAACGCATCTTCCGCAATTGATACATGCCGAAGGCCTGAATGTGGAAACATCATCATTTGTCAGGCATAACAAAGCAGAGGCAGTTTTAGTCGTGGGCAGATCCAGTTCAAATATTCCGAATCCCATCATGGGTCCGCCGGATATGATTTTAACCGGATCTTCCTTAAACCCTCCCGCTGCTTCTATAAGTTCATGATAATTGGTTCCGATATGGACCCTGAAATTACAGGGATCGGCTATGGCATCACCTGTCACGGTGACGATCCTTTCCATCAGAGGCTTTCTGTTTACAACAGCATTATGAATGGCAACAACTGTATCAACATTATCAACTATGCACCCGGCATCTGCAGGCAGCATGGAGGAATTGATGGCACGTCCGGTCGTGGCATATATCATCTGACGCTCGGCACCCTGCGGATACTTGGTCTTAAGAGCCTTCACATAGATCCTTGGATCATCTTTGACTATGGACTTCATCAGATTGATGCAGTCTTTCTTATTATCCTCGATCGCTATGATCCCCCTTGCATTATCAAAGAGGGCAAGCATGACCTTAAGCCCGCTCACAACCTTCTCAGGTTCTTCGAGCATACGTCTGTAATCACTGGTCAGATACGGCTCGCATTCCGCCCCGTTGACTATGCAGTAATCGATCTTTTCGGGATCCTTAGGAGACAGTTTGACGTGGGTGGGGAATCCTGCACCGCCCATACCGACAACACCCGCATCACGGACACAGTCAATGATCTCCTGTTTGGTCATCTCTTCAAGAGGAACCGGATCAGGATATTCTGTCTCGGTATATTCATTATCATTCTCAATGATAATACTCTGGATCAGGTCTCCGGTAACCACACGTCTGGGCTCTATCGCTTTGACGGTACCGGATACGGAAGAAAAGACGGGAGCAGAGACAAAGCCACCGGCTTCTGCGATCATCTGTCCTCTGAGAACATGATCTCCCTTAGCTACCACAGGCTTGGCAGGAGCACCTATATGCTGACTGCAGGGATAGACGAGATCACCTTGCGGCAGATAATCCCGTATGGGTTTATCTTTGGACAGAGCCTTGCCGTCATTGGGGTGAATTCCGCCCGTAAAAGTATATCTGGCCATATATTTATACCCTTTCATAGCATTCGTTACCGCTTGCGGACATGAATCCGCAAACAGTAACGACATTAAACATTCTACCATAAAACCGCATATTATGATATATTGTTAGTAAGTATGAACATAATAACCAACCAATTAACTGATCTGAATATCAAATATGATTTTACACGGATAGCTCCTTTGGAAGATATCCTTTTTATTGATATCGAAACGACCGGATTCTCTCCCGCTTCAAGCATCCTCTACATGATCGGATGCGCATACTGGGACGGTGCCACATTTACATGTAAGCAGTTCTTCGCCGAAAAACTCGAAGAGGAACCCGAGATACTCAAGACATTTCTTAATTCCGTACGTAAATACAAAGTCCTGATCCATTTTAACGGTAATAACTTCGATATACCATACATCGAACAGAAATGTGATCATTACGGGATCAGCTGTTCATTAAGTAAAATGGTCGGGATCGATCTGTATAAGAGGATCGCTCCTTACAAGAACTTCCTGAAGATTCCCAACTGCAAGCAAAAAACGATCGAACTGTACCTGGGGATAGACCGTAAGGATATCATGAGCGGCGGTGAACTGATCAATGTATACCAGGAATATGTGAGCCGCTTCGATGTAGATGCCCTGTCCAGGCTGCTTCTGCATAATTCAGATGATATTAAGGGCATGATAGAGATATGTCCGGTGCTTGCTTACTCCGAGCTGTTCAACTCTACACTCACCGTCAGCAAGGTAAGCATGGACAGAGTAACCGATATGCAGGGTTCGGAGAAGGTCGAACTTGTAATGAAGATCAAGCTTCCCGTTCCTTTTCCGTCTCCCATCTCACATTCAGCATGCGATTGTGTATTCACGGGTTCCGGAGAAGAAGGTCTTCTGAAAGTACCTGTATATGAAGGTGAATTGAAGTACTTCTATGCCAACTACCGTGATTACTATTATCTGCCGGCCGAGGATGAAGCCATGCACAAATCCGTTGCCGGTTTTGTAGATAAAGAACACCGCAAACAGGCAACTGCAGCCACCTGCTATACAAGAGTCAGATCTCTGTTCCTCCCCGAATGGGACTTAAGATTCACTCCCTTCTTCAAGTCGGATTATCAGAGCAAGGATATATATCTGGAGATCACGCCCGAACGCAAGCGGGACCGCGCATTCTTCTCCGATTATGCTTCACACGTGCTCAGCTACATAAGTTCATTGAACTAGTTCTGAAGGTTTGCTCATACATCAGAATAAAAAAAGGACTCCTTACGGAGTCCTTTAATCATTTCCTTATGCTTCCGGAACCTTGTAGAAGAATGAATTCAATCTTTCAAAACCGCATTGCCTGTATTGAACTATCTGTTCGGTCGAACCGATGAAAAGCATTCCGCCCTTTACAAGAGAGCCTGCAAACTTCTTATAAATCTCTGCCTTGGCTTCTTCCGTAAAGTAAATTACCACATTACGGCATACGATCAGATGATAATTCTCGAAATACTTGTCTTTAAGGAGATTATGCTGCTGGAAAGTAACACATCTCTTGATCTCATCCGATATCTGATATGACTTTCCTATCTGTGTGAAGTATTTCTTCTTATACTCTGCAGGAACACCTGCAATACTCTTCTCATCATAAAGACCGGTCTTGGCCTGGGCCATAACCTGCTTATCGATATCAGTGGCCGTGATCCGTATCTGATTAAGCGGAATGAACTTGCTCAGACACATAGCCAGAGAGTATGGTTCATCTCCCGTTGAACAGGCTGCGCTCCATATCTTTAAGTTCTTGCCGAACTTGTCGATAAGCTGAGGAAATACTTCATTCTCAAGAATCTTCCACTGATCCGGATTACGATAAAACTCGGATACATTGATGGTCAGATAATTAACGAATTCCTCGAACTTCTCTCTGTTTGTCTTGAGCAACTGGATGTATTTATCATATCCTACGATCCCGTTTCTCTCGATCAGTGTATCGATACGACGCTTCATCTGACGCTCTTTATATGCGTTCAGATCAATCTTGGTCAGTTCATATACTGATTTTTTAAGCCATTCATAATCAAATGCAGGCATAATTCTCAGCGTCTCCTTTGAGATGTAGTCAGATCATTCAGCAGTATCTTCCGCAGGAGTTTCTTCTTCGGCAGGGGCTTCCTCTGCTTCTTCGGCAGCGGGTTCTTCCTCTGCCTGCTTAGCAATCTCTGCATCTATATCAACTGATACAACATCTGCATCGCTCTCTTCTTCCGCTTCTTCATCAGCAGTCTGAGGAGCCGTAAGAGCTCTTACGCTGAGAGAGATCTTATGTGATTCTGCACTGAAATCCACAACCTTGGCTGTGATCTCCTCGCCAAGCTTAAGTACATCACTGGGCTTCTCTACGCGGTCTCTGGAGATCTGGGATACATGAAGAAGTGCATCAATGCCGTTCTCAAGCTCGATAAATGCACCGAACTCGGTCATGCGGGCAACCTTACCGGTAACGATAGTACCGATAGCATACTTCTCTTCTGCACCCTTCCAGGGATTCTCGTCATCAAACTTACGTGACAGAGCGATCTTGCTGCCGTTGATCTCTTTAACAAGGACTTTAACCTTATCTCCGGACTTGAATACCTTCTTGGGATTCTCGATACGGCCCCAGCTCATCTCCGAGATATGAAGCAGACCGTCTGCTCCGCCCAGATCTACGAATGCGCCGAAATCGGTAACGTTCTTGACAGTACCTTCAATGATATCGCCGACGCTCAAAGTCTCGAACAGCTTCTTCTGAAGCTCAGCCTTCTCGGCTGCGATAAGCTGTCTGCGGTCACCGATATATCTGCGTCTGCGGGGATTGTACTCGGTGATGACGAACTGGATCTCCTGATCCTTGTACTTGCTTAAGTCTCTCTCATATGTATCGGATACGAGACTTGCAGGGATAAATATACGAACCTCATCAACAACTACGCTCAGACCGCCGTCAAGAACCTGGTTAACGGTAGCGGTAAGTACTTCCTGATTATTGAAAGCTTCTTCGATACGCTTGTTACCGCGGTCGGCAGCAAGTCTCTTGTATGAAAGCAACACCTGACCTTCGCCGTCGTTGACCTTGATGATCTTAACTTCCATCGTGTCACCGACTTTGGCGACCGTAGTCAGATCAGTACGTTCGTTGCTGTATTCGTTCTGTGTAAGAATACCGTCAGACTTGTATCCTATGTTGAGAACCATTTCTTCAGGCTTAACATCGATAACAGTACCTTCAACTACCTCTCCTGTGTGTATTGTTTTAAAAGATTCGTCTAACATTTGTTCAAAAGTTAATTCTTCCATTCTTTTTGAACCTCCTCGATAAGATTTTGCGGAGTAGACGCCCCCGCTGTAATACCCACCAGTCGAACAGATTTAGGTACTTCTAAATTCAAGTCATCCAGTGTTTCTATGAAATAGGTGTGCTCACATCTGGCAGCGCAGATATCATATAACTTACGCGTGTTTGAGGAATGCTTGCCACCTATGACTATCATAACGTCTGCTCTCGATGCGAGTTCCTCAGCCTCGTTCTGACGCGTGAGAGTAGCATTACAGATAGTATTCATAACATTAACATTATACTCTGCCGATGTTAGTATTTCAACCATATCTTCAAATTTCTTGTGATTGAAAGTAGTCTGTGAAACAAGTGTTACAGGCCCGTCACTGAGCGGTTTATAAGCCTTTGCACTCTCAACATCTTCAAGGATCTGGACGGGACCGTGACACCACCCCATGATGCCCTCCACTTCCGGATGATCCGGAGAGCCGAGTATCAGTATCTCTTCTCCGTTCTCGGAAGCTCCGCGTACCGCATCATGTATCCTTTTCACAAAAGGGCACGTGGTATCGACTATCTCAAATCCCAGGCCGGTGATCGAATCATATACCGCTTCACTGACCCCGTGAGACCTGATGACTATCACTGTGTCAGCAGGATCCAGAGCAGCGATCTCATCCAAACTGTTCACGATACCTACGCCGCGTGCGGCCAGATCATCCACTACTGTCTCGTTATGAATGATGGGACCGTATGTATATATTTTTTTGGGGCCTTCGCTCAGTTCGTAAACGGTATCGACCGCCCGTCTTACACCGAAACAGAATCCGGCCGATTTTGCTGTAATTACTTTCATAAATATATTCAGACCTTTGCCCCTGCGTCCCGGGCCAGCGATATGATCCTGTCTGTCACTTCATCTATCGTCATATATGATGAATCTACCAGAACGGCATCATCAGCCTGCTTAAGCGGAGCTATCTCCCTGTTCATGTCTCTCTCGTCACGTTCTATAATGTCCTTTTCGATGACCGTGATGTCCGGATTTTCTCCTTTGGCAACGAGTTCATCATATCTACGTTTCGCTCTGACTGCACTCGAAGCTGTCAGATATACTTTAAGTTCGGCATCTGGCAGCACACATGTGCCTATATCCCTACCGTCCATGACCACGTCATTCTCACGTGCGAGTTTTCTCTGCAGATCGAGGAGCACACTTCTGACCACCGGTATCTGAGCCACTACCGATGCCATATTACCGACAGCCTCATCACGGAGATGATCCGTAACATCGGCATCATTTAAAAAAACCCGCTGCACATCACCCACATACCTGATCGAAATGTCGGCAGAAGACGCCAGGGATGATATGCGTTCCGTATCACGGGCATCTATCCCGTTCTGAGTACAGTTATAAGCCACTGCCCTGAACATTGCACCGGTATCAACATATATGTATCCCAGTCTGGCCGATACAATTCTGGCTATCGTGCTTTTACCGGCGCCGGCCGGCCCGTCTATGGCTATATTCATTTCACACCTCCGTTTATTTACCAAAAAGCTCTTGATCCTGCCAGATATCCGGTAGACCAGGCGATCTGAAGGTTAAATCCTCCGGTCAGAGCATCAACATCTATCACCTCACCGGCCAGAGACAGCCCCGGCAAAATGCGTGACTGCATGGTCGAAGGGTCTATTTCTTTTACATTTACACCGCCCCGGGTGACTATGGCTTCGTTAAACCCGCCGGTTTCTTCAGGCGTAAGCTCGAGATTCTTTAAGAGACGGCACAGATCCTTTCTCTCTTCCTGTGTTATCTGATGCACCTTCTTGCCTGCTTCTATGCCCGACAGCTTCACTATCACCGGGATCAGGCTTCTGGGAAGCAGTGCATCCAGAGAATTCGAAAAATCACGGTTATTATTCTCCTTAAAGTCTCTGAGTATTCTTTCATCAAGCTTGTCGGAGCCAAGCCCGGGCTTCAGATCGATGACCAGTTTATCCCCCGGCTCATAATAAGAACTCGCCGACAGAGCCAGGGGCCCGCTCACCCCATTGCCGGTAAAAAGCATTTCACCGAGCTCTTCATACACCTTTTTGCCGTTTCTTGTCAGAGTAAGAGTCACATTCCTAAGAGATAGTCCCTGAACAGACGGAATCCACTCTTCGGAGCATATGAACGGTACCAGAGAAGGTCTGGGTTCCAGGATACTGTGTCCGGCTTTACTCAAAAGTTCGTACATGCTCCCATCGGAGCCCGTAGTCGGATAACTCGCACCTCCGCTTGCGATTATGACCCGGTCGGCCGTAACAGATTCCCCCGAAGCCGTCCTGACTCCGCATAATCGCCCCTCCGAGATCATAAGCTCAGTTACACGTGTATTCAATCGGATCTCAACGCCCAATGAATCAAGCTTTCTGTGAAGAGCCCTGATCACATCGGAAGCATGGTCGGATACCGGGAAAACCCTTCCGCCTCTTTCAACCTTGGTATCGGTACCCTGCTCATGCATGAGCCCGATGATATCCGAATTATCATATGAGCTGAAAGCCGAGTACAGAAACTTGGGGTTTCTGACCACATGCTTCATAAGATCATCACGCGGACAGTCATTGGTCAGATTACATCTGCCCTTGCCGGTGATATATATCTTTTTGCCGAGTTTTTCATTGCGTTCGAGGAGCACTGTATCCGAACCGTTTTCGGAAGCTCCTATGGCAGCCATCATACCGGCCGCACCGCCGCCGACGATCACAGTTTTCATCAGGACTGATCACTCTCGTTATCGGTATTGTTGTTTTTCCATAAGGGAACGTTGAGCATCGGCTCATCACCTATGAAATTGATCTCATCATTCAGGTATACCTGATAATTGTTCCAGGCAAACTCAAGATTCTTGAGGTTCTCTCTGGTGGAATCGGGTGATTTAAGCACAAACGCCACGACAAGGGCGTTGATGACACTCAAAGGAGCCACGAGCGAATCAACGATGGAGACCATATCGCTCCTGGCGAGCAGATTACATGAACTGTACAGATTAAGAGGACTGTATACAGAATCTGTTATGGTTATGACCTTGGCATTACGGTCACTTGCAAATTCAAGCGCTTTGAGAGTCCGCATGGAATAACGCGGGAAACTGATACCTACCACGCAGTCTTCATCCGAAACACGTATCATCTGTTCAAAAGTCTCGGTCACCGATGTGGTGGAGATCAGTATGACATCAGGACGGACCATACTCAGATAAAAATGCAGAAATCTGGCCAGAGGTTCGCAGCTTCTGAGGCCCATGATATATACATGTTTGGACGACAGCATATAATCCACTGCCGTTTCGAAAGCCACGGGATCAAGGTTCTCGATCGTATGCTGTATCTTCTCGATATCGGATCCGAGAACCATATTCAGTATATCGGACTGGCTGCTCTTGCCGTATCTCACATCCATCTTGGAGACAGCCGACAGTTTATCCTGGATAAATGCGACCAGATCACGCTGAAATTCCGGATACCCGTCATAGCCCAGAAATGTGGCAAATCTGACAACCGTGGATTCCGATACGTGGACTGCTTCACCGATCTTCGCGGCAGTCATAAAAGCCGCCTGCTCACAGTTATCATATATGTATGACGCAATAGCCTTCTGGCCCTTGCTCATACGCGCAAAATTCTCATTTATGCGGGTAATGAAGTCCTTCCTGCCATCCATTTAAGCAAATACCTTCTCCGCATCTTCAAGCAGCTTACGTGTCTCGTTGATGTCGAGATCGTAATCATCGGTCAGACTCATGCATGCACTGCCGTGGATGAGCATCCACATCTTCATGAACAGCCCCTGAGGATCAGCAGAGCCCTGTGCCTTGGCCGAAGCGATCTGTTCTTTCAGGAAGCCGGTATCACCGTTTAAGAGTTCCACCAGACTCCTGCCGTATCTGTTATCGGACAGGAAAAGAAGCCTGAAGATCTCTTTATTATTCTGAGCAAAACTGATATAGGCGAGTCCAAGATTAACAAAAGGAACATTACTGTCGGAGCTGTACGAAGCACAGTGTTCGTTAAAGAGATCTGCGCACACTCCGAAAACATCTCCGTAGAGTTCTTCCATATTCTGATATGCGCGGAATATGGGCTGCGTGGAACATCCTGCTTCTTTGGCAAGCTTACGTGCAGTAAGCGCATTCATGCCTTCTCTCTTAAGCAGTGAAACGGCAGCTTCTATCAGATTCTCCCTGGTAATGGTAATAGTTCTCGGCATACTTATATCCCCCCGTTTGGAACTTTAGATTATGTTAACTTATAACGTATGTTATTATAATCAATAAAAAACCCTCTGTCAAGTCGTCCTGACAGAGGGTTTTAAAATATACCTGATTATTAAACGGGATAAGCTCCGTTTGCCTTATCGGCTGCAGCACCGTCAATACCGGTCTGCTGAGCTTCACGATACTCGAAGAAGTCCTTGGCAACCTGAGGGAAAAGTGCATATGACAGCACATCCTCTTCCTGCTGCTTGTACTGCTTCATCTCGGCTTCAAGAGAAGCAAGCTCCGGCTCCGTACGGCCTGTTGCTTCGGCAGAACGTGCTGTCGAACGAGGCTCGCCGGGAATAACCTTATCGATAACTTCCTGATTCATGGGCTTGATAGTCTGACCATAGTTACCGCGGAGCAGATCCTTAAACTCACCTGTAGCCATCTTATATCTCTCGCCCATCAGGACATTGAATATAGCCTGAGTACCGACGATCTGAGATGAAGGTGTAACCAGCGGAGGCTCACCGCAATCCTTACGGACTCTCGGGATCTCCTCCAGAACTTCTCTGTACTTGTCTTCCGCATTCTGCTCTTTGAGCTGGCTGACCATGTTACTGAGCATACCGCCGGGAACCTGATAAAGAAGAGTCTTGATATTCACACCGAGAACCTTGGTGCTCATCAGGCCGCTCTTTAAGCACTCTTCTCTGTAAGGCGTGAAGTAATCGGCGATCTCGGCCAGGATCTTCTGATCGTAACCGGTATCGTATTCGGTACCCTTGAATGTCTCGACCATAACCTCTGTAGCGGGCTGTGAAGTACCGAGTGCAAAAGGTGAGATCGCGCAGTCGATGATGTCCACACCTGCCTCTACTGCCTTCAGATAAGTCATCGATGCTACACCGGATGTATAGTGAGTATGAAGCTGGATGGGAAGCTTGGTGTTCTCTTTAAGAGTCTTAACAAGTTCGGCAGCCCTGTAAGGCACGAGAAGACCTGCCATATCCTTGATACAGATGGAATCGGCACCCATCTCCTCGATCTTCTTGGCTGTATCTGCCCAATACTCGAGTGTATATGCATCACCGAGTGTATATGACAGAGCGATCTGTGATTCGCCTCTGCCCTCCTGCTTCTTGATCTTATTGGTAGCATCTACTGCTGCCTGCAGGTTGCGCAGGTCGTTCAGGCAGTCGAATATTCTGATGACATCGATACCGTTTGCAATGGATCTCTCAACAAAAGCATATACAACGTCATCTGCGTAAGGACGGTAACCCAGAATATTCTGACCGCGGAAAAGCATCTGCAGTTTGGTATTCTTGAAGCCGTCACGAAGTTTACGAAGTCTGTCCCACGGATCCTCCTTGAGGAATCTGAGTGACGCATCAAATGTAGCACCGCCCCAGCACTCTACCGCAGCGTATCCTACTTTATCCATAGTTTCAACGATCGGGAGCATAACCTCGGTAGGCATACGGGTTGCTATCAGGGACTGATGAGCATCACGCAGCACTGTTTCCATGATTCCGACCGGTTTTTTAACCTGTTCTGACATAAGTTTGATTTCCTTTCTATGTTATTTATCTGATCAAAAGACTCCAAACACGGCCATAAATGTACCGGCCGCTACTGCAGTACCGATAACGCCGGCAACGTTAGGTCCCATAGCATGCATCAGCAGGAAGTTGGTAGGATCTGCTTCCGCTCCGACCTTCTGTGATACTCTGGCTGCCATGGGTACAGCGGAAACACCCGCCGAACCGATCAGAGGATTAACTCTGCCTTTGGTTATCAGGCACATAAGCTTGCCGAACAGAACGCCGGCCAATGTACCGAACGCAAATGCTATAAGTCCGAGTGCAACGATCTTAAGCGTATCCAGATTGAGGAATGCCTCAGCGGATGTGGTCGCACCGACCGAAGTACCGAGTACGATAACTACGATATACATCAGAGCATTGGATGCAGTCTCCTGCAGCTGACGTACAACTCCGGACTCTCTGAAAAGGTTACCGAGCATGAGCATACCAACCAGAGGAGCAGTCGTAGGTAAGATAAGACATACTACTATGGTAACGATGATAGGGAACAGGATCTTCTCAAGCTTGGTAACGGGACGAAGCTGAGCCATCTTGATCTTGCGCTCTTTCTCGGTAGTGAACAGTTTCATGATAGGCGGCTGAATGATCGGCACGAGTGACATATAAGAATATGCTGCCACTGCTATCGGGCCGAGCAAAGCCGTCTGTCCCAGCTTACCGGCCAGGAATATGGATGTAGGGCCGTCAGCACCTCCGATGATGGAGATGGCTGCTGCGGCTTTATCATTAAAGCCCATTCCGATCGCACCGAAATATGCGGCAAATATACCGAACTGAGCAGCTGCGCCAAGCAAGAAGCTGGTCGGATTGGCTATCAACGGACCAAAGTCTGTCATAGCTCCTACGCCCATGAAGATAAGTGACGGAAGTATGGACCATTCATCAAGCAGATAGAAATAATACAGAAGTCCGCCGCCTGCTCCTCCATCTGATACCGGATGCATGATATCCGGATAGATGTTAACGAGCAGCATACCAAAAGCAATAGGAACTAACAGCAGAGGTTCAAACCCTTTTGCGATAGCCAGATATAAGAACACCAACGCTACGACTATCATCAGGTAATTACCGACAGTCAGATTAAAGAAGGCTGTCTGGTGTACCAGATTGTCAAGCGTATTTGCTATATATGACATTTTGTACCTCCTGTGATAACGGGTTTCCTGATCAGTTGAGAGTTGCGAGTACAGTTCCTGCCTCTACAGCGTCTCCGACAGCTACATCAATGCTGGCTACGGTTCCGTCTTCAGGAGCAACAACGGGGATCTCCATCTTCATAGCTTCAACAACTACGACTGTATCACCCTTCTTAACACTCTGTCCTACGTTTGCCTCTACCTTAAATACTTTACCTGCAGCACCGGCCTCAACCTTGATGGAGCCTGCGCCCGTGGATGCCGGCTTGGGTGCCGGAGCGGGAGCTGCTGCAGCTGCCTTGGGTGCTGCGGGTGCTGCTACGGATGCTCCGCCGCCTGCACCTTCCTCTACTGTGACATCATATACGTTTCCGTTTACCGTTATGGTGTAATTCTTCATTTTAATACCATGCCTTTCTTTATTCATTGGATACGCTTATCTTCTGCGTATGCTTCTCACAACATATCCGTCGGTGCTGGCAGCACCTTCGCTTGCAGCGATCGCAGCTGCTATTACCGCTATAAGTTCCTGATCGTCTTCTTTTTTGATGATCTGAGCTATCGTATTGTCGACAGCCGTCTCGGCTACCGTCTTCTCGGCTTTCTTATCCTTACCGGAGAACATGCCCTGTACCTTCGGTATGAGTTTAAAGCAGCTTATGATCAGACAGATAAGGATCAGTACGCAAAATACCGTACCCATGCCGATCAATGTGTTCAGACCAGCTTTGCTCATCATCTCGCCAACCGAATACTGTACGGTCGTGCTGATGCTGGTGGCGGCGCCGTCTTTATTGACGATTATCTCTACTATCGCATCTCTGAGAGTTCCTCCGGCGGTTACATCGATGACCACCTGATCGGAACCGATATCAGACTGAACGTCCTTCACTTCGGTGAATTCGCCCATATCCTCAAGTGCATTTTTCCAGCTTACAAGTCCATTATAGCTGACTTCTTCGGAAGCATACTGTTCGATCATATCGGATCTGACGATGAAATCGATATTATCGACAGTCTGTATTCCGATACTGGCAGCTTCTTCGGGTGTGCACAGAGGTTTCTCAACACCGGTACTCTCAGAGCCGCAGGCAACCAGCCCGAACATGCAGGCAAGCATACCTATTATTGCCAGACTCTTTTTCATAGTGTTCATCCTTTCCTTAAACCGTCCCGTGCTTCTTTGCGGGGCCTTCTACAGCCTTATCTGCCAGCATCTCAAAAGCACCGATCACATACTTTCTGGTGTCAACGGGCTCAATGATGGTGTCAACATATCCGCGCGCTGCTGCAGATTCAACATTGTTCTGTAATGCAGCATACTCGGAAGCAGTTTTGGATATCTCATCAGCAGACTTGTCATTTGCCAGGATCTTGGCTGCCGCATCGGCATCCATGCATCCGATCTCGGCATCAGGCCATGCAAAGCACATATCAGCACCGTTCGCCTTGGAATTCATGGCTGCATAGGCACTGCCATATGCCTTACCTGTATAAACGTTAACCTTGGGAACGGTTGCGTTTGCAAATGCATATGCAAGTTTGGCAGTATTTACAGCAAGTCTCTTCTCGCAGCACTTGCATGCTTTAAATCCGGTCACATCGGTAAGTGTCAGTACCGGGATATCAAAAGCATCACAGAACTCAACGAAAGCGGCTGCTTTTGCAGCTCCGTCAGCTGTGAGCTTCTGCTGCACATTGGCTGTAACTCCGACCGTAGCTCCGCCGAGACGGATCAGAGCAGTATACATGTCTTCGCTGAATCCTCTGCGTGTTTCAAATACCGAACCGTTGTCGGCAAGAGAAGCTACAACGGCTGCAACATCATCCGAAACGGAAGTTGCACGGTTCATATCATCAGTGCAGTCAGCGTAAGCTATATCTGAATTATTGGAGGGAAGAAGATCTACGAGATCACGTATTCCGGCGTAGATCGCAGCCTCATCGGCACAAACATCCACATTACCGGCCTCACTCTGGAAGTCGGCACCGGAAGTATCACACTTACCGGAGTTGTTCCCTTCTATCGCATTGGGAGAATTAACGAACAGTTTACCGCTGGATGATTCTACAAAGACAAAATCACTCATGGCACTTGCAACTGCAAGTCCCCCTCCGCAATTACCGAACACGGCAGTGATCTGCGGTATAACGCCACTTGCCTGTGCCTGCTTGAAATAGATCTCGCCGAAAGCATTGAGCGCATCGGTGGACTCCTCAAGTCTGAGTCCGGTGGAATCGATCAAAGCTATGACCGGAGCACCTGTCTTAAGTGCAAGGTCATATAATCCCACAATCTTTTTGGCATGCATCTCACCTATGCTGCCGCCCAGAACACCGGGGTCCTGTGCGTATACATAAACAAGATTACCGTTCACTACTCCGTAACCGGTAACTACACCGTCAGAGGGAGTATCTGTCTGTTTCAGATTAAAATCGGTAGATCTTGCCTTAATGCGTGCACCGATTTCAACGAAACTGTTGGCATCGAGCAAGGAATCGATCCTGGCTCTTGCTTGTGTGGTACTACTCATTTATCTAAGCCCTCCATTTTAAATGATTAATGTGTTGGATATTAAACACCATTGTGAATTATTGTATCATATCAGTATCTGTATAGTAAATAAGAAACTGCGGAATAATCACTCCGTATAATACATGATAACAGGAGTCCCGACATCTGCCATCTCATACAGCTGACTCACGGCGTCCATTGGTGTATTGATACAGCCGTGGGAACCCTGGGTCAGGTATATGTCACCGCCGAATTCATTTCGCCATGTGGCATCATGAATACCGATATGTCCGTTTACCGCCATCCAGTAATTGACAAATGTCTGGTAATTCGGCCCGATCAGTGTACGGTTGCGCTGTTTGTAATATATATAATTCGTACCGCTGGGGGTATTCATGCGTCTGCCCATATTTCCGGTCACGACAGGTGTATCTATGACAAGTTCACCATCGACGTAGTAATACAGTTTCTGATCTGTCATATTGACCTCGATATATGTGGGGCCTATATCATCAAGGCCCTTATACAGAGCTTCCTGGGTATATGCAGGTTCATGTTCTTCCGTAACCTTATCGTATATGGCGGTTTTCAGATACGCTTTTTCGGCGGCACGATCAATCTTATTCCCATAGATCCCGCCCGAGATCTCGATCATCTCGCCGCCCGTAGCCGGAAACTTCCTTGTTGCTCCGACAGTGTCATATTTATCCGCAAAAACATCAACCCATGTTTCAATGGCCTCGGCACTCCATATATAAGGAGGTGCATCACTCTCCGTATCGTCGCTCACCTCTCTGACAGCCAGTTCACCGTTATCATCCCTGAGCAGAAATCCGACCAGCAGATCGTCCGTCAGTTCCACACGCTCCTCTCCCATCAGATAAGCGATATGTGCACCCAGCATTTTGCGGACATTGTCATATTCATTAAGTGTCACAAGCTGAACAGGTGTGTAAGCGATATCATCGTAATAAGATTCATCCAGAAGCAGCGTATCCCGTGATTCATATATGCAGTCCGTAACTGCCTTACGCATGGCGATACTGTCAGGTCTGTGCCGTGTTGTATCTTTAAGTTCATCA
>CAJOID010000007.1 GCA_905234595.1 uncultured Lachnospiraceae bacterium | reverse complement strand
CGATATGCAGGCGCTGCAGGCCAAAATAACAGCCTTTGCGGAAGTCAGAAGATATATAGATATCCAGAAGAGTCTTATGAAGAATCCCTATTACCAGTATATGGCCAAGAAGGATATGTCATATACGGACAGGCAGCTTAAAAGAATCCATGAGACAGCGAAGAACGAAGCCTTAAAGAGCTACCTGTCGAATATTATGGAACTCAGATCCCTGCATTTCGTGCGAAGCAAGGGTATGAAATCGGTGTCCGGATATGCCAAAGCAGAGGGACTGCGTCAGACTAAGATCATGAATGAACGCAGTGAGAAACGGGCCGTCATCAACAGAATGGCGACATGTGCCATAAACTATGCGGGCAACAGCCGTTTCACCGATAAAAACTATGATGCGAAGTTCAGTCCGGTGGCCTTTAAGGAGTCATTAAAGAGCTTCAGGGCTATGAATATAAATAACCTGCACTATGGAAGCGTAGCGGATATTGCCACGCATTATGAAGAGAATCAGTATATGTTTGACAGAATGCACGAGTTCGAGCATATGCTCTTTATGGCTGTTCAAAACGGACTTGCGCCCTCGGATGATGAACTTATAGATTTACGAGCCCGCATAGAAGCTTTCACCATGGCTGAAAAGATGATCACGTCGGCTCAGTTGAGGCTTCTGGATAAATCCGATGAAATCCTTAAGAATAAAACCTATAAGGAGTTCTCTCAGGATGTCTACAATCTGGTTTTGAGCGATGGGACAAACGTTGAGGGGAAACTCCCTCCCGCCTTCGGATGTGATCTGACCAAATACATGAAGAATATCTCCAAACGTATGAAGCGTGAACATCAAAACAGAGAGAAGAGCATACGCGTGATCTATGCCCTTACCCATCCCGTAGAATCCAAAGAAGTTGTGGACGGCGCAGAGACAACCGTATTATCAGCCGGAGAGATAACCGGGGAAGAGCTGGAACGCAGGATGAGGGAATACCAGAAGAATGCCTGCATTACCGGATATCTGCATCATACTGAGGATTATCTGCAAAATGTAAACGGTGCAAGACTTGCGTCAATAGCACGAGTACACGCCCGTAAGACGGGAAGAAATGTATTTATGCAGTTTGGGCGTTCACTGCTCCCTTACCTTGAAGGCAAATCCGCTGCGGAGGTTACCAAAGTCATAGATATCATGCAGACCGGTACCGATGAGGAGAAGGAGACATTATGGAAATCCATCGCTCAGGAGGCTTTTGATACAGACATAAGCGCACTTGACAGCCGTGACCCTAAGGTTATGCTGAGCAATGCCGCCTACGGACTGCGTATAAGCAAGATCGTCGCCAATCTCTACGGAAGCGGCAACGACTTCTCCAAGTATGTCCGGGACAAGAAACTCTTATCGGAATATGAGGCCAGGTACAACAGCGGATGCGATAATTCTTATCTGTCCGCTTACGCTCAGGCATCCGGTGCCTCTGCCAGCGCAGCTTTGATGCATGAGGACTGGTTTGTCAAGGGCGATGAAACCATACGTGATTTCCTCGAACTGATCGATAAAACAGGAGTATCGACCAAACATTTGCACATTGGAGACACGGAGTATACTTTTTCGGAAGCTGAATTCAAGCGCCTTGAAAGAGTTCCCGAGCGGATTTCGTTTATGACTTCCGTGTCTAAATCTTTGCTTCATAAGGAAAGAGCAAAGAAGGGGATCAGGAATACATCCTCAATAGCTTACTTTGAGGAGCTTAAGATGAGTAAGGTGCTTTCTTCGGTTTCGGATGCCGAGCGTAAGGAGATAGCCGGATTTCTGAAAAAGTATTCCGGGGAATATGATGCATCAGTGAGAACCATGATCGCCGATATCGAAAAGGAGATAAAGAAGACCGATCCCGGGTTTGTTCCAAAGAACGGCAGCAGATATAGGTTTATTGCCGATATGGCGATCCTTGATAAAAAAGGAGATAAGAAAAAAACAGAAAAGAGTACGAGGATATATAATGCCCTGATACGCGACAGGGATAAAAATGATCAGGCATCCAGACAGGAGAAGGCGTATGTCCTGGAGGAGATATTTAAAACGATCATGTCATTTGACATAAACCGTTTTGATTATAAGTCCTATAAGGACATCATATCAAACCCCAAGGATGATCCAAACAGATTTGAGGAATGCCGTGCCGTAACAAGACTCGCTATGGAAGCCGATAACTATATCGGCATTTATAAGGAACTGAGGCTTGCTGAGGACGTAAACTGCCGTCTGCTTGACGCGCATATGGCTGAAATAAAGGCCAGATGCGACCTGCTCATGACTGCGGAGAACTACTTCGATGAGAAGTTTATAGATGTATTGGAATCGGATGAGGTTACCGAATCCAAAATGAGCATCGACGATATCCTGCACATGACTCAGACAGAGATCGATGAGAAGCTGGCTGCCGCAAGAACTTCAAATAATCCCCAAAAGATCAGCTTCTGGCTCAACATCAAGGTGCTGACCACGAGTCTTGACGGTTTTGATATCAGGATCCCTCTAAAGAGCCTTGAGACAAGATTCAGGATGAAGCAGGGGCTTATCGGGGAATCCCGCGTGACTGAGATTGTAAACACCTTGAGCGGCACGGAAAGCGTTCTTAATGATCTTGAGATAGGTGAGGACACCTTTACCGCTATCAGTGAAAACGAAGTTTTAGCAATGTATGCACCGGGCTTTGCCGAAAAGGACCTCACTGTATCGGAGCGCGAGGCCAAGCTGTTCAACAAAGAATCCAGACTCTGTACCAAGCGCATTCTTGCGGACAGGATCACAGGGAAGTCCCGGGCTGTTAAGGACGATATGGCCCGGTCCAGACGGGGGATTCTTCTTAAGAACCGGATCGCGGTTGGCGATGAAGCCCTCGGTCATTTGTGTGCATTTATGGATCAGAATGAGCAGACGGATAATTATCTGGCCGAAGGCTATGCGGATAAAGATAAACGTAACGAGGTGATGGATATCCTGACCATGGACATTATGTCTTTGGATTTAAGCTTCAAAGCATCCACCGATGAGGAATTCGCAGACAATTCGGAGAAGCTTGAGCAGATCAGCCAAAAGGCAATGGCATATGACAGCCTGTTAAAGGCCAATCCCGAATATACGAAACGGCTTATGAACCGAATGCCCGGAAGCACAGAGTCGGATCTGTCCAGGGTAAGAGCACGCCTTGACCGGATGCTTGCGATATCGGATTATTACAGAGCACAACGATGAACTGAGCGCGGATCGAGACATCGCAACGAACGACGATCAAAGAAGGGTATCCGATCTGATCAGGCTGGTGGCGTTTACCGCACAGAGATTATCCGATGCCGGTCAGGTTCATAGAGAGGATGCGGGACTTGATCTGCTGCTTAGCCGCGCAGAGCGCATGGGCAGGCAGAATGCCCATCTTACAGGACGTCCGGATCTTAAATCTGTGGATATGGATACCGTGAATAAGAACAATGAAGAAATCGCGAGATTCGTGGAGAAGAGCGAAGCGTATCAATGGAGCACAGATGAAATATGTCTCAGGGATGTAAATAACCCATGCCCCGAGGCACGTAAATACTACACAAAAGCCGTAAAGAACTTTTTTGAAGCCGTAAACGCTTATTCGAAGGTAATCCGTGATAAGTACATGCCGGAGCTTCTCACACCTGAAAAGCAGGAGTTGCTTGAAGAACTGACCGAACTGATCAAAGGCAAGGATGGGAAAGAAGTAGCAAAGCCCGAATTCAGGGATCCCGTGACGGGAGAAGTGTTTAAGCTGTCCACCGATATTACGAGAATACCAATGGAGATCTGCCTAAACTATGCGGGTAACATGTCCAATGAGGAGATTCTGGATATATTTGAGGGACTTCTTCTGACATACCGTAACGATATAGATATGAATGATGATGCTCAGAGGCTGTATGCGAAGAACAGATTCCTTGATTCCATGGGAAAGCTCTTCCGTATGGAATATGAGAATATGAAACGGTTTGAGAATACATACGGGACTCTGGGGGATGAGATCCCATTCGGGATGTTCATTCAGTCCATGGGATCCTGTCAGAAGGACTTTATCTTAAGGAACCGGTTCTCCCAGGACATGGCCAATCTGTGTCACAAGGGAGCAGAGAGTGATTCCGTGTCAGAGGGTAAAACTCTTACCACTGCGGAACTGCTGGTTAAGTACGGCAGGATCACTCAGGCAGAGATGGAGGATGCGGTGAATTTAGGACCCGGTTACTATCAGCCTCTTGCTATTTTCCAGAATACTTATCTGCAGACCTGCAAACCGTATGCTCCCAACGAAAGCCTGAGAACCAAAGGCGTGGTTGCCAAAACCGACCTTGTGCTTATGCAGTATACCAAGGATCACGCAAGGATAAAAGGTCCCAAAGTCTCCCCGTCAGAGGAGCGGAATATGTGGAAGGAGACTCTTAAATACCGGACCGACGAAAATATGGACGGAGGAGAAGTATACGCCGGATACCAGAAAAACAGACTGGATCTGTATACTCCGGCACAGAAGAAGGAACTTAAGGCTCAGAGGAAGAAGGATGTCAGTATCTTTGACTTCTATAATTTCCATCTTGACGAACGTGAGAAGGATCTCATGGCGAGGACCAGAAATGCCGTAGGAGATATAGATGATAAGCTGTTAAAGACTCTTATAGCTTTTCATCCCGCTATGCTTAAGACTGACCATATCACAAAAGACAGCGGAGCGGATGTACCCGGCACCGATGAGTTCTATGATCTGGTCAGAAAATATGCCGGCATAGGCGTGGGAAAAGAAAAAAAGGCGATGGCCAGGAAGGCAGCCGCAGAGGGATTGATCAAGCTGTGGGACAGCTTGTTTGTCGGAGCGAAAGCAGATCTTGACGATATCGATGACCTCATGAACGGCAGGCCCGGGGAGGACAGTGAAAGTCAGGCCAGGGAGAATGCCTCAGAGATCATGGAAGGGTCGTATCTGCTCATAGAAGAAGTACGACACCGGATGTATGAGAGCCTGAACGATATATCGGCAGATCCGGAGATCAGTAATATGCTTTCCGATAAATTTAACAGCCGTGAATTCAAACATCATATAAAACATCAGCTTCGTAATGAGATATACCGTAAGCTGCTTACCAACAAATTCTATCTCGATTTAAAGGATGTGGGCTCCAGGAGACGCTCATATCCCGAGAAGATGTATCAGGAGATAAAGAAGATCACGGCTCAGCTTTCAGAGCCCGGGAATACTCCGTTTGATCTTGACGGGGCTTTGCAGGAGGAAGAGTTCAGGAACTGTCTTGAATACTTCGGTATAAACATAGCCGGGATACCCGTTTACTCCCAAACCTTTATCGCTGTACCCAAGCAGAAGGAGGAAAAGGAACCCGAATCCGCCGGTCGATTGAAAGCCGATGCAATGTTTGCAGAGCAGGAGAAGAAAAATCTCCACTATGAGCTTGACCCGATCGAATATCAGGCTAACATCAAGGCTCAGGATAAGGGACCTCATGTTGCATACGAGAAGCAGACCGGCTTATATTGCTGGGCATGTGTGATGAACGGACTTATGAACTCGTATGCGGGCAAAAAGGTATCCGATCTTAACATGATAAAGAACTACAACCTCCGTATACCTAAATTCGAGGAGTCCGGAATCTCAAATAAAGCGGAATATGATGAAGGCGTAGCTCTGACCGGCAATATGTCGACAGGATTGGAAACCGGTAATCCCGCTATATTCGGGGATTATATCTTCGAGCATCTGGAGAATAAGAAGACTGCCGTAAGGACAGCCGTTGTAGGCAGAGTGGAAGGCAGGCTTGATTATTGCAAGCGTCGTTTCATGGAGACGTTAAGCAAGAGTCTGGAGAAGGGACCGGTAGGTCTTCTTCTGAGCAATCATTTCGTTCTTGTAAGGGAGCTGCAGGGTGATGTTTTGAAAGTCAACGACTCATTATCGGACAGGCCCGATTCCCTGAAGGACTATGATCAGACCGTATCTCAGCTGTTTGCAAACGTAGGTCAGCAGATAGAGCTTGTATGGCTTGAGGATATGACAGGGCGCGAGGACGAGATGGCTAAACAGTTTGATTTGAATTACAACGCGCAGGAAGGAGAATTTGCATATAAGAATCAGGGTGATGTGATCGCAGACGCACCCGGGAAATACAACTACACCCAGGGACATAACAGACAGACCATACTTCATAAAGACGGAATCGAGGCATGTGTCAATCTCTTCGATGATGTGGTATATAACTTCGTATATCTGCCGAAGAAAACACAGCTGCCTCAGAATGCAGAGAATCCCGTTAACGAAGAGGAGGCCCATCAGATCCGTGAGGAGATAAAAGAGGAGATAAAAGAGCAGATAAAACAGGAAATAAATGATGAAAAATCCGCAGATCGCTGGGGATTTGACGACAAACAAAAGACAAAGGCGCTGCTCGACAAAATAGACGCTGTCACAGGTAAACTGGATGATTTTATTATTGAACGGGTGAAAAACAGGAATTTCGCATGGAGGAATAAACGAGAGCTTGGCGGAACCGTTACAAACAGGAAGGCAAGGGCGACCGCATCCTGTCTTGCTTACCTTATGAATTATGATGACGAACAGGCATGGCAGGTTTACTCCGGTCTTACCCTTGATACGGCGGAAATGACAAAAGATGATAAGAAAAGAAGGATAAGGGCCATGGAGAAACTCTTTGAGTCCATTCTCAGATTTGACAGTACAAAGATGAACTTTGATTCATTTAGCGAAGCCTTTTCCGAAAATAAGGTGGAGCTCTCCGCCATGAGTTTTCTCTGTCATGAGTTAGACTCTAAATGGATGGACGAATACAAGGAGTACATGAAAGATAAGGAATCGGGCTGTTCCTTAAGCGAAGAACAGTTTAAAGAAGTGTACAACAGGTGGGACTTCTTCCAGATCTGCGGAGATGTTTTGCATCGTTATCTGGAAATCTCTGTCATGAAAGGGGTCACCGAAAAGATGGTAACGGATGTCCTGAAGCTTTCAAGAGCCGAGCTCGAAAATAAAGCGAACGAAGCAGGGCAAAAACCGGAAACAGCGCAATTATATATCATGGCCCTGAATTTAAAGGGGCGGTTTCAATTCGGCTTTGACATTGGGGCAGATGCCGGAGAAGTACTGGAGAAAATAAGAAAAGACTCCGGTCTTAATAAGGATCATACTCAGGATGCGATAAAGGCTCTTGAGGGAAGCTTTAAAAATCCGGTTCCGATAGATGATGACGACCGACAGATGAGTGAAGAGGAAAAGAAGCAGGTAATAGAGAAGGAAGAAAGAGAGAAAAATGTAAAGCTGCTTCAAGCTGAACAGTGGTATGTCATGCCGGATTACGAGGCGTACGCTCTCAAGAAGCAGGTTAAAAGTGGAAGTACAGTAAAAGAAACAAAAGTCAAGAATAAGACTGTCAGGATCAATAAGACAAAGAGAAAGGAACAGCTTAAAAACAGGGAGAATACCAAGGGAGACTTTAGAGAGACCAAACTTGACGAAACCTATGAAAAAGAGCTTCGCAAGAATCTAAAGACCAAAAAGATCAACTGGGCGGAGGATATGAAGGATCCCGAAGAACTTCGTAAAAAAGCCCTGACTGTCATGGATTCCGATCCTGAAGGGTATATTATACGACATGTGCTTGCGACACAGATGAGGGATATCATCGCGAAGTATCCTGATACCAATCCTGACGAGGTGGAGTCAACCGTAAACGAATACTTAAGACGTCTGGTAGAGAAATCCCAGTACCGCTTCAGGGTAGGCAGTGAGGCAGCCAAGCTTATCTTAAACGGCAGGTATTTCAGTTCCACCAAAAAAAATGTGGACAGTTATAACACTCTGGTAAAGAAGCAGTACAGCGCGAATACCAAACTGACCGCGCATCAGAGCATCTCCTTCGGATCTTTGGGAGGCGATACAGCCAAAGAACTGGGCGCTTACGGTGGTCCAAAGGACTTCCTGGCGGCCTACGGCAAAGTATCATTTAAGCTCAACAAAGAAAAAATGAAGGGAAGAGTCACCTTCATGGCAGGAAACAGTATGGGTCATACCAAGAAGGACTATGGTCTTCTCGGGAACACGAGCTTCTATGATCTAAAACACGGCCGCGCTGCATATATAGATAACGAGAACGGCGAGGCACCTGATATCACCTGTTGCGGAGAAAACCTGATGGCGATCTATGAGAGGGCCAGACAACTTAAAGAAAACGATTGGAAGGATATGAATTCCGCAGAGCATGAGTCTCCGCACACCATCGTTGATAAACCGAACCAGATTTATTATGAAGCCCATTTCCACGGACAGGTGGGAGCCGCTGAGATCGATGAAGCCACCATGGTGATGTCTACCAGAGAAAAAGGACCCAAATGGAATTTCGACAGAGGAGCCACCTGGAAAGCTACCGTTAAGGATATCAAGAACAATAAAGAAATAAGGGATATGTATGACTTTATCAATATAATCAATGAGAATCCGGAAATCTACGGCCGCCAGGGCATGGAGGAACTGAAACTGACATTATGGGATTTAAACGGCAATATGGTAAGCTACGATGAACTCAAAGAGATCTTCGGCTGATGAGAGGTAACAGTGTAATATGAAAAAATATGAGATAATAAACAACGATTACGGCAGCGGTTATATTCTTAAGTTCGAGGATGATACCTTTGCACTGGTAAATACCGAAACCGGAGATATGATCATCGACACCCCTGATTCCCTTATGACTATGGGCTTCTGGGCTGATGACGCCATGGAACCGGTGTCTGATGAACAAAAGCTTATGATAGATGAGATCCTTTCTGCTTACGGCCTGCGGTCAGAAGAACAATGATGATGTGGTCATAGACTATGGTTCATCCGAGATCTATACCAAAGAGGACATGGATGAAGCCATCAGGAATCTGGATGTTCCCTGGGCTGAGTCCGTCCGGATATCCGCCTGTACCGCCAACGTCATCAAAGGCGTTGAAGACGAGTTCAAAGACGCGGGAGATTTTTCTTGACAGTATATCGGAAAGAGTTTATTATGATCTTACCGACAACCTGTCGGTCACGATCGGAGAAGGAATCGATGAGAGTAGTCAAGGAAGCGGAAGAGCGCCGGAACGAGATACTTGATGTGGCAGAGGAACTCTTTGTCACCAGGGGATACGACAACACCAGTACGAATGACATACTCGACAGGATCGGGATAGCACGCGGGACACTGTATTATCATTTCAAGTCCAAGGAAGATATCCTGAATTCCATCATTGAGAGAGTCAACAACAGTCTGATCGCCAGGGCACGTGCCATAGCTTCGGACACCTCCATACCGGTCGTGGACAGACTGGTAGCGACCATAGCAGGTCTCAGAGTGGATACGGATCTCGGCCAGGAGATCATAGATCAGGTACATAAGCCGCAGAACGCTCTCATGCATCAGAAGATGCAGAAGCATCTGATAGACAGTGTTGTACCGGTAATAACGGATATCGTTGAGGAGGGGAACAGGCAGGGGATATTCAATATCAGATATCCTGCGGAAACTACCGAGATGCTCATACTGTATTCGGGCATCGTATTCGATGATGATTTCGATGATTCCGAAGAAAGGTCCCGGAGAAGGATACAGGCATTTCTGTATAATACCGAGCATCTGCTCGGAGCTGCAGAGGGTAGCATGCAGGCAGCGATGATGAAGCTGTTTTGATCAGGATAAAAGGTTAACATAATATAAACCACAAAAAGGAAGCCATGCAGGTTTCCTTAAAAAATACGACATTACCGACAGACGGTCGGTCGAAAACAGGAAAAGGAAAACATGAAACAGGAATCAAACTACAAAAAGTTTATGATCATCTGGGCGGGAGACCTGATATCCCAGATCGGCGGCGGACTTACGAGCTTCGGACTCGGTGTCTGGGTCTTTAACAGGACGGGCAGTGCAGCTCAGATGGCTCTCGTTACTCTGCTGGGATTTCTGCCCACGCTTCTTTTATCGGTTCCGGCCGGAGTGCTCGCAGATCTGTATGACAGGAGAACTCTCATGATGATAGGAGACGGCTGTTCCGCTCTGGGTATCCTGTACATCCTTATCATTATGATGACATCTGAGCCGGAACTCTGGCAGATATGTCTGGGCGTGTTTATCAGCGCGGTCTTCTCATCTCTTCTCGAACCTGCATACAGAGCTACTGTCACCGATCTGCTGACGGATGAATAGGTTTCATATCTCAGCTCGGATATATCCCCGCATATGCGATGTCAGGTATACTGGCAGACTGTGTGGGGAGTATGCGGGGCATCGGAGTGGGCCGGGGATCGGCCATGATAATTGGGATATCGGGTGTTATGCTAATAGCAGTATCGTTGCTCCTGCTTTTCTCGGGCAGGATCCGCAATCTGGAGTACCGCAGTGAACTCATCACAGAAAGGAATACACAATGAACGAACAGACCAAAACCATCACTACAGACGGAAACAAAGGCTACAGGTACAGACCGGTATTGTACTTTGCGATGGCCTATCTATTCACATGGATATTCTGGGTACCTGCCATATTTCTTCCGGAAGATATCTCGGTAGTACTCATGCTCCTGGGCCTGATATCTCCGGCCGTGGTATCGACCGTGTTCATCATGACATCCGGATCTGAGGCGCTGAAAGCCGACCTGAAGGCCAAGATATTCGGATTCTACAAGGTTAAATGGCTGAATGTGCTACTGTCGGTCATAGTCTTTGCGCTGATCGTGGTATGCTCGATCCTCTTATCTCTGGCGTTCGGACAGTCAGCAGACCAGTTTGCCTTCACGTCGGATTTCAACTTTACGGGTGTCGGCATAGCCGGAGCGCTGTTTACGATCATCATCGCATCAGTTCTTGAGGAGATAGGCTGGAAGGGTTACTGTGAGGATTCGATCGGCAACTACATGAACTGGTTCTGGGAGTCGGTCATATTCGGGGCCATATGGTCATTCTGGCATTTCCCGCTTATCTTCATACAGGGGACTTATCAGGCCGGACTTATGGTCAATCCGCTGTTTGTGATCAATTTCTTCGTAAGTGCGATCCCGATGGGATTCATCATCACATGGGTATATCTGGCGAGCGACCGCTCGATCCTGGCGTGCATCGTATTTCATCTGTTCGTTAATTTCATGCAGGAGAAGATAGCCATGACACCGGAAACCAAGTGCGTGGAGACGATAGTGGTATTTATCGCCACAGCCATCATAGTATGGGTGAAGAGGGATATGTTTTTTGAGACCCGCCATATCGGCAGGATACTTGAAACTTGACTGGTTTTCGATTACCACTTATATTGTGATTATTACGACAATAGGAAGTGGATATCATGAAAAAAGGACTTATACTTGAAGGCGGCGCAATGCGCGGTATGTTTACCTGCGGAGTCATGGATGTGTTCATGGAGCACGGCATCACTTTTGACGGAGCGGTAGGTGTATCGGCGGGCGCCGCTTTTGGTATCAATTATAAATCCCACCAGATAGGGCGACCGCTCCGGTATAACAAGAAATATTGCAATGACAAGCGTTATGTGAGCATGAAATCGCTGATCACCACGGGAGATCTGTATAATGTGGAATTCTGTTACGGTACGCTGCCCTTTGAACTCGATGTCTGGGATACGGACACCTTCTATGCGGACCCGATGGAGTTCTATTGTGTGGTGACCGATGTCCGTACGGGTATGCCCGTATATCACAGATGTGACCACAGTCCCGCCGAGGATATAGAATGGATCAGGGCCAGTGCCTCGATACCTGTCGTATCCAGACCCGTGGAGATCCGCGGCAACAAATATTTAGACGGCGGCATGTCCGACTCCATACCTCTGAAGTTCATGGAGGACCGCGGATACGACCGTAACGTGGTCATAGAGACCCAGCCTGCAGACTATGTCAAGCAGCCTCAGCGCAACATGCGTCTGATCAAAGCTTCCCTGCACAGGTATCCCGGCATGATCCGGGCTATGCAGGAGCGCTATGTGATGTATAATGACGAGAAAGAGTATATCAGGAACCGTGAGGCGGAAGGCGCCGCCCTGGTCATCAGGCCCGAAGCTCCGCTGAACATAGGTGCTGCAGAGAAGAATCCCGCCGAACTCGAGCGTGTGTATCTCCTCGGCAGGGTGGCTGCCGGACGCAGGATAGATGAAGTGAAGGATTATCTGATATAATAGTGAGACAAAAGGGGGCATATCAGATGTTTGAAGAGGAGAATTTGGAAATAGAATTACCAGGTATAGAGGACATGGGCGAGGTCCGCAAGGACATAGAATTCCTTGAGAAAGAGCTCATGAAGACGGTCGGCATAGACCAGAACCTTTATCTGGAATACGATGTGAAGCGCGGACTGCGTGATTCGGCCGGGAAGGGAGTCCTGACAGGTCTGACGGAGATATCCGACGTAGTGGCTTTTGACCTGCAGAACGGATACAAGATACCTGCGGACGGTTCACTGTATTATCAGGGCGTAAACGTTCAGGATATCGTGAAGGGAATGGAAGGCCGTAAGTTCGGATTCGAAGAGACCAGTTATCTGCTGATGTTCGGTCATCTCCCCAGTGAGAAGGACATGAAGCATTATCTCAAGGTGGCCGATGAACTTCAGGAACTCAACAACAGATTCATCCGTGACGTTGTCATGAAGGCCTCCAACGGCAACATCATGAACGCACTGCAGAGATGCGTGCTGACTCTGTACACCTATGATGTCGCACCTGATGACATCTCACCGGCCAACGTACTCAGACAGAGTCTGGAACTCATCAATAAGCTCCCTCTGATCGCTGTGTATTCATACAATTCATATTGTCATTTCCGCAGAAATGAGACACTGATGATCCGTAATCCCCAGCCGGGACGTTCGATGGCCGAGAATATCCTGTATATGCTCAGACCTGACGGTAATTTCACCGAGCTCGAGGCGAGAGTACTGGATATAGCACTTATCCTGCATGCCGAGCATGGCGGCGGTAATAATTCCACATTTACCACTCATGTGGTCACATCCTCAGGTACGGATACATATTCGTCGATAGCAGCATCCATAGGATCGCTGAAGGGTCCCCGCCACGGTGGCGCCAATATCAAGGTCCAGAATATGTTCAAGGATATCAAGGAGCATGTGAAGGACTGGAACGATAAGGACAAACTGTCGTCTTACTTAAGCGACATCCTGGATAAGAAGACATTTGACAAGGCAGGTCTGATATACGGTATGGGACATGCCGTATACTCACTGTCCGATCCCAGGGAGGTCATCCTCAAGGAATATGCCCGCAGCCTGGCGCAGGAGAAGGGCATGATGGATGAGTTCGCCCTGTATGAGAATGTTGAATCCATAGCGGGTGAGATGATCATGGAGAGACGCAGACTCAATAAGAACGTCTGCCCGAATGTGGATTTCTACTCCGGATTCGTATATTCGATGCTGGATATCCCCGAAGAACTGTTCACACCGATATTCGCGATAGCTCGTATGCCCGGATGGTGTGCTCACAGGCTCGAGGAGCTCATGAACACATCCAAGATCATACGTCCGGCATATAAGTACGTCGGACACCATATCGACTACGTACCCGTAGATAAGAGATGAGCTTGACTCAGAACAGTTCGTCTTTACGGTTGTTCAGTGCATACAGCAGCACCAGACCGAGGAAACCGCAGGAGATCACTTCTCCAATTCCAACGGTTAACATAAAATATGGAATCGATCCTTCAAATCTGTATACATAGGCCAGAACAAACGGCACTATCAGCATATTTGCGATTATGGACGGCACGGGCGCAAGCCACTGTGCCGTTTTATTATGTTTGAGTTTACGGCTGATGATATATGTTCCAAACGCTCCCAGCAGTGTAGCGAGTGATCCGAACACGGTATCGAGCGGGAGACATCCCGTGAGTATGTTACTCAGAATGCATCCGACGAATAATCCGGGTATGGCTGCGGGGGTGAAGAACGGCAGGACGGTGAGTGCTTCGGATATCCTGACCTGGATGGTGGCATTTGCCAGACCGAAGGCATTGGCGACCAGCGTCAATACCACATAGAGGGCTGCGATCATCGCGCCCTGAGCGATGTATTTGGCTTTCTTACTCATTTTTCTCCTCTCTCGAACCCTGCGGCCCGATGCACCTGTAGTTTTGTTTTATGTCAGGAAGGTTTCGAACTGACTGTCTAATTATATAAGTTTACCGAATTATGTCAATCTCTTTTTTGTCGAAAAACACAACAGATCGGGGGTACTGTTTTTGTTGTGAGTTTGGCTATTTGTGGTATTATATAGTTTGGGGTAAAAAGGGAAGAAGACATGGATTTTTTTAGTATATTAACTTTATTCGGCGGACTTGCCATGTTCCTGTACGGAATGCGTCTGATGGGAGACGGACTCAAAGAGAGCTCCTCCGGCGCGCTCAAAGCGATCATGGAGAAAGTCACGAATAATTTCTTCAAAGCATTTCTGCTCGGTGTTGGTGTGACTGCGCTCATACAGTCTTCAACCGCGACCATAGTCATCACATCGGGTCTGGTGGCGGCCGGTATCATCACTCTCAGACAGTCTCTTGGTATAGTGATCGGAGCCAATGTAGGTACGACCGTCACGGGACAGATCATCCGTCTGATCGATATAGATTCTTCGTCTACCGGATGGCTGCAGATCTTTAAGCCGTCTACACTGGCACCTATCGCTCTGATAATCGGTATAGTGATCATCATGGGCTTATCGTTCAAGAATTCCAGGTCCATCGGTAATATCGCCATCGGATTCGGTATTCTTTTCTCGGGTCTGATGAACATGACCGGAGCCGTAGGCGTGCTGGTCGAGTCAGGCAAGCTCGAGCATCTGTTCACAGGTCTCGGAGGCAATCCGGTGCTTGGATATCTGTCAGGTGCTTCGGTTGCGTTCATTCTGCAGAGTTCATCCGCTACCATCGGTATCCTGCAGGCTTTCTCCGCTTCGGGCGTGATGAAGTTCAATGCCATATATTCCATAGTAGCCGGTGTATATCTGGGTGACTGCGTTACTACCGCGATAGTGTGCTCCATCGGAGCCAAGGCTGACGCGAAGAGAGTCGGTATCGTTGACATCCTGTTCAACCTGTCCAAGACTCTGCTGGTGTTCATAATCATTCCCATACTCCGTTACAGCGGAGCACTTGATAATATCTGGAACATGACCGCCACCTCCGGCGTTGTGGCCAACACGCACTCAGTGATCAACTTATGCAGCGCGGTCCTCCTGTTCCCGATGATCCCTGTATATGAGAAACTGAGCAAAAAGATCATACGTGATGATGTGCAGGATACATCAAACAAGTACACCGAGCTGCTCGAGTCACTCAACCCGGCATTCTATAACACTCCGGCTCTGGCACTTCAGGGATGCTTTACGGTACTTGATACCATGTTCAAGTCATCCCGTGATAATATTCAGAAGGCCATGGCCATGCTGTCCGAGTATAGTGAGACCAGCTGGAACGAGATCAGCGAGGAGGAGATCAATATAGATATGCTCGCCGACAGGGTGAGCACCTACCTCACGCAGCTGTCGCCTCATGTATCCCTGGATACTCATGTATCGGTCATGGATCAGTACTATAAGCTGGTGACCGAGTTCGAGAGACTGGGCGACCATGCGATGAACATCGCCGAAGCCGCTCATAATATGCATGATTCCGGTCTGGAGTTCTCTCACAAGGCTCAGAGTGAGCTGGGGGTGGTGAACGGCCTGATCGAAAACATACTCACCAGGACTCAGAATGCATTTGAGAAGCAGGATGTGGATGCAGCCAAGCATATCGAACCTCTCGAAGAGGTCGTGGATGATATGGTCGAGGCTCTCAGAGACAGGCATCTGGAACGATTGAGAAACGGCAAGTGCAGTATCGATGTGGGCGTCATATTCATGAATCTGCTGGTGGATATCGAGAGGATTTCCGATGTATGTTCCAATGTCGGTGTGAGCGTAGTGGCCAGAGCCATACCCGATCAGATGGGAGAGAGTCACGAGTACATATTCCATCTGCACTCGGGAGACGATCAGAACTTCAACGACGAGTACAGATCGGCACACATCCTGTACTTCGATGAACTGGCTCAGCTCGATATCAAACGCAAGAAAGAAGATAAAGAAGAGAAGCCCGAGAAGGAAGCAAAACCTGCCAAGTTCGTTAAAATTGATAAAACAGTCAAAACGACCGATAAGCCGGCAAAAACCGATAAGAGCGAAAAGGCCGATAAAACCGACAAGAAGAACAAGTCCGACAGCAAGAGCAAGTCGGCAAAATCCTCCAAAGACGACAAGAATCGCGGCAAATCCAAGAAGTAGAGGTTTAATACATGAGTTTAGTTGAAAAGATATTCGGTACCCATTCCGAGAGAGAGTTCAAAAGGATCGAGCCTGTACTCGACGAGATCGAGAGATACAGGACGATCATGCAGTCTCTGACCGATGAGCAGCTGCGTGATAAGACATCAGAGTTTAAGAACAGGTTGGAGCGTGGAGAGACTCTCGACGATCTGCTTCCGGAGGCTTTTGCCACTGTCCGGGAAGCTGCGAAGAGAGTGCTGAATATGGAGCACTTCCGCGTACAGCTTGCAGGCGGTATCATTCTTCATCAGGGCCGTATCGCCGAGATGCGTACAGGTGAAGGTAAGACACTCGTATCTACCTGCCCCGCATATCTGAATGCGCTTGAGGGCAAGGGAGTACATGTGGTCACGGTCAATGACTATCTGGCCAAGCGTGACGCCGAGTGGATGGGACAGGTACATCAGTTCCTCGGTCTGACGGTCGGAGTTGTTCTCAATTCCATGAATCAGGAAGAGAGGAGAGCCGCATATAATTGTGACATAACATACGTTACCAATAATGAACTCGGCTTTGATTACCTGCGTGACAACATGGTCATCTACAAGGAACAGCTGGTTCTGCGCGGATTGCATTACGCCATCATCGATGAGGTCGACTCGGTGCTCATAGATGAGGCCAGGACTCCTCTGATTATATCCGGTCAGTCGGGTAAGTCCACCAAACTGTATGAAGCATGCGATATTCTGGCCCGCCAGATGAAGCGCGGCGAGGATATGGAAGAGATGACCAAGATGGATGCCATTATGGGCATTGTCAAGGAAGAGACTGGTGACTTCATAGTCAACGAGAAGGACAAGGTCGTAAACCTCACCCAGCAGGGTGTGGAGAAGGTCGAGCGTTTCTTCCAGATAGATAACTTCGCCGATCCCGAGAACCTTGAGATCCAGCATAATATCATACTGGCTCTGCGCGCACATAACCTGATGTTCAGAGACCAGGACTATGTGGTCAGGGACGATCAGGTGCTCATAGTCGATGAGTTCACCGGACGTATCATGCCGGGACGCCGTTATTCCGACGGTCTGCATCAGGCTATCGAGGCCAAGGAGCACGTTAAGGTCAAGAGAGAATCCAAGACTCTGGCTACGATCACATTCCAGAACTTCTTCAATAAATTCGAGAAGAAAGCAGGTATGACCGGTACCGCTCTTACAGAGGAGAAAGAGTTCCGTGATATCTACTACATGGACGTCGTTGAGATACCTACCAACCGTCCCGTAAAGCGTATCGATCATCAGGATCTCGTATACAAGACCCGCAAGGAGAAACTGGCGGCCGTAGTCGAAGCCGTAGTACAGGCTCATGCCAAGGATCAGCCCGTGCTTGTGGGTACAATCAATATCGATGCATCCGAAGAAATATCCAAACTGCTGATCAAGCGCGGTATAGAGCATAAGGTCCTGAATGCGAAGTTCCATGAACTCGAGGCTGAGATAGTAGCCGATGCCGGCGTACACGGAGCCGTGACGATCGCGACCAATATGGCCGGTCGTGGTACGGATATCAAGCTGGATGAGATATCCAGACGTGTGGGCGGCCTCAATATCATAGGTACCGAACGTCATGAATCCAGACGTATAGATAACCAGCTGCGTGGACGTGCCGGACGTCAGGGTGATCCCGGTGAATCCAGATTCTACCTCTCTCTCGAGGATGATCTGATGAGACTGTTCGGATCGGAAAAGATGATCAGCATGTTCAATGCACTCGGTATACCCGAGGGACAGGAGATACAGCACAGTTCGCTGACCAAGGCCATAGAAGGCGCACAGCGCAAGATCGAGTCCAACAACTTCGGTATACGTAAGAACCTCCTCGAATACGACCAGGTCAACAACGAACAGCGTGAGATAGTATACGAAGAGCGCCGCAAGGTCTTAGACGGTGAGAGTATGCGTGATGTCATCTATAAGTACATCACCGATATAGTAGAGAACAGCATAGATACGGCTATCAGCGATGACTCCGGTCCGGACGGATGGGAGCTCGGCGAACTTAACCAGCTTCTGCTGCCCATCATACCTCTTGAGCCACTGACTCCCGAGCGTGTGAGCGGCCTGAAGAACATGAACGAGCTCAAGCAGAAACTCAAGGAAGAGGCAGTGAAGCTCTATGAAGCCAAGGAAGCCGAATTCCCCGAGCCCGAAGCCATCCGTGAGATAGAGCGTGTGATCCTGCTGAAGGTCATCGACCGCAAGTGGATGGACCATATCGATGATATGGATCAGCTGCGTCAGGGTATCGGCCTGCAGGCATACGGCCAGAAGGATCCTCTCGTAGAATACAAGATGAGCGCTTATGACATGTTCGATGAGATGACTCAGAATATCCGTGAGGATACGGTCAGACTGCTGATGAGAGTCAAGATCGAGCAGAAGGTAGAGCGTGAGCAGGTAGCCAAGGTTACCGGTACCAACAAGGACGACACTGTGGCCAGAGGCCCCGTCAGACGTGCAGAGCAGAAGGTATATCCAAACGATCCCTGCCCCTGCGGATCCGGCAAGAAATTTAAGGCATGTCACGGACGCCCGGGAATGAATTGATCCTGGAAATCCATCCATGGATTTCCAGACAGGATCGAATACCGTCCAAGGTATTCGGGAAGGTTAACATAATATAGCATGGTAGAATTAGATAATATGAAATCGGAGCTCCTCACATATGAGACTCCGCTTGCGGAAGTCAGAGCATCTCTGGATGTGGCTTCCAAAGAGAAAAGAATAGAAGAACTGGATATGGAGATGCAGTCTCCTGGCTTCTGGGATAACCCCGAAGTATCCAACAAGAAGGTCAAGGAAGCCAAGAACCTGAAGGATACCGTGGACATGATAAACGGCCTCGGTACCCAGTACAGTGATATCCTGGAACTCATCGAGATGGGCTATGAGGACAATGATCCCGCGATCATTCCCGATATCCAGGCTGAACTCGACGACTTCAAGACGAAGCTCGAGAACATGCGTATCAGCACCCTGCTGTCCGATGAATACGACGGCTATAATGCGATCATTAAGATCAATGCCGGTGCAGGCGGTACGGAGAGCTGTGACTGGGCTTCGATGCTTTATCGTATGTATACGAGATGGGCCGAGCGTAAGGGATTCTCCATCGAGGAACTGGACTTCCTGGACGGAGATGAAGCCGGTATCAAGTCAGTCACATTCCAGGTCAACGGCGAGAATGCATACGGCTATATGAAGAGCGAGAAGGGCGTACACCGTCTGGTCCGCATCTCTCCGTTCAATGCACAGGGCAAGCGTCAGACTTCGTTCGTATCGGTTGATGTCATGCCCGATATAGAAGATGATATCGATATCGAAGTGAAGGACGAAGATATCCGTATAGATACATACCGCTCCAGCGGTGCCGGCGGCCAGCATATCAACAAGACATCATCGGCCATACGTATCACTCATTTCCCTACGGGTATCGTAGTCACATGCCAGAACGAGAGAAGCCAGTTCCAGAACAAGGACAAGGCCATGCAGATGCTGAAGGCCAAACTGTACATGCTGCAGAAAGAGGCCAACGCCGACAAACTCTCGGATATCAGAGGCGAGGTCAAGGAGATCGGCTGGGGCAACCAGATCAGATCATATGTGCTGCAGCCTTATAAGATGGTCAAGGACCTGCGTACGGGAGAGGAGACCGGCAACGCCGAGGGCGTGCTCGACGGTGCGCTCGATCCCTTTATCAATGCCTATCTCAAATGGCTGAGCATGGGTTGCCCGGAACGCGGCGTATCGGGTGATGACTGATCCCTCAGAGAACTGTAATGGGTTTTAATAACGATAGTAATGAAAAGGATAAAGGCTCCTGGTATGTAGAGGAGCCGAAACACGGAAACGATCACGGTAACGATAAGGATCCGAATTCCGTTCAGGGACCGGGTGATGAAAGGTTTTCCGATAACGGCCAGCCCGGCGATGAGGAAGTCATCCGGCGTGTATATATACACATCGAGCCTAATACCATGCTTTTCACTGCGTCCATGGTATTGGGTATCATTACGGTGGCCACCGCGCTTCTCGGAACGGTGTATCTGCCGTTCATGCTGGGTGGGATCGCCATAGTCATGGGTATTCTGTCAAGAGATGCATCCGGCACACTTGATTTCAAGGCCAAACTGGGTATTCTTTTAGGTACCGCAGGCATCATTCTCAATATAGTGGTAGTCGCCACATCAGTATATTCCGTATTCAACAATCCGGAGCAATATGCGACATTTAATTCCGTATTCGAGAGAGTATACGGAGAGGATTTCGCGTCCTTTATGCAGGAAAACGGTGTATCATTCCCAATCCCCGAGTGATAGCTATTTCACACATAATTATAATTGTTAAGTGACAGATATAGTGCTATAATATATGTTACTAAAATTGTCGATATATATAACGACTTGATCATTACGGAAAGGAGGATACCGTATGAGCTTACGTATAGGCGCTATATCCGGATATGGCATGTATGGTGTATACCCTGCTTATGGCATGGGTACGGCAGCAGCCGGCAGTACGGAAGACGGATCGCGTGTCGGCAAGGCAGTGCTCAATCCCGGTGAGGACACCAAGGTCACTCCCGGACGCAAGTCATCGCCCGCGGAATGCGAGACATGCAAGAACCGCAAGTATCAGGACGGCTCCGATGAGATGGTATCCTTCAAGACCGCTCAGCATATGGATCCCACTGAAGCTGCTACCCGCGTCAGAGCCCACGAGCAGGAGCATGTATCGAATGCTTATGATAAGGCTGCTCAGAACGGAGGCAAGGTATTACAGGCCAGTGTGGCTATCCATACCGCTATATGTCCCGAGTGTGGCACCACCTACGTATCAGGCGGTGTGACCTCTACCAAGATCAAATACACCGACGAATCCAATCCTTATCAAAAGGATATGAAAGCTCAGCATGGGGATGCCCTGCGCGGAGCAAATGTCGATCTCGCTGTATGATCGATAATCCGACCGGACCGTTTCACAATGAAGGAATACCGTACGACTGCTGCGCTTAAGAGCGCGGCCAGAGTCCATATGTTTGGAAGATACGGAGTTACCGTACGCGCATACATATGGATGAATGCTATACTGCTTATCATGACATGGCTGTTTGCATCGATGAATACACAGGGTGCGGGCAGTCTGCTTTCTGTATATATATTCTATGCTGTCAGATTCATCATCATGGGCATATTTCTGTCCGGTACGGCTTATCTGTATCTGAATATCGCCAGTGAGCAGTCGGCATATCCCGGCATGGTCTTCTACGGCTTCAGGAACCACACCGATAAAGCCGTACTCATAAGCCTGGTCATCGATGCGGTCCAGATGGTGCTATGCGTGCCCATGCTGGTGTTCTATATGCTGTTCCGCTCGAGTGAGGATATGTCATATATCGTCCCGATGGCGGTCGGAGCTGTTCTGGCCCTGGCCGGACTCCTCGTGACCAAGGCATTGTTCATGCCGGCATATTATCTGATACATGATTTTCCGGATTACGGATTTATGCAGATCGTACGCCTGTGTCCCACGATCATGAAAGGGCACATGGGCAGGGCGATGTATATGTATATCGGATTCATTCCGCTGATGCTGCTGGAACTGGTTTCGCTCGGAGCGGCTGCGCCCTGGGTGGAGTCCTATCTGAATGCAGCCGTGACGGAGATGTATCTGGATCTGATGAAAAAGTAGTTTACATAATACAGGAAGGATAGACGAAAAGCATGGAAATAGTTTGTTTGGATCTTGAAGGGGTTCTGGTCCCTGAAATATGGATAGCATTTGCTGAAGCTGTGGGTATTCCGGAGCTTAAGAGGACCACTCGTGATGAACCCGATTACGATAAGCTGATGAAGTTCAGGATAGGAATACTCAAGGAGCACGGGCTCGGACTTAAGGAGATACAGGATACTATCGCTACGATCGATCCGCTGCCCGGCGCATGCGAGTTTCTCGATGCTCTCAGAGAGAAGACACAGGTGCTGATCTTAAGCGATACCTTCACACAGTTCGCTACTCCGCTCATGAAGAAACTCAAGTGGCCCACGATACTCTGCAATACCCTGGAGGTGGCACCTGACGGTACCATCACCGGATTCCGTATGAGATGTGAGCAGTCGAAACTGACTACGGTCAGGGCACTTCAGAGTATAGGCTATGATACCATAGCCGCAGGCGATTCCTTTAACGATCTGGGGATGATCCTTAACAGCCGCCACGGTTTCCTGTTCAGATCCACGGATGCCATCAAGGCAGAATATCCGGAGATACCTGCATTCGAGACATATGATGAGTTCCTGAATGCCATTCTGGGGGTTCTTGGCCGATGAGGAGCATGGTCTTTAAGATGGAGCGGCCCGGCCTGCTTCATGAAGGCGATCCCGTGACCGTGACAGAGGGCGTGCTTCCGAGTAACTACTATTACACCATAGATCCTTCACTGGCCATGTCAGGCAATATTCCCATCAGGGAGAGGATGATGGCCCGTAAGGGTACAGTCGTATCGATAGAATCTAATGCCCGTGGCTTCTATGTCACGGCGGAATTTGAGGAGGATTGAGTAATGCAGACTATATCTACAGATAAAGCTCCGGCAGCGATCGGACCTTATTCACAGGCTAAAATAGCAGGCGGTATGTTATATGCATCGGGCCAGATCCCGATCATTCCTGAGACAGGCGAGATAGCTCAGGGCGATATCACCGTACAGGCTCATCAGGCCATCAAAAATGTCGGAGAGATACTGAAGGCTGCAGGTACCGATTACACTGCTGTAGTCAAGACTACATGCTTCCTTGATGATATGTCTGATTTTGCGGCGTTCAATGCCGTATATGAGCAGTACTTCTCCGATAAGCCGGCGAGAAGCTGCGTGGCAGTGAAGACTCTGCCAAAGAACGTGCTGTGTGAGGTTGAGGTCATCGCATATCTGGGTGACTGATACGGCCGCGTAGCATGAATGTCCTTTTGTGGCTTGTAATATACCTCGTTGTGGTCAATCTGATCGGATTCTCCATGATGGGTATAGATAAATCGCGCGCTCGCAGACGTGCCTGGCGTATACCTGAGGCTCATCTGATCATAGTGGCCCTGATAGGAGGTTCCGTCGGCGCCATATTGGGTATGTGGCTCTTCAGACATAAGACCAGACACTGGTATTTCGCGTATGGCCTGCCGGTCATTCTTGTTCTGCAGATAGCGGTAGTTATCGCATTGATACTGTCACCGCTGCAGATCTCGCTTTTTTGACATCTTTGGGGGTTGCTGATGCATATAGCGGTATGTATGGACGTAGCTGCGGATCGTAAGCAGCTGGAGAGGTTATTGGGCAGAAGTGCGGACAGACGTCTCGCTGCCTGTCCCGATGTGCCGTATTACGTCCAGTCATATGGTAATAAGGACGCGCTTCTGGCCCGTCCTTTTATGTATGATCTTTTTTTCATCGATATACATCATGCCGGCATCACGAGCGTGGAACTGCTCAGAGAACTCAGGGCCATGGGAGTGATCGCCACGATAGTGCTGTGTCCCGTGCAGGACGATGCGGTGAATGAACTTACCCCGGATGATGATGCACTCATACTCAGACAGCCTGTGCAGGTTGATGAACTTGAGCATATCCTGGATGCCGCACTTGAAGTCTCCAAGGATACGGCGCCCAAACTGGACATCCGCGGTATACGGGAGACCGTGATCATAGATGAGGATGAGTTCATGTATGCCGTAAAGAACGGGGATATGATAGATGCCCATCTGAAGGACGGGAGAGTGATATCATGCTCGGAACTGATGGGGCATTTCAGCCTCAGATGTGAGAAGTTCGCGAATCTGCATTATGTATCTCCCGAGCTGCTGTTACACAGTCAGGCAGTTATGTCAACCGGATTTGGAAGCATAGTCCTGCAGGACGGTGCTAAATTCCGAGTATCTCACAGATGGATCAGGAAACTGGAGGGGTTGATCAGATAGTGACGATCACGCCGCCGTCATTGGCATAAGTGGTGCTCACACCTCTGGCGGGAAGCAGCATCACGGGAGCCTCCGTGATATCGGAGAGCGCTTCGGCCACTTCGGCTGCACGTTCGGGACAGTTGCAATAAGTGATGATTATCTGTCTCTTCTCGTTGTTCAGATGCCTTGTGTGGATGATGTCGATCATCTGACGCAGGGCTTTTTTGATGCCTATGGCCTGACCCAGCTGCTCTATGACTCCATCCACGCCCGTGAGGATGGGCTTGATGCTGAGAGTAGTGGCTACGGCAGCCTTGATGCCTTTGATACGGCCGTTCTTAATGAATGTATTGAGATTATCTATGACGAAATAGGTCTTCACGGAGTCTCTGAAAGCGTCTATCTTCGGACAGATCTCATCGAAAGACAACCCGCTCTCGGCATATTCCATCAGTTTGAGTGCGATCTGGGTTTCACCGCAGGCTGCTGTCTGCGAATCTACGATATGGAAGTTCTTGGGGCCGAATTCGTCCTCAAGCTCCTCTTCATATAACTGAGCCGCAAGCGTAGCGGCATTGAAACAACCGCTAAGCTTGCTTCCCAGAGTTACTACATATATGTCTTCGGCATCGCAACTGTAGGCATCCATATAAGCCTCGGGAGCCGGGCAGGATGACCTGGCACAGGCTTCCGAAGAGGCTACCCTCTTTAAGAAATCTGCCTGATCGAAGTCATCATCATCCTTGATGCGATAGTCGCCTATCTCAAGCTCGAGGGGTACCCTGACAAAACGGGGATCACTATAAAGTTCATCCGGCAGCTCACAACAGCTGTCTGCTACAATGCGATACGACATGGATTATCCTTTGGCCGAAGATCAGCCGATTATCTTTTTGCCGGTTACTTCCTGGATCTTCAGAGCTCTCACCTTGGAAGAGAGTCCGAAGAGATTTATGAAGCCTTCGGCATCATGATGATCATACATATCACCGGTCGTAAATGACGCGATACTCTCGTTATACAGGGAATAATCAGCTGTTGTACCGGCTTTGATTATGTTGCCTTTATATAATTTAAATTTAACTTCTCCGGTCACGTAACGCTGTGTGGATTCGATGAATGCCTGCACTGCTTCACGCAGAGGAGTGAACCATTTTCCTTCGTATACGATCTGAGCGAAGAGGTTGCCCATTTCCTGTTTGGTACGATATGTATCCCTGTCGAGGATCAGCTCCTCGAGCTGCTGGTGTGCTTCGTAGAGGATGGTTCCGCCGGGAGTCTCATATACACCGCGGCTCTTCATACCTACCACACGGTTCTCCACGATATCGATGATGCCGATGCCGTGCTTGCCGCCGAGCTCATTGAGAGTCCTGATTATATCGGATACCTTCATCTTCTTGCCGTTGACGGAGGTGGGAACACCTTTTTCAAAAGTCATGGTCACATATTCGCCCTCATCGGGAGCCTTCTCGGGAGTTACGCCGAGTACGAGGAGATGATCGTAATTGGGCTCGCATGCGGGATCCTCGAGTTCAAGTCCCTCGTGGCTGATGTGCCAGAGGTTACGGTCGCGGCTGTATGAACTGGATGCATCGAAAGGCAGATGAATGCCGTGCTGTTTGCAGTACTCGATCTCTTCCTCACGGGAGTTCATAGTCCACTTGTCGCTGCGCCATGCTGCGATGATCTTTAAGTCGGGAGCCAGAGCCTTGATACCGAGCTCAAACCTGATCTGGTCGTTGCCCTTGCCGGTAGCACCGTGGCAGATAGCGGTAGCACCTTCCTTACGTGCTATCTCAACAAGTCTCTTCGCGATAGCGGGACGTGCCATACTCGTACCGAGCAGGTATTTATTCTCATATACTGCGTGTGCCTGTACACAGGGAACGATGTACTCATCCGCGAAGACATCGGTGATATCCTCTATATAGAGCTTCTCGGCACCGGAAGCCTTGGCTCTCTCCTCGAGCCCGTCGAGCTCGGCACCCTGTCCGCAGTCCGCACATACGCAGATCACGTCGTAATCATAGTTTTCCTTAAGCCAGGGGATGATGGCGGTGGTATCCAGTCCTCCCGAGTATGCCAGTACAACTTTTTCTCTCATTTTGAGTGTCCTCCTCATGTTCTGACTATCATATTTATGATAGCTGCGGTTGCAAAAATACGCTATGGATAAATATACAACAATACCGCCTTGGGACGCAAGAATGTTATGTACTTTTAAACGCCCGAAAACGCCATAAATACTTGTTGTTTGAGCATAAATACGATATATTAATCTTTAGGCTTTTTAATAGGATATAAAGGATTTGGGAGAAAAACGTGCAGATACGTAAGATGGAGATAAGCGATTATTCACAGGTCAAGGAACTGTGGATGAGTATACACGGGTTCGCGATACGCAGTATCGATGACTCTTACGAGGGAGTTGAGCGTTTCCTTAAGCGTAACCCGGACACCTCGGTAGTGGCAGTCGAGGACGGCGCGATAGTCGGCGCCATATTATGCGGTCACGACGGACGGCGGGGCTGCCTGTATCACGTATGCGTGCATGAGGCATACCGACGACGAGGGATCGGCAAGTCCATGGTCGTCTATTGCATGGAAGCTCTGAAGAAGGAGAATATCAACAAGGTCTCACTCATAGCTTTTACACGTAACGATGTGGGCAATGCCTTCTGGAGAGAGATCGGATGGGTCAGACGTGAAGACTTAAACTACTACGATTTCACACTTAACGAAGCCAATATAGCGGCGTTTAATGCATGATGCCGCATCATCACATATACGGAATTGAGGGAAAAGATGAATAACAAGGAAATGGATATTATCACGGCAAAAGCCGAGACCCTGATCGAAGCTCTGCCTTATATACAGGAGTTCAACCGCAAGATCATCGTGGTCAAATACGGCGGATCGGCCATGAGCAACGAGGAACTGCAGCACAACGTGATCAAGGATGTTACCCTGCTCAAACTGGTAGGCTTCAAACCTATCATAGTACATGGAGGCGGCAAGGAAATCAGCCGCTGGGTCGGCAAGGTCGGCAAGGAGAGCGAGTTCGTAAACGGCCTCAGGGTAACGGATGCCGAGACTATGGAGATAGCCGAGATGGTACTGGGCAAGGTTAATAAGAACCTGGTACGCATGGTCGAGGAACTCGGAGTCAGGGCAGTCGGTATCAGCGGCAAGGACGGCGGCCTGCTCAAGGTCACTAAGAAGTATTCCGACGGACAGGACATAGGATATGTCGGTGAAGTGACCGATGTGGATCCCAAGATCCTCTTTGACCTCCTTGAGAAAGACTTTCTGCCGATAGTGGCACCCATAGGTATAGACGAGAATTTCGATACATATAATATCAACGCCGATGATGCGGCGTGTGCTGTCGCAAAAGCCGTAGGAGCCAATAAACTGGCGTTCCTGACGGATGTGGAAGGCCTGTATAAGGACATAAACGATAAATCCACTTTTATCTCCAGGATAACCGCCGATCAGGTAGACAGGCTGATCGAAGAAGGATGGATAGGCGGAGGCATGCTGCCGAAGCTCAACAACTGCACCGATGCGATCAGAGCCGGTGTCAACAATGTCCATATCCTGGACGGCAGACTGCCTCACTGTCTGCTGTTGGAGATATTTACCGATGAAGGGATCGGAACGGCTATCATCAAGGATTCCGAATGAGGTTAACATAACAAGGAGAATGATCCATGAATATGCAGGAATATATATCACAGGCAGAGCAGGATCTGCTGCATACATATAACAGATTCCAGATAGTACTCGACAGAGGAGAGGGTGTACATCTCTATGACCTCGAAGGCCGTGAATATCTGGATTTCGTATCGGGTATAGCCGTATTTGCACTGGGATATCACTATCCCGGATACGATGAGGCGCTCAAGGACCAGATAGATAAGCTGATCCATACATCCAACTATTACTACAACGTGCCTGCCGTAGAGGCTGCCCGCAGGATCAAGGCCGCCAGCGGCATGGACAGGGTGTTCTTCACCAATTCCGGTGCCGAAGCCGTAGAAGGCGCACTGAAGGCAGCACGTAAATATGCCTATACACGTGACGGACATACCGGTCATGAGATCATCGCCATGGAGCATTCATTCCACGGCCGGACTTTCGGAGCATTGTCGGTTACGGGTAATCCCCACTATCGTGAGGCCTTTGAACCGATGATCGGCAATATCAGGTTTGCACGGCTCAACGACTATGATTCCGTGCTCAGCCAGGTAAATGATAAGACCTGTGCCATCATCCTTGAGACAGTGCAGGGTGAGGGCGGTCTGATACCTGCCGAGGCAGAGTTCCTCAGACAGATACGTACACTCTGCGATGAGAAAGACATACTGCTCATTCTCGATGAGATACAGTGCGGTATGGGCCGTACCGGATATATGTATGCATGGCAGCAGTTCGGGGTTAAACCCGATATCATGACGAGCGCCAAGGCTCTCGGCTGCGGTGTACCGGTGGGAGCATTCATGATGACCGAGAAAGTGGCACAGAATTCACTGGTTGCCGGAGACCACGGGACTACCTACGGCGGCAATCCTCTGGCCTGTGCGGCTGTTGCCCGTGTTCTGGAGATATATGAGCGCGACGGCATAGTCGATCATGTCCGCGAGACGGCTCCATATCTGGAGAGCAGGCTTAATGAGCTGGCAGACAGATTTGATCTCATTACCGAGAGACGGGGTACCGGTCTCATGCAGGGGCTTAAGTGCGACCGCCCGGTAGGGGATATCATCAACAAAGCCGTATCGAAGGGACTGATACTCATCAATGCAGGCCCGGATATCATCAGATTCGTTCCACCGCTCATCATAGAGAAGGAGCATGTTGACCGGATGATCGATATACTGACTCAGGCATTGGAGGAAGCTTAATTGCACAGCATCAGAAGACGACTCATAGCCATAGTGGTCACTCTGGCTCTGCTGGGCGGGGTGACAGCGATAGGCTTAAGCGGACTTGATATACGATATCCGGAGCCGGAGGAGAACGATGAACCTGCTGCTTCGTATGCTATCGGCAAGGACACCATATATCTGTGGTATACGGATGAGAGCCTGACGGATTATCTGAATACCGAAGCCGTCAACTACAGTTCGGTCAAGGGTGAGATCCGTGTAGTGCCGGTACTGGTGTCGGGACGTGATTATCTTGAGGGTATATCGGCAGTCTCGATGACCGATGAAGAGTTGCCGGATCTGTTCATAGCTACCTCGGATACTCTGGAAAAGGCACATCTGGCCGGACTTGCGGAGCCTGTCACACCTCCGGATGATGTTGATATAACAAGTGTTTTCTCACAAACGGCGATCAACGCCGTCACTTATAAAGACGAGCTTGTAGCATATCCGATGTTCATGGAATGTTCGGCTATGTGCTATAACTACACATATCTGGAACAGTGGGCCAGAAATACTCTGGAAGCCGAGATCCGTGCACAGCTGGCCGAGGAGGAAAAGGCAGCCGAGGAGAGTTCCGCAACTCAGTCACAGACGACGAACAGCTCCAAGACCTCCGATACGTCCAAGACCGAGGAGGAGAAGAAGGCCGAAGAGGAAGAGAAGGCCAGACAGGAAGCGGAACTTCAGGAGAAGATCTCATCCATGGTCTCGGATGAGGATGTGACAGCCTATGTTGAGGAGCATATCCCGGCCACTATAGATGACCTGCTGGTACTGTCCAATGATTTCGATGCTCCCGAAGGGGTTGATACGATATTCAAGTGGGCCGTTACGGATATCTTCTATAACTATTTCTTCATAGGAGATTCGATAGATGTAGGCGGACGCTACGGTGACGATCCGGGACAGATCGATATCTATAACGAGGATGCGATCAAGGGTCTGACCACATATCAGAAGCTGAATCAGTTCTTCTCGATCAGTACGGATGATGTCAGTTACGGCGGAGTCATCGAGGACTTCGAATTCGGACGCATACTTATGACCATCGTTACGTCGGATGCGGTCAGGGCACTGGCTACGGCGCGTGATGAGGGTGATATGGATTACGAGTACAGATTCACGGCTCTGCCCGATATCAGCGAGAATGCATCCGGCAGATCAATGTCGGTCACGGATGCCATAGTGGTGAACGGATATTCATCGCATAAGTCCGAAGCGAATGATTTCGCATACTTCCTGAGCACCGGCGCGGCAGATACGCTGTATGACTGGACCGGCAAAGTATCCGTGCTGAAGAATGCGGACTACGGCGAGCATAATGACGAACTTCAGATCTTCGCACAGGAGTATGAGGACTCTGTTCCTCTGCCCAAGATGCTCGAGACCAGTAATTACTGGGTCAATCTGGAGATGCTCTTTGCTTCCGTATGGGACGGTGCGGATGCGAACGAAGGCCTGAAGAAACTCTCCGAGCAGATGAAACTGCAGGTGACCGGAGAGCCTGTGACAGAGGAGACAATCATCATCCCCGAAGAAGTGGAAGAAGAGGATGAGATCATAGAAGAAGAGACCGAAGAGTGACGGATATAAGCGTAGGGGGCTTCCCTCATAGAGACGTTAAAAAACGATTTATGAGAGGACTACGCTATGGACAATATATATCTATACATATGTTATTTAATGGAGATATGCCGCCTGAGGTTCCGGCGTATCTGTCTGACTGCAGGACTTGTATGTGCCTGTGTGACATTGATGTGCGGCTGTGCCGCTAAAGATTCCGGCCTCTACAGAGTGAGTGTCGGGGAGGACACGGATGCGGATATGTCTGATGCAGACGCAGCAGGTGGAAAAGAAACCGCGTCTGAGGCAGACGGCAAAGGAGATGATCCGGATCCGGACAGTGAAGCTGACGGCGGTACGGGGCCGACCGGGACCGATACTGTCGAAGTGCCGATACCCGGGTATGACCTGCCTGCTGTAGTCTATGTGCATGTCTGCGGAGCCGTCAATGATCCGGGTGTGTATGAGATGAAGCAGGGGGACCGCATATTCAACGCTGTGGATGCGGCATCGGGTTTTACGGATGAGGCTGCGACAGATTATGTAAACCTCGCCCAGGAGATCACCGACGGGATGAAGATCACGATCCCGACAGAATCCGAAGCGGAGGCTATGGAAGAAGCATCAGCCGGACCGGGGACCGGACCTATCGAGTACTCCGGCAGTTCGGGAAGCACGGGGACTGCGACGGGCAGTTCTGCGGAGACAGCCGTATCAGGTACTTCGGACGGGCGGATCAATATCAATACCGCAGATGTGACGGCACTCACGTCCATCACCGGCATAGGGCCGACCAGAGCGGAAGCCATCATCACATACAGAGAGCAGAACGGTGCTTTCGGCTCCATAGAAGATATAAAGAACGTCTCCGGCATAGGAGATTCCACTTTTAATAAAATGAAGGATGAGATAACGGTACAATGAGCAGAGTTCTGGTAGTTGATGATGAAAAACTGATAGTCAAGGGCCTGAAGTTCTCGCTGGAGCAGGACGGACTGACCGTGGACAGTGCTTATGACGGAGAGGAAGCGCTCGCTCTGATACGTGAGAATAAGTACGATATAGTCCTGCTGGACCTGATGCTGCCCAAGATGAACGGATATGAAGTCTGCCAGGAAGTAAGATCCTTCTCCGATGTTCCCATAGTTATGTTAACCTCCAAGAGCGAGGACATGGATAAGATCCTTGGCCTTGAGTACGGCGCGGACGATTATATAACCAAGCCTTTCAATATACTGGAGGTCAAAGCCAGGATCAAGGCGATCATGCGCCGTGTGGATCACAGAAGATCCGTGGCCGGAGAGATACAGGAAGTAATACAGAACGTATCGAGCATAGAGCACGGCGATCTGAAGATAGATACAGCCGGCCGCAGGGCGTATGTGCGCGGTAATGAGGTGAATCTGACGGCCAGGGAGTTCGATCTGCTGGAGCTGTTCATGCGCAATCCCAATCAGGTATTTACCAGAGACAAGCTTCTCGGAATGGTATGGGGCAGCGATTATCCCGGTGACGGACGTACCGTTGATGTGCATATCAGACGTCTGCGTGAAAAGATCGAGCAGCAGCCCGGCGATCCCACCTATGTATGCACCAAGTGGGGCGTAGGATATTATCTGGCATGAAAAGAGTCCGGATCTGGATCAAAGACAGGATAAAGTTTCTCAGAAGTATGAAACTGGGGCTCTTTGTGATCATTTTTGTCATAGGCCTGATCCCCTGTATGATACTGAGTAATATCCTGCTGCACAGTTATACCCGCAAAGCCGTGGATATCCGTACCGCGGATGTGACCAATCAGCTGCATATCATATCCGATCATCTGATCACTCATAAATATCTCCAGGTCAATGCTTCAGAGAGTATTGATGCTGAACTTTCCCAGTTATCCAACTTATATAACGGTCGTATTCTTATAATCGATCAGGATCTGAAAGTGATCAAGGATACATACGGCATGTCCCAGAACAAGATCGTGATCTCTCCGGAAGTGATCAGAGCGTTCCGGGGTGAGACGGTATCCAATTATGATGACACAGACGGATACATAGAGATAACGATGCCCATCGTTGAGAATACCGTATCCGATGACGGAAGTACGGGCTCGGCGATTCGCGGTGTTATGTTAACCTCCGTTTCGTCCGACACCATTCTCAATACGGCAGACAGCCTCAAGGATATATCACGTCTGGTCAACTATCTGGTAGCAGTGGTACTGCTGGTCATCGCTTTCTGTGCAAGTCTCATACTGACACGGCCTCTGAAGAGGCTCGGAACAGCCATATCCGATGTCAAGGAAGGATATACCAGCAATCCGGTCATGGTCAGGGATTATATAGAGACGGAGCATATATCCGAAGCATTCAATACCGTGTTCTCCAGAATGAAGCTGCTGGACGATTCCAGACAGGAATTCGTGGCCAACGTGTCTCATGAGCTGAAGACGCCTATGACCAGCATGAAGGTGCTGGCCGATTCTCTGCTGGTTCAGGAGGATGCCCCTGCCGAGTTGTACAGGGAGTTCATGGGTGACATAACACGTGAAATCGATCGTGAAAATCAGATAATATCCGACCTGCTGAGTCTGGTCAAGATGGATAAGACTGCCGCCGAACTGTCGATCTCGCAGGTGGATATAAATGCCCTGATCGAGCTGGTACTCAGGCGTCTGCGTCCCATTGCACGTAAAAAGAATGTGGAGCTGGAGTTCGTATCCATGCGTCAGGTCAGCGCGATGGTGGATGAGGTGAAGCTCAGCCAGATCATAACGAACCTGGTAGAAAACGCCATTAAGTATAATGATGACAACGGATCGGTGAGCGTGAAGCTGGATGCCGATCATCAGTTCTTCACATTGGAAGTACAGGATACCGGTATCGGTATACCGGAAGAGAGCCTGGGGCATATATTTGAGAGATTTTACAGAGTGGATAAGTCTCATTCGCGCGAGATAGGAGGTACCGGTCTGGGGCTGGCGATCACGCGAAGTGCCGTACTCATGCACAGGGGTTCGATCTCCGTCGATTCCGTTGAGGGCGAGGGTACGAAGTTCACGGTCAGGATACCATTGGTTTATATTGCCGGATAAAGATAAATGGGGAAGACGCAAAAAATGCAAAAAGCGCGAAAAACCCGAACAGGTTTACATAACAGAATAAATCGACATTTAGCCGGGGTGTTGAGTCTGATCCTCGCCTGTATCACTCTGTCCGGATGCGGCATGGGTGGACCGGATGCGGCCGGGACAGGAACAGATATACAGGTGTATTATATAACATCTGATATTGACGGACTTACCCCGATTTCATCAGGGATAGAAGCAGGTTCGTATGATTCCACGGAAGCGCTTCTTGGGGCCGTCACGGATGCTCTGGCCACATCACCTGAGGCTACACTCCGTGCTCCGCTGCGTGCCGAGAACGGTTTTAAGACCGCTCGTATTGTGGATAACCAGGTGGTGCTTGATTTCAATGAGAATCTGACGTCTCTGGATGTGATATACAGGACCCTGATCATGGCGGCCGCTACGAGGACCATCACTCAGATAAACGGGATAGATGCCGTGAGCGGTACTATAGAAGGGGCTCCGATGCTGGATTCGGCCGGTATGGTCATAGGACCGATGAGCGCAGATGCATATGTGGATAACGCGGGACTGCAGATCAATGCGGAGGAGAGGACACAGCTGACCCTGTACTTCGCCAACGAAACCGGTGACGGTCTCGTGAAAGTGAACAGAACCGTGGTCTACTCGGGAAATATTCCCATGGATAAGCTGGTCATGCAGCAGCTTATTAACGGACCGCTGGAGGGAGAGAATGCTCATCCCGTGATGAATCCGTCATGTAAACTGATAAATGCCACGACTCAGGACGGAACGTGTTATGTAAACCTTGATTCCACCTTTCTTTCTCCGGTTGACAATATTTCAAATGATGTAGCCATCTATTCGATCGTGGACTCACTGGCGGAACTGGGTACCGTCAATAAGGTTCAGTTCCTGATCGATTCGGATTCGGATGTGATGTTCAGAGAGGCTGTCAGCTTAAATACCCAGTTCGACCGTAATCTGGATATAGTTGAAGAGTAAGCATACAGGAGGGAGTTATGAGCAGAAAACTGTTGATAGTAGTGGATATGCAGAATGATTTTACCACAGGAGCACTTAGAAACGAGGATGCGATCGCCATCATTCCGAATGTGGTCTCCAAAGTGAAAGCTGCCTTGGATGACGGGACGGATGTGATATTTACACGTGATACCCACCATGACGACTATATGGGCAGTGAGGAGGGCAGGAACCTGCCGGTACCTCATTGTATAGAAGGCACACCGGGATGGGAACTGATAGATGAGCTTAAGCCCTTAGCCGGGGCTCCGGCCAGGGTCATAGATAAGGTGACATTCGGAAGTTCCAAACTCGGACAGCTGCTCAGCTCAGAGTATGCGGACTGCGATCAGGTTGAGCTGATCGGAATATGTACGGATATCTGCGTGATCAGTAATGCGCTGCTCACCAAGGCATTTCTGCCGGATGCACATGTGAGCGTCGATGCATCCTGCTGCGCCGGAGTGACCCCGGAGAGCCATCGTACCGCCCTCGATGCGATGAAGGCGTGTCATGTGGAGATCGTTTAACGTGACTTTAGAAGCGGGGGCATATATGTCCCTGCGCCTATCATAAGGAGATAACCATGAATCAGATCATCAACAGCTTACTTGAAATAGACACATATAAGTTCTCGATGGGACAGGCGATATACCACCAGTTCCCGAGTTATACGACCAAATGGAGCTTCAAGTGCAGAAATACCGATGTGCATTTCACACATGAGATGGTAGAGGAGATCAGAGCCCAGATCAGGGCATACTGTGACCTGAAGTTCACTGAAGAGGAACTTACATATCTGAAGGGGATCACGTGGTTTAAGTCATCCTACATCGATTTCCTCAGACTGTGGCACCCCAGATACGAGGACTTCACGATCACCGAGGAGGGTGATTGCGGCCTGACCATCGAGACCACGGGAACCTGGCTTAACACCTCGATGTATGAGATACCCACGCTCGCCATCGTGAATGAGGTTTATTTCCGTATGAAATACTCATACGACGAACTGCTTACCAGTTTCCGCAAGCGGCTTCAGATCAAGTGCGACAGGATAGTGAACGGTGAACTGAACATCGGTCCGTTCAGTGAGTTTGGCTTAAGACGCCGCCTCTCTGCCGAAGCTCAGGAGCTCGCTGTGAGTGAATTCGCGGATCATACATATCCGGACTCCATATTCGTCGGCACATCCAACGTATATCTGGCTAAAAAGTATAATGTGACCCCGGTCGGGACCATGGCCCACGAATGGATCATGTGCATCGGCCAGGGCAATCATAAGCATAATCCCGCGTATTCCAACTGGTACGCGCTTGATCACTGGGTGAAGGAATACGGCATCTTAAACGGGACGGCCCTGACGGATGCGATCACGACAGACTGTTTCCTGCGTGATTTCCAGCTGACATACGCGACACTTTTCTCGGGCGTACGTCATGACAGCGGAGATCCGTATGAGTGGGGAGACAAGATGATCGCTCATTATGAGGGACTCGGCATAGATCCCAGGACCAAGACTCTGCTTTTCTCGGACAGCCTGGATTTCGAAAGGGCAGATAAGATCAGGACATATTTCAAGGACAGGGCCAAAGTCGCATTCGGAATAGGCACATATCTTGCCAACGATACGGACGCGGAGCCGCTCAATATAGTCATGAAGACCACCGAGTGTAACGGGCAGGATGTAGCGAAGATATCCGATGTCGAAGGCAAGGGCATGTGCAAGAATCCCGAGTATATCAAGTATGTACAGCGTTGCATAGACTGGAGGATGTCGCATTAATACTTTTTTTAGAAAGTTAATAAAATATTATTAGCACTCACCCTTGACGAGTGCTAATAACGGTGCTATAACATAATCGAACAGAGGAAATGAGGCAGCGATCCGGTAGATCAGGGCGCCGAGAGATCCGAAGTTCGTAACCGTAAACCTATCATAACTTTAAAGGAGTTCAGATATATGAAGGAGGTAAGCATTATGTTAGCACCCAGCATTTTTGGAGACGGATTATTTGATGATTGGTTCAAGTTCCCTGAATTCAACGATTTAGACCGCACAGAGAAGAAGCTTTACGGCAGACATGCCGACAGACTGATGAAGACCGATGTACATGAAAATGACGAGGGATTCGAAGTAGATATTGACCTGCCCGGCTTCGCCAAAGAAGAGATCCAGCTCGAACTCAACGACGGTTACCTGACAGTCAGCGCAACCAAGGAGCTCGACAAGGACGAGAAGGATAAGAAGGGTAAACTGATCAGACAGGAGCGTTACTGCGGATCGATGCAGAGAAACTTCTATGTAGGCGAGAACCTCACAGAGGAAGACATCAAGGCTTCGTTCAAGCACGGCGTACTGAATCTGATGATCCCGAAGAAGGAAGCACCGAAGGCTCCCGAGAAGAAGTACATCGCCATCGCCGGATAAACGATCCGGACTCTGTAACATGTGATATTAAAAGGGCTGTCGCAACCGCGGCAGCCCTTTTTTGCACGCTTGACATGATCACATCCGATGTTATAATGAATTCAACGAGAGAGCCGAACGGTAGATGCGTCCTACCCGCCGGCTAAGATGTTACTAAAGTAGCACACCAGTTTGCGGCAGGGGGTGCTACTTTTTACGTACAAGGATTACAACGAGAGTAACCACTGCGCAAAGCATAATCACAAATTGGAAAAGATCCGCATTATTGATCATTGGCATCGACCTCCTTTATTACTCGGCGGTCGGCATATCACCCCTTCGGCTCCCAGGCTGAAGCCATCATATGGTTTTCAGTTTATAAACGGCTGAATTATCACCTCGCTTCCGGATATGTGCACATCAAGTGCGCCATGATCGATCGTGCAGTAGTGCGGTATGTTTCGCTTATCAAGGCGCTCCAGGGTTTCCGTATTCGGATGCCCGTAAGAGTTGTCGTGACCGGCAGATATCAGCACGAGGTCCGGCCCTGCCTCATCAAGAAAAGGCTCATAGGTCGAATTCTTCGACCCGTGGTGAGCACACTTGAGTATCAGGTAGTCGTCCGGCTGTATATATTGTCCGATCTTCTCAGTCAGAGCGGTCTCTCCATCATCACCCAGATCCCCGGTAAAAAGCATATGGACTGGTCTGTCTTCCCTTATCCCTCCATATTCCATATCCAGCACCAGACTTTCATTGTTGGTATCCTCTCCGTGGCAGCTGCTGTCCGGATACAAGCAGGTAAATGTGAGTTCTCCCTTATTAAATACGTCACCTGCGGTAACGGTACATACTTTGGTATGTCCGGATTCAGCGGCTTCGACCAAAGCATCGTAAGCTTCCCCGCCCATTATCACAGAGGAAGAGGTGAGATAGAGCGTATCGATATGCGGCATGCTTACTCCGCCATCAATGAGCATCTCCAGTATCCCGTTATAATGATCAGCATCCAGATGAGTGATGAATGCCGCATCGACCTCTGACACTCCCTGTGAATACAGATACGGTCCGATCCTGTATGTCCCCACATCCGTCACATCCGATGAACCACCGTCTATGAGAATGTCGGTGCCACAGTTATCAGTGATATGGATACCGTCTCCCTGCCCGACATCTATCAGAGTTATGTCAACCCCAACTCGATAAGATGTGGTTAACATAATACAGGCAAATACAAGATGCATCATGACCTGTAAACGCGTGTGATATCTACGGAAGATCAATATCACGGATACTATGCCGATGTACAATATTATGTTAACCATAGTGGGCTTTCCGGAGACATATCTGTTTACGGGAAGCCTGTCGGCTATCCTGCATGACCATTCATATACAGCCAGTATGAGATGGACAGGTATAGCGAATATCCTGCCCAGTGGGATATAGATTGCACATCCGGCGACAGCAATGATCGCACACCCGAGAAGCACACTCATAAGCGGAATGATATAGAGGTTTAAGATCACGGATATCAGCGGATAGTAGTAGTTATTCCACAGATAGACAGGCAGAGTAACGATGTTGATCGATATACACCCGGACAACAGGCGTGGAAATACATCTTCCAGCAGGGGCAGGATCAAAATCACAGCTGTTATTGCACCGAAAGAAAACTGGAATCCCGAGTAGAACAGATAAGCCGGCTGTTCTATGAGCACAAGTACGGCTGCGATCACGAGGGCTGTCGCCATGTCATACGTCCGGTGGACGATATCCGCCAGCATCCTGAGTGAAAACATGATGATCGCTCTGGCGGCTGAGGCAGCCATGCCGGTCATCATACCGTACATGATCATGAGGACTATCGCTGTGCCGGCAGACAGGGCAGTGGGGATGCGGACCTTCTTCATCACGGTGACCAGCCCCATACCCAGCATGGATATATGCAGGCCTGAGATCGCCAGGATATGTGCGATACCGTTTCGCGAGTAGAGAGATTTCGTATCGGGGTTCATGGCGGACTTATCGCCGAGAAGCATGGCCCTGACCACGGACGAATCGTCTTCATCCATACACATGTCACAGAGCAGGCCGATATTGGTCCGGATATGAGACAGCCTGTCGCGGAGGCGCCAGATCGGAGTCAGATGTGAATTGTCTGAAGAGAGCAGACTTGCACCGGTAAGAGCGAATACTATATGGCTCATGTCATAGTATCTCGGCATATCGAATTGTCCGGGATTGGTCGGAGGCGAGAAGGGCCGTATACGCCCGCGGACAGTGACCGTAGTTCCGAGCGGTACAGCATTCGGAGGAGCAGCTGCCAGCGGTACAGCCTCCGACAGTCCAACCCCCGACAGACCAGCCTCTGACAGTTCAACTCCCGACAGTTCACCCTCCGGCAACATATCCACCGAAGCTTCAGTCCCGGTGAATGGACTGGAATGTCCGATGTTTCCGGCTTCACTATCCATATAGCATAGAATCTGAGACTTCGATTCTATGGAGAGTCCTGCTTTGATATCTGTAGACTGACTTGCATCTATACCTGTAACTATATCCGACAGATACCATATGGTGCGGATCTGATCGTCTTTCTTCTTATATTCAACGCGGGAGAGGGTGCCTGTCACGGACACAGTATCACCATCGAACCTGCCGTAGTCAGCCGGTTCGGATGGGAAGATTAGCTGAATTATCAGCAATATGAATATAAAGAAGAGACCCATGGTCGCCAGCGGTCTGCGCATAAACTTCCTTAAGGTCTCTCCGGACAAGCAATATGATAGTTTTTGATAAACAGATTATGAACAGTATGGTAGAATTATACACGTTGGAAATCTGTTGTCAATCGGTTGCCGCAGTAAAGCGTACACCCTGTAATAATCTGATTACAATCGACTCACCGCGGTAAAGCCACTTCACAGATCCGGGGTATAGAAGTGGCCGAAGAATTGCTACTCCGCAAATCCGGTGTATATCCGGGGATATACATTCCAAAGAGGCGTTGTCCTACGGCCACGGCGGAAATTACGGGTAAAACCGAAGAATAAACATAAAAACCCGTAAAAATCCGCTCACCGCAGAAGATCCGCGTCGCAGATCCGGCGAGAATTACGGGTAAATCCGAAGAATAAGCAGAAAACCCGTAAAAATCCGCTCACCGCAGAAGATCCGCCACCCAGATCGAACGCAAAATTACGGGTAAAACCGAGGAATAAGCAGAAAAACCCGTAAAAATCCGCTCACCGCAGAAGATCCGCGTCGCAGATCCAGCGAGAATTACGGGTAAAACCGAAGAATAAACATAAAAACCCGTAAACCGTCCACTCACAGCATCCAATATTAGACAGAAAGATGTTATGTTAACCCCAACAACTCAAAACCACAAGAAAACCCCGCAACTTGCCCTCATGCTCATTGCAGTCATGTTCCTGACATCCTGCGGCTCGTCGTCCGGCACAGACGGCATCCTGCTCATCGATGAGATGGCACAGATCGATTTCGACATAGATTATCCTGTCGGACAGATCACGAGCGGAGTAACCGTTACACAGGACTTCATCAGCAACACTGACACCATTAAGCAGGTGTGGCTGTACGGCGCCACGTATATGCGCGACAACACGGCGACCGTGGAGGTCCGGCTGTATGTTAACGATGATAAGCTACTGACCTCCTGGACCATCGACTCGGCGCAGATGGAGGACAACTCAATCATCAAACTGGATGTACCCGCATCGGACCTGAATACCGGCCTGAACGGAGCGCATTGCCTGATAGAGATATCATCTCCGGATGGCGAGCCTGACTTAAGCCCTACATTCTGGATGACGGAGGAGGATGTATATCCCGACGGTCACCTGTCGATCAACGGATATCAGCAGTATAACGATATCTGGTTCCAGGTAGTGGGAGAGTAGGCGCCCGGAAGAGAGCGAGTCTGTAATCCCGGAAGACGGTGGAACAGAAGATCACAATTTGAATTGGAGAAAGCACAATGTTTGACGCGCAAAAAGAGATAGACAACCTAACCTCCTGGATCCGTGACTGGTTTGCGGAGAACGGGCCGACAGCCTCCGGCGTGATAGGAATATCAGGCGGCAAGGACTCGAGCGTATGCGCTGCACTGCTCGTACGTGCACTTGGTCCCGAACGCGTGGTCCCCGTACTCATGCCGGACGGAGAGCAGGCCGACATATCGGATTTAAGCCTCTGGTCATCAATATAGGCGATACGACGAGCGCTCTCAAGGCTGCGCTTTCCGGGCAGATCGAGCTTAGCCGCGATACTCAGATCAATATCCCTCCGAGAGTCCGCATGACCACACTCTATGCAGTTGCCCAGAGTCTGCCGAACGGCGGACGGGTTGCAAATACCTGCAATAAGTCCGAGGACTATATTGGATATTCGACCAAATACGGAGATGCAGCAGGTGATTTCGGCATACTCGCAGCCTATACGGTCACGGAGGTGCTTAAGATCGGTGAAGCGCTCGGCCTTCCCGCGGAACTCGTACATAAGACTCCTTCCGACGGTCTGTCCGGTCTGTCCGATGAGGATAAGATCGGATTCACATACGCCGTACTCGACAGATATATCACCGAGGGAATCTGCGAAGATGACTCCACCAGAGAACGCATCGATCACATGCACCGCATCAACCTGCATACGCTTAAGACCATCCCCTCATACGAACGAAGATAATCTCCTCGTACGAGCCATAGTGTTTATAGGAATAAAACCATGAAAACATTATCTGAGAAAACAGCACACTTTACGGATTCCGTGATCAGGAGGATGACACGCGTATCCAATGAATATAACGCGATCAATCTCTCACAGGGATTCCCGGACTTCGATCCGCCCACCGAAATCACGGATAAGCTCCGTGAGATAGCAGCACGCGGGCCTCACCAGTATGCGCTCACCTGGGGTGCGAAGAACTTCCGTGATGCTTTGGCTTCGAAGCACGAGCATTTCTCAGGGATGAAGATCGATCCGGAGAGTGAGATAGTGGTCACCTGCGGGAGTACCGAAGCTATGATGGCTTCGATGATGAGTGTCTGTGATCCCGGTGACCGCGTGGTTGTATTCTCGCCTTTCTATGAGAATTACGGAGCAGACGC
>CAJOID010000006.1:5244-43669 GCA_905234595.1 uncultured Lachnospiraceae bacterium | reverse complement strand
CGGGCAGAGTATCTCGCTTGCACATCTTGCTCCTTTTGTACAGGTGAGCCGTACCAAGCTCCGTGCGGAAGTCCGTAAGGAACTTGAACTGATGGATATAGAGGCGTCCGATGACAAGATCAACCAGATCGCGGAGATGAGGGTTAAGGAAGAGATCAATCGCGGCTGCCAGATCATGCAGTATCAGGTCATCACTCTGATGACTACCAACGGACAGGCTCCTTTCATAACAGTATTCATGTATATCGATGAGGTTCCGGAGGGCCAGACCAGAGATGACCTTGCCATGATCATCGAGGAGATGCTCAATCAGCGTATCAAGGGTGTCAAGAATGAGAAGGGCGTATATATTACGCCTGCATTCCCCAAGCTCATATATGTACTGGAAGAGGATAATATCCACGAAGACAGCAAGTATTTCTATCTGACCAAGCTGGCTGCCAGATGTACCGCCAAGAGACTCGTTCCCGATTATATCTCGGAGAAGATGATGAGAGAACTCAAAGACGGCGACTGCTATCCCTGCATGGGATGCCGTTCTTTCCTGACTCCCGACAGGTTCACCGAAGCAGGTGTGGGCAATATCGCCAATGCGGGTAATTATGTGCCCGGCAAGCGTAAGTATTACGGCAGATTCAATCAGGGCGTCGTTACCATTAACCTGGTCGATGTGGCATGCTCATCAGAAGGTGATATGTACAAGTTCTGGAAGATAATGGATGAGAGACTTGAGATATGTCACACCGCGCTCATGTGCAGACACAACAGATTAAAAGGAACACTGTCCGATGTTGCTCCCATCCTCTGGCAGGACGGTGCTCTCGCCAGACTTAAGAAGGGCGAGCCTATAGACAAGCTTCTGTTTGACGGTTATTCGACCATATCTCTGGGCTATGCGGGACTGTGCGAATGTACCAGATATATGACAGGCAAGTCGCATACCGATCCTACGGCGACTCCTTTTGCGCTGGATGTCATGAAGTACTTAAATGACGCGTGCAAGAAGTGGAAAGCTGAGTCCAACATCGATTTCTCACTGTACGGAACTCCGCTTGAATCCACTACTTATAAGTTTGCCAAGTGCCTGCAGAAGAGATTCGGTATCATCAAGGGCGTTACAGATAAGAACTATATCACCAACAGTTATCATGTACATGTTACCGAGCAGATAGATGCATTCGACAAGCTCAGTTTCGAGGCTCAGTTCCAGGCATTATCACCCGGCGGTGCCATCAGTTATGTAGAGGTACCCGATCTTCAGGATAACCTGGATGCCGTTCTCGCAGTCATGAAGCATATCTATGACAATATCATGTATGCGGAATTAAACACCAAATCGGATTACTGCCAGGTATGCGGTTATGACGGAGAGATCGAGGTTCATGAAGATAAGGACGGCAAGCTGATATGGGAGTGCCCGAACTGTCACAATACCGATCAGGACAAGATGAATGTGGCCAGACGTACCTGCGGATATATCGGAACCCAGTTCTGGAATCAGGGGCGTACACAGGAGATCCGGGAGAGAGTTCTTCATCTATGAATTACTGTAATATCAAATCGAATGACGTAGCGGACGGAGAGGGTGTGAGAGTCACCCTCTTCGTTTCGGGTTGTACGCATCATTGCAAAGGATGCTTCCAGCCGGAAACCTGGGATTTTGATTACGGTGTTCCGTATACCAGACAGACGGAGGACCTGATCATCAACAGGCTTGCACATTCACATATATCCGGTCTTACGCTGCTCGGAGGGGAGCCGTTTGAACCGGACAATCAGCGTGCGCTCGTGCCTACGCTTAAGCGTGTCAAAAAAGCTTATCCCGATAAGACCATATGGGCTTACAGCGGATACACGCTTGATACCGATCTTATGGCGCCTGACGGCAAAGCGCACTGTGAAGTGACCGATGAAATGCTCTCTTACATCGATGTTCTGGTGGACGGAGAGTTCAAACTTGAACTCAAGAGCCTGACGATCCCTTTCAGAGGATCCGAAAACCAGCGTATAATCGATGTTCCGAAGACGCTTGAGAGCGGTACGGTCACGGAATACACCCTTCGGAATCCCCGGAGATTATGATCGGAAATATTCATACTATTATTTTGAAAGACCTTGTTGATGCAGGGTCTTTTTTGTGTTACTATTTTCTTCGTACATCAAATGAAGATTTAATAAAGGAGACACTTCATGGCGCAGCTGTGGGGCGGACGCTTTAAAGGGGAGACCGATGATCTGGTTTATGCTTTTAATGCGTCCATTAATTTTGATAAGAGACTATACAGACAGGATATAGAAGGATCTAAGGCACATGTCAGGATGCTCGGCAGACAGGGAGTTCTGAGTGCCGATGATACGGAGAGTATCCTGGGCGGACTTGAATCCATATTGACGGATATAGAGGCCGGTAAACTGGAGATCACATCCGAGTATGAGGATATCCACAGTTTTGTGGAAGCGGTCCTGACAGAGCGTATAGGAGATGCGGGTAAGCGCCTTCACACAGGACGGAGCCGTAACGATCAGGTTGCTCTGGACATGAAGCTCTATATCCGGGATGAGATCGATCAGATCACGGTACTTCTGAAGGAACTGCTTGAGACCATTCTTAATATGATGAAAGAGCATATAGATACATATATGCCGGGTTTCACACATCTGCAGAAGGCACAGCCGGTGACTTTCGCTCATCATATGGGTGCTTATTTCGAGATGTTCAGACGTGACTGCGGGAGGCTTGCAGACTGCAGAGTCAGACTCAATGAGTGCCCGCTCGGAAGCGGAGCTCTGGCCGGTACAACATATCCTCTGGACAGAGAGTATACCGCGAAACTGCTCGATTTTGATACAGCCACACGTAATTCGATGGATTCCGTTTCGGACAGAGATTATCTGATCGAGTTCCTTTCGGATTTAAGCCTGATCATGATGCATCTGTCCAGGCTCTCCGAAGAGATCATCATATGGAACAGCAACGAATACGGCTTTGTTGAGCTGGATGATGCATACTCGACCGGTTCATCGATCATGCCGCAGAAGAAGAACCCTGATATAGCCGAACTTACCAGAGGCAAGTGCGGCAGAGTATACGGGGATCTGATGACTCTGCTGACAGTTATGAAGGGAATACCTCTTGCGTACGATAAAGATATACAAGAGGATAAGGAAGTTGCATTTGATGCGATAGACACCGTACATGGCTGCGTCCGTCTGATGAACGGCATGCTGTCCACCATGAAGATAGATATCGGTGTTCTGGAACGCTCGGCGACCAGGGGATTCACCAATGCTACGGATGTGGCAGATTATCTGGTAACACGCGGAGTGCCTTTCAGAGACGCACACGGATATGTCGGACAGATCGTTCTTAAGTGCATAGACCGCGGGTGCGCGATCGAGGACCTGTCGATGGACGAACTCAGAGAGATATGCCCGGAGTTCAGGGAGGACGTATACGAGGCGATATCGCTGCAGGCCTGTGTTGAACGCAGACGGACCAAAGGGGCGCCGGGTCTTGATCCCATGCAGGCAGAGATCGAAGAAGCAGAACAATTCTTAGGAATATGAATATGTGATCAATCACATCAGAAAAGAGGAGAATGAAAAAATGAGTGAAAAACTGAGAGTCGGTATATTAGGCGGAACGGGTATGGTAGGACAGAGATTCATCTCTCTGCTTGAGAACCATCCCTGGTTTGAAGTGGCTGTTATAGCTGCCAGTCCCAGAAGTGCGGGCAAGACCTATGAAGATGCGGTCGGCGACAGATGGAAGATGGATACTCCCATGCCTGAAGCCGTTAAGAAGATGATCGTTAAGAATGTAAATGAAGTTGAAGCGGTCGCTTCCGAGGTTGATTTCTGCTTTTCGGCAGTGGATATGAGCAAGGACGAGATCCGCGCTATCGAAGAAGCATATGCGAAGACGGAGACGCCCGTTGTATCCAATAACTCCGCTCACCGCTGGACGCCCGATGTACCCATGGTCGTTCCGGAGATCAATCCCGAGCACTTTGATATCATTGCTTCCCAGAAAAAGAGACTTGGCACGAGCAGGGGATTTATCGCAGTTAAGCCCAACTGTTCGATCCAGAGTTATGCACCTGCGCTTACGGCGTGGATGCCTTTTGAACCCGTGGAAGTGATCGCCACGACGTATCAGGCTATATCGGGAGCAGGCAAGACGTTCAAAGACTGGCCGGAGATGGTCGGCAATATCATCCCTCTGATAAGCGGAGAGGAAGAGAAGAGCGAAAAAGAGCCCCTGCGTATATGGGGACATATAGAAGGCGACGAGATCGTGCCCGCCGCGAGTCCCGTTATTACCTCACAGTGTATCAGGGTGCCTGTATTAAACGGTCATACGGCAGCAGCTTTTGTCAGGTTCAATAAGAAACCTTCCAAAGATGAACTGGTCGCTGCTCTCAATGAGTACAGCGGTCTGCCTCAGAAACTCGGACTGCCTTCGGCTCCGAAGCAGTTCATCAGATACATGGAAGAACCCGACAGACCTCAGGTTGCGCTGGATGTTAATTACGAGAACGGAATGGGCATCAGCATAGGCAGACTTCGTGAGGATACGGTATACGACTGGAAGTTCGTCGGCCTGTCCCACAATACTTTAAGAGGCGCAGCCGGCGGAGCGCTTGAGTGTGCCGAACTGCTTAAAGCACAGGGCTATATTAACGCCAAATAATCGAATACAGGATACGCCCTTATGAATGAAATGCAGTATCAGGTTGACCTGATGAATGCAATGAACGAGAAACTGAAGAATGATCAGAAGATGATGAAGATGATCATCGAGACATCTACATCCGCTTTTGTCTATTACAACTATGACAGGGATGAAGCCCGTGTCATGGGTGACTGGGAGAACTATTTTGATTTTACTCTCAGGCGTATCGGCGATCTGCAGCGCGTTATCGAATACGTTGACGAAGAATACAGGGATGAATTCTTAAGATGTATCAATCTCGAGCGCCAGGGATTGGAACATGCGGTAGCTACCGTCAGGTTCACAGGCTCACGTAAGTGGGTGGAATGTGAAGCCAGTATGGTGTACGGCGCTGAACGTAAGCCTGCCGATAAGGTTGTCCGGTTCAAGGATGTCACTGTTATCAATGACAAGAACGAAGAACTGAAGTATATGGCTTATTATGACGGCCTAACCGGATTGTATAACCGAAATTATTTCATCAGCTGTCTGACTGAATTCATAAACAGAGCGCGTACAGAGAACCGTGAAGTAGCCGTGATCTTCGTAGATATCGATGACTTTAAGAACATCAACGACGGAATGGGACTGATAATAGGCGATGAAGTCGTGATGAATTTCGGTCAGTTCCTTTCGGAGTTTGCTTCGGATACGGTCATCGTATCCCATTTTACGGGCGACATGTACTGCCTGGCCGTATATGATCCGTGCGGACAGACCAGCGTTGAGTATATCTACAGCATGATCCGAAACCGTACCAGACAGCCTTTTATGACTTCGGACGGACGGGAGATCAATATCAAGATCACATCCGGTGTGGCCATGTATCCCGATGCTTCCGAGAATGTGCTCGAACTCATCAATTATGCCGAGATAGTCATGCTCAGAGCCAAGCACGACGGCAAGGATTCCATACAGTATTTCGATGCCGGACTGCTGTCTGAATTCATGGGCAATCTGAATATAGAGAATAAGCTACGGGATGCCATATACGACATGCGTTTCGAAATGTACTTCCAGCCTCAGTATGAAGCTGCTTCCGGTAATCTCAGAGGCGTGGAAGCGCTGATCAGGTGGAAGGATCCCGATGAGGGGATGATCGCGCCGTCGCAGTTCATCCCTCTGGCAGAGAAAAACGGTACCATCGTGCCTATAGGACAGTGGGTAATAGAGGACAGTATCCGCAACTATATGCAGTGGAAACAGGATTATAACAAGCCGTTCATACTGTCGATCAACATATCTGCCATTCAATACCGGCGCGAGGATTTCGTCCGTAATCTGATAGATACGATCGAGAAATACGGTATGAATCCTTCGGACCTCGAACTTGAGATCACCGAGACCGCATTGATAGACAATTACAAGGATGTAACGGAGAAACTCAAGATACTCAGAGATTACGGCATACGTATCTCTATGGACGATTTCGGTACGGGCTATTCATCATTATCTTATCTGAAGAGCCTGCCGATCGATACGCTCAAGATAGACAAGACTTTTGTGGATACGGTGCTTGAAGATGATAATACCAATATCATCATGGAATCCATTATGGGGATGGTCAAGCGTCTCGGTCTGGAGACCGTAGCCGAAGGCGTTGAGACACAGGAACAGCTTGATTACTTAAGATCGATCAACTGCGACAACGTTCAGGGCTTTCTGACAGGCAGACCGCAGACAGTGGCGGATATAAAGAAGTTACTTAATGTCTGAGATGGGAGAAGGGGTTAGTGTTATCCGGTAGAAGTGCAGAACGCAAGAATCTGAATCATTATTATGACCGCGAAGGCAGTCAGATACTGGTCATGTATGGCCAGCGGTATATAGGCAAATCCTCGCTTATCAAGGAGTTTGTGGCCGATAAGGACCACTACTATTATACTGCGCGTATATGTTCCGAGAGGGAACAGGTATATCAATGGGGCAGACAGCTCGGCAGAGAGGGGATCAAAACCTCTCAGTTTCCGACTTTTTCCGAGATATTTGAATCTCTTCCTCATTCCGGTAACGGCAAGCAGGTCATAGTTATCGATGAATTCTCACGCATAGTCAAAGCCAGCGACAGTTTTATGCCCGAACTGGTCAGATTCATCCATTCACAGTGGATGAAGAGAAGCGTACTGGTCATTCTGGTCAGCTCATCCGTAGGCTGGGTAGAGAACCAGATGGTAAGTGCCATCGGCGAATCCGCATATGAGCTGAGCGGTCTGATGAAGATCAGAGAACTGCCATTCAGAGAACTTGTTTCGTTTTTCCCGGGATATACTATCGAACAGTGCATAGAGACATATGCCGTACTCGGAGGCTTTCCCGGCCTGTGGCAGATGTTTGATGACCGTATCAGTGTCAAGGAGAATATCTGCAGAACGCTTTTAAATCCCGGATCGATACTGTACAACGAACCCCAGAGACTGCTGGAGGATTCGCTCAGAGAGACCAGCGTATACGGGACCATACTTTCGTCTATCGCGGAGGGCAATTATAAGCTCAATGACCTTTTCGAGAAGACCGATTTCTCGCGCGCCAAGATCAGTGTGTACCTGAAGAACCTGATAGAGCTCGAACTTGTTGAGAAGGTTTTCTCGTATGATACCGCAGGAAAAGCCAATACCCAGAAGGGTATATACAGGATACAGAATCATATCCTTCATTTCTATTTCTATTTCCTGTATTCCAATCTCTCCGAGAGAGAAACTTCGTCGCCCAGCTTGTTTTATAAGCAGTATGTGGGTCCGGCGTTTAAATCTTATGTCAGCGGATACTTCAAGGAGATCTGCGCACAGCGTCTGGAGGAACTCAATAAGGCCGGACGTCTGCCTATACGCTTTACGAGGAGCGGAGAATGGGTAGGCAAGATGGGCAATATCGATCTGATCGCACAGAACGATCAGGATCAGACTTTGCTCGTACTGTGTAACTGGGATAAACCCATGATGACATATGAGGATTATGAGAGACTGCTTATGTGTGCCCGCAAGGCACGTATAGGTATGGATTATATATTCTTATGTTCTTCTGCTCGCTTCGATGAGAAGCTGCATCTGGAAGCCAAAGTCAAGAATAATCTGAGACTGATACCCGCTTCTGATATGTAGGGGACCCGTTTATGCCCAAGGATCTGTATATAGCCGAAAAAAAGAGCGTCGGGCTTCAGTTTGCCGAGGCACTGAAAATGAGTGACAGGCAGGACAGAAAGGGATATCTGGAATCCGACGAACATATAATCACCTGGTGCAGAGGGCATCTGGTGAGCATGTGCTATCCCGAGGAATATGATCCGGCTCTTAAAAGATGGCGGTTCGATACCATCCCTTTCATCCCGAAAGAATTCAAGTACCAGGTCATATCCGATGCTCATAAGGAATTCGGGATAGTGACCGGTCTTATGAAGCGCGATGATGTAAACAGGATCTATGTATGTACGGACTCCGGACGTGAAGGAGAGTACATATACCGTCTCGTGGAACGCCTGTCGGGAATGGACCCGAAGGAACGCAGAAGAGTCTGGATCGATTCACAGACCGAAGAGGAGATCCTGCGGGGGATCCGTGAGGCCAAAGACCTGTCCGAATATGATAATCTGTCTGACTCGGCATATCTCAGGGCCAAAGAGGATTACCTGATGGGTATCAACTTTTCGCGTGCCCTTACACTCAAATTCCAGAATCCCATCAAAGACTTTCTTAATACAGAGCGTGCTACGGTCAGCGTGGGACGCGTGATGACCTGCGTGCTGGGTATCGTCGTTGACAGGGAGAGAGAGATCCGTGACTTCGTGAAAACTCCTTTCTACAGGGTTCTGGCTGATTCGGATATAGGGGGATTTGACTTCGATGCCGAGTGGAGAGTAACGGAACAGAGTAAATACGCAGACTCACCGCTTCTGTATAAGGAGAACGGATTTAAGGCCAGAGAGAGTGCGGAAAAGCTTATCGGGGACATATGGACACAGCACGGGACAGATACACCGGACGGAAGAGTGTGCATGGCCGTTCTGGATCAGATATCGAACAAAAAGGAGACCAAGAATCCGCCGCTTCTTTTTAATCTGGCAGAACTTCAGAATGAGTGCTCCAGGATATTCAAGATATCACCCGCAGAGACGCTGAAGATCGCTCAGGAATTATATGATAAGAAACTCACGACATATCCCCGTACCGATGCGAGAGTACTGTCGACTGCGGTGGCAAAGGAGATCGATAAGAATCTTTCGGGACTGGCCAAAGGCCCCGTCCTGCCGCAATATGCTGCGGGAGTCCTGTCTCACGGGTCGCATAAGGGCCTTGAGAAGACCAAATATGTCAATGACAAGCAGATAACGGATCACTATGCCATCATTCCGACGGGACAGACCGGTGCCGTCAGATCGCTGAGCGCCACATCCGGACGTGTATATGAGCTCATAGTGCGCCGTTTCTTAAGCATATTCATGAAGAGTGCCGTATATCAGAAGAGTGCGCTGACGCTGAAGATCGGGGATGAGAGTTTCTTTGCTTCGTTTAAGGTACTCACGGATCCGGGGTTTCTCGATGTGATCAGGCTTGCCGATAAAAAGGATGCTCCTGCAGCCGAAAAAGACGAAACAGAGGATAAGAGCATTGATGCGGAGACACTCGAAAAGATAAAAGCACTGAAAAAAGGTGCGGAGATACCCGTGAAGGAGTTTAACATAAAGGAAGGCGAGACTACCCCGCCGAAGAGATATAACTCCGGAGCACTGATCCTGACAATGGAAAATGCGGGACAGTTTATCGAGGATGAGGACCTGAGAGCACAGATAAAGGGATCCGGTATCGGTACATCCGCGACCAGAGCGGATATTCTGGAGAAACTGGTCAGGAATAAGTATCTGGCACTTAATCCCAAGACGCAGATCTATACCCCGACCATGCTAGGAGAGGTCATATATGAGGTGGTATCGGTATCCATCAGGCCTCTGCTCTCACCGGAGATGACTGCCAGCTGGGAAAAAGGCCTCTCGGGTGTTGCGGACGGGACCATATCATCCGACGAGTATATGGATAAGCTTGCCGGATTTGTGAGCAAGTATACCAATCATGTTAAAAAAGCGGACCAGAATGCGGGATATTTCAGGCAGAGGTTCGCATATGTGAAGCAGTTCTATAAGTAAGGAGAGAAAACATATGAGTAACATAGCTGAAATGACGATCGGCGAGATGCTGGATCTGGGAGAGACGGTTGCGGCGGATCTCTTTGAAGGAAAGACATATCCGTGGGAGGTGCTTCCGGAGATAAAGGATTATATCGTGAAGCTCGGTGAGACTCTGCCGAAGGATAAGTATGATGAGGTATCGGAACATGTATGGGTGGCCAAAAGTGCGAAGGTATTCCCGTCCGCCTATCTGGGAGCTCCGTGCATCATTGATGAGGAGGCCGAAGTCAGACACTGTGCTTTCATCAGAGGATCGGCGATAGTCGGCAAGGGAGCTGTAGTGGGAAATTCCGTTGAGCTTAAGAATGTGGTCCTGTTTAATAAGGTGCAGGTCCCTCATTACAATTATGTGGGTGATTCCGTGCTGGGATATAAGGCGCATATGGGTGCCGGCTCGATAACAAGTAACGTGAAATCTGACAAGACTCTTGTAGTGGTAAAGTCGGCCGGAGGTAATATAGAGACCGGATTCAAGAAATTCGGAGCCATGCTCGGAGATAATGTGGAAGTGGGATGCAATTCGGTGCTCAATCCCGGTACGGTGATAGGACGCGGCGCAAGCATATATCCGACATCCAGCGTACGCGGTCATATACCGGCCGGATCGATATTCAAAAGCGCAAAAGAGATAGTTCCGCGTACTTGACGATTTGTACTATATTTGATACATTTACACACGGTGCAGGTTATGCATCATGAATGTGATCGGAAGCATTTTTGCTTCTTCAGGGAGGAGTAGTTTATGAAAAAGAAAATACTTAGTGTGATACTTGCGTCTGCCATGGCGCTCGGTTTATGTGCTTGTGCCGGCGGTGAAGCCGCATCGACGGGTGATACATCCGCAACAGGCGCTGCAGAGTCATCCGATGCGGGAAGCGGAGATTCATATACCGTAGGTATATGCCAGCTTGTTCAGCATCCTGCACTTGATGCCGCTACCAAGGGTTTCAAGGATTCCCTTACCGAGCTTCTCGGCGACAGAGTTGTTTTTGATGAGCAGAATGCAGCAGGTGATTCCGCTACATGCGCTACCATAGCCAACCAGTTCGTAGCATCTAACGTTGACCTGATCATGGCTAATGCAACAGCACCTCTTCAGGCTGCCGCAGCTGCAACCAATCAGATCCCGATCCTGGGCACATCCGTTACCGATTATGCAACAGCACTCGAGATAGATAACTGGAGCGGTGCTACGGGAGTGAACATCTCCGGTACCTCCGATCTGGCACCCATTGCCGAGCAGGCTGCCATGCTCAATGAGCTTTTCCCTTCAGCAGGTCAGGTTGGTATCCTGTATTGCTCAGCTGAGCCCAATTCACAGTATCAGTCATCGGAGATGACCAAGGCTCTGTCTACATTCGGTATCACCAATGTTAAGGAATATACTTTTGCAGATTCCAATGATATCGCAAGTGTGACTACAACAGCAGCAGCTGAGTGCGATGTCATCTATGTACCTACCGATAACACCGCAGCATCCAATGCGGAAGTCATCAATAACGTATGTATGCCTGCAGGTGTTCCCATCATTGCCGGTGAGGAAGGCCTGTGCAAGGGCTGTGGTGTAGCTACCCTGTCTATCGATTACTACGATCTGGGATATGCTACCGGTAAGATGGCATACGAAGTACTGGTGAACGGTGCCGACATCACTACAATGGATGTACAGTATGCTCCCAAGGTTACCAAGGAGTATAACGCAACTCTCTGCGAGGAGCTTGGTATAGACATTCCCAGCGGTTACGAAGCAATCGCTGAATAATAACACATAATGTGTTATGATATTACTTGATAATTATCATCCGAAGCAGGGCTCAGGCCCTGCTTCTTAGGAGGTTCTTTTCTTGAATATTCTCAATCTGTTAGGAGCCATGCCCGGAGCATGTGCACAGGGTCTGATATGGGGCATCATGGCGATCGGAGTGTATATTACATTTAAGATCCTGGATCTGGCCGATCTGACCGTCGACGGCACCATGGCCACAGGCGGTGCTGTCTGCGTCATGATGATGCTGTCGGGACACGGTTTTGCACTTTCTCTGCTCGTGGCATTTATAGTAGGATGTCTGGCCGGACTGGTGACCGGTATCCTTCATACGGCACTCGGGATCCCTGCCATTCTGTCGGGTATCCTGACTCAGCTCGGACTGTATTCGATCAATCTGCGCATACTTGATAACAAGGCCAATCAGGCGATCAACGTAGATAAATACAATCTGCTGGTCTCACTCAGATATATCAAAGGTGTTCCTTTTTACAAGAATACGATACTGGTTGTTGCGGTGATCATCGCCATACTGGTCGGTGCGCTGTACTGGTTCTTCGGAACAGAGCTCGGAAGCGCCATCAGAGCTACCGGATCGAATAATAATATGAGCCGTGCGCAGGGTATCAATACCAACGCAATGAAGGTCATAGGTCTGGTGCTCAGTAACGGTATCGTGGCTTTTGCGAGCGGGCTTTATGCACAGTATCAGGGGTTTGCCGATGTCAATGCCGGACGAGGAGCGATCGTTATAGGTCTGGCTGCGGTCATCATCGCGGATGTCATCTTCGGCAGGATCAAAGGAAACTTTGCATTTAAACTCGTGAGTGTATCTTTCGGTGCAATCATTTACTACATAGTACTTCAGATAGTTATGTGGCTCGGTCTCAACTCCAATGACTTAAAGCTTCTGAGCGCGATCATAGTTGCCACATTCCTGGCCGTACCTTATCTGAAATCGCATTATGCTCCCAAGAAGGTCATAAAGAAGGGAGACAACGCAGATGCTTGAATTAAAGAATATCCATAAGACGTTTAACCCCGGCACGGTCAATGAGAAGACCGCTCTGTGCGGCCTAGACCTGAAGCTGAACGAAGGCGATTTCGTAACCGTCATAGGCGGAAACGGTGCCGGTAAATCGACCATGCTCAACGCGATAGCAGGAGTATGGCAGGTCGATGAGGGAACGATCACCATAGACGGTGATGATGTTACGAAACTTCCGGAACACAAGAGAGCAAAATATCTGGGCAGAGTGTTCCAGGATCCCATGAACGGAACGGCTGCCACGATGCAGATCGACGAGAATCTGGCGCTCGCTGCCAGACGCGGCAAGTTCAGAAGCCTGAAGAAGGGTATCACCGGCAAGGAGATGGCTTATTTCAGGGAGAGGCTGGCCACTCTGGATCTGGGACTTGAAGACAGGATGACTACCAAGGTAGGCCTGTTATCCGGCGGTCAGAGACAGGCTCTGACTTTGCTGATGGCTGCTCTTGTAAAACCGAGACTTCTGCTTCTTGATGAGCATACCGCCGCACTTGATCCCAAGACGGCCGCAAAGGTCCTTGAGACCACTCAGAAGATAGTTGATGCTGACAATATCACTACTCTTATGATCACGCATAACATGAAGGACGCCATAGCTCACGGAAACCGCCTCATCATGATGCATGAAGGCAATATCATCTATGATGTATCCGGTGAGGATAAGAGAAACCTGCATGTCAGTGATCTGCTCGCCAAATTTGAAGAGGTCAGCGGCGGATCTTTTGCCAACGACCGTATGATGCTGAACTGACGATCGTATTTTTACATCATTCTTTCATATGGATGCCAGACAAGTCAAAAAAGGTGAGATCATAGCCAAAAAGGATAATCTGATAGAGAATCTGTGGTACATAGTCGACGGTACTGTGGTCATGGATTCCGGGACGTATAAGATCACTCTCAAAAAGGGTGATTTTATAGGTCTGGCTGATCTGGACACGGGTATCCATTCATTTCTCTACTATGCATCATCCGATGCACAGCTGATGAACTTCTCCACCAGAGAAAATCTGTATAATACGGCATTCTATGCTTCCAAGCCCGAGAACTGCAGGGCGATCGCCATGTCGCTCAATCATGTTCTGAGGGATTCCTATGCCATACTGAACGATCTGTGCAGCGCCAGTGAGAGACTGAGCAAACTCCTCTATGATGCATATGAGAAATACTGTACATATACCAGGGAACTGCATGCATCCGTTAATGTGATGGAGGCCATGAACGATGCTCCGGAGCCTGTGGCCATGAGCATCAATCAGAAGCTGCTGTCTGTGGCGCATAAGGGTATGGCCGGTTCGCTGGCCGATAAGGAAACATCCGCTGGCATGGTATCGAACGGCCTCATATCGGGTTATATGCTTCACAGCGTGGACGAACTCCATGATATAGTCCGTTCGATCGAATATGTACACGAGACGGTCGATGAGTGCCTGGATCTGATGATGAGTGAATCCGAGGACGACCTGTATGGCAGACTGGGAGATATCTCCATCAGAGCGACAGCGGACCATTCGCTGTATGGGCCGATAAACGAACTCATGGAAGCGCTGAGCAATGCCGTGAGCGGTTATTCGCCCGAGCTGGTCGATTCCAGACGCTATGTATATGAACGCAAGGCGGCATCCATGGGTGCGGCCGCAGATACTGCCGGTGATGAAGAAACGGATTCAACGGTGGCATCCAAACTGGTCGGCAGTATGAACGCCATTATCGAATATGCACGTTTCCCCGAGGAGAAAGCAGAGAAATTCAGGGAAGCAGTGAATGCTTTTAAGAAAGTATCCGATCCTTTCTCGTCAGAGGATGAGATCCGCAGGATCCGTCAGGTCATAGAGGAAGGATTCTATCAGCTGTATCTGTGCGCACTTCAGGTTCGCATGGAGAATAAGGATGTACCCGTGCTGATCAGGATGTTCCTTGACTTCGGATATCTGGATGAAGAGCTTGCCGGCATGAAGAATGCCTGTGAACTCTACAACATATGTCTGACATTTGGCGGTGATAAGAGCAAGGGCGTGTATACCGCATCCGAATGGTTGATGGCCGTATACCGCGGAGACAGGCAGCCGAGTATAAACGAATTCGAGCAGGGCTTTGAAGAGTATGTTAAGGAACAGGTGACCAACGGACGTATACAGGCCGCTCAGGCCAAGGGCGTACTCGCAGACCGCGGACAGAGAGTCATGTTTGAGATCCAGAACATGTTCAGGCGTACTTCCAAGATGTGTTCCGGACAGATCCTGGCGTTCGTGCCGGTATTATGTGATTATCAGATGATGCGCGGACCCAGGGCAGATCTGATAGATCCGCATACGATATATGATGCGATAGACAACATCAGGAACATAGATTATTCACTTTTCTACAGAGAGACCATGTGTGTCTTCAGTGAGAAAGAAAACATACACGATGTCATACATGTTGAGGTCAGACCGGACATCATCCTGTCTCCCGTAGTCGGTACCAGGGGTGCCATGTGGCAGGAGATATCGGGACGTGACAGAACGACGCCTGCAAGATTCATATTCCCGGTCATTAATGTGGAAGATCTTGAGAAACTCGTGATCAGGGTGCTCGGCAACTACCGGTGGGAGATCTGCAAACGCATGCAGGGTATGAGATGGAACGACGTGACGGATCCTTCGCTAACCAGCCTGTATTGCGATTATCTGCAGTTCTACCGCAAGAATTCGGACCTGAGTCCGGAGCATAAGGAAAAGGTCAAGATAGGCCTGCAGAGATATAAGCAGAACTTCAAAGAGTTCTTTATAAATGACTATTCGGAATACATCAAATACGAATCCGCAGGTTCGCCTCATCTGAATAAGATCGCAAGGGGCATCCTGTTCTCACAGTGTCCTTTCTCGTCGGCTATCAGAGGAAAGCTTGGTGAGAATCCGATCTTCGCTGAAGTATCCGAGCGTTACAGGATCAAGAACGGGCAGCAGCTCCATAAACTCGACAACCTTGTCAAGAAGCTTAACAGCAAGGGCCAGCCCATACCTCCGGAGCTCAAAAGAGAGATCGATTTCTATAATATGTAAACCATATTTTGTGGTAATTCCGTATTGCGTCAACAAGATATAGCGTTTATAATCTGATTTAGAGTTTTTTTCTTTGTTTCTTACACATATATTGGAGGGAAAGTCATGAACGAAAAAGTCACACCTATTGTTGATGCGCGACAGTTGGGTATCCCGAAGATGCTTATCCTCGGTATCCAGCACATGTTCGCAATGTTCGGAGCTACCATACTGGTGCCGATCCTCGTAACGAGTTATTTCCACGGAGAAGGTCTTTCGGTACAGGTTACTCTGTTCTTTGCCGGTGTCGGTACACTGTTTTTCCATCTGTGTTCCAAATTCAAAGTTCCTGCTTTCCTGGGAAGCTCTTTCGCATTTTTGGGCGGTTTTGCAACTGTAGCGGAGCTTGATCAGGGGCGTTTCGCAGGCATGAGTTACGGAGAGAAGCTTCCGTATGCAACCGGCGGTATCGTGATCGCAGGCCTTCTGTACCTGGTACTGGCACTTATCATCAAACTGGTAGGTGTTAAGAGAGTCATGAGATTCCTCCCTCCGGTAGTTACGGGTCCCATCATCATCTGCATAGGTTTAAGCCTGGCTCCTTCCGCGATCAGCAATGCAAGCACGAACTGGCTGCTGGCATTTATCGCACTGGCTACGGTCATTGTATTTAACATCTGGGGCAAGGGCATGTGGAAGATCATTCCCATCCTTATGGGTGTTGTGGTTTCCTATGTTGTGGCTCTTATACTTAACGCATTCGGCATGACCAATCCCGATGGTTCCGCCATACTCAATTTCGCATCGGTATCAGCAGCATCATTTGTCGGACTCCCTCCTTTTACCATCTGCAAATTTGATATCACTGCGATCCTTGTTATGGCTCCCATCGCAATTGCGACCATGATGGAGCATATCGGAGATATTTCAGCCATATCGGCTACTACCGGTGAGAACTTCCTCGAGGATCCCGGACTTCACAGAACACTGGTAGGTGACGGTCTTGCCACCTCGTTGTCTGCTCTGTTCGGCGGTCCTGCCAACACAACATACGGTGAGAATACCGGTGTGCTGGAGCTTTCTCATGTATATGATCCCAGGGTTATACGTATAGCAGCCGGATTTGCAATCCTGCTCAGCTTCATTCCCAAGATCTCGGAGATCATCGGTTCACTTCCTTCGGCGATCATCGGAGGTATCAGCTTCATCCTCTACGGTATGATATCCGCGATAGGTGTCCGTAACATAGTCGAGAACAGAGTGGACTTCACGAAGTCACGTAATCTGATGATTGCAGCAGTTATCCTGGTCTGCGGACTCGGATTCTCGAGCGGTCTGACATTCAACATCGGGTCTACCAGCATCACGCTCACTTCACTGGCCATAGCAGCTCTGGCAGGTATCATCCTCAATGCGATACTGCCCGGTAACGATTATGAGTTCGGTGTAAATCCCGATGGCGATATCAACAGAGGCCTGGCTATCAACCCTCTTCACGAGGATGTGGATCACGCGGCTAACATAGACGACGGTAAATAATCATACATTGGAGATGTGACATGTACAATTTTGAGAATGAAGACAACATATTTATCATGGATCATCCTCTGATCCAGCATAAGATCACGCAGATCCGTGACAAGAACACCGGTACCCAGCAGTTCCGTAAGTGCGTCGAAGAGATCGCTACCCTGATGGGATATGAAGCGCTTCGTGATCTGCCGCTTATGGACATTGAGGTGGAGACTCCCATTGAGAGTACCAAATCCCCTGTCATCGCAGGCAAGAAGCTGGCTATAGTACCTATCTTAAGAGCCGGGCTGGGAATGGTGAGCGGCATTGAAGCGCTGGTACCTACGGCTAAGGTCGGACATATCGGACTCTACAGAGATCCGGAGACACATAAGCCCGTGGAGTATTATTGCAAGCTTCCTTCTCCCATAGAACTCAGAACGATAGTAGTAGTAGATCCCATGCTCGCTACGGGCGGATCCGGTTCCGATGCCGTATCACAGATCAAACAACACGGTGGCAAGCACATCAAGTTCATGTGCATCATAGCTGCTCCCGAAGGTCTGGAGAAGCTGCACAGGGATCATCCGGACATCCAGATCTATGTCGGACACCTCGACAGATGCCTGAACGAAAACGCATACATCTGCCCGGGTCTCGGAGATGCGGGAGACAGAATATTCGGCACCAAGTAATCGCTGATCATATGAGTAAACATTCAATCAAAAGGTTCTATCTGACTATGACAGTAGCACTCATGTTATCATGGGTGCTATCTGGTTGTGGTAAGGACACTGCTCTTGAGGAGTATAAGGAGAGCATGGAGACCTATTACGACCAGGTTGCTGAGATAGATGCCGGTATCAATTCCATAGATCCGCAGTCTGATATCGACGGAGCACAGCTGCTGGGATATCTGGACCGGCTTGACATGATCACTTCGGACATGGCTCAGCTTCAGGTACCCGAACAGTTTCAGATCGTAGAGAGTCTGGCGATAGAAGCATCGGACAATATGTCCAAATCCGTCATTTTGTATCATCAGTTATATGACAGTCCGGAGTATAATGAGGATGTCGCCTCAGGCGCTTATGAATACTATGAAAGAGCCAATCTGAGGATCAGATATATCAGAGAGATCCTGCATGGCGAGATGCCTGAGGATCTGGTCGTGGTTAATGAAGACGATGCCGGAACTACGGAAGGGGAGGAATGACGAATCATGGATATGATGAATAATGCCGGGACTATAGAAAGCCGGCTGGAAGAACTGCTCAAGAAACAGGAGAAACAGCTTAAGATAACCAGACTGTCGGGCTTTGCCGTTCTCGCGCTGGCTGTAGCGCTGATCATTGCCTGCGTGATCCTGGTTCCCAAAGCGGTCAGTACCATGCATCAGATGGAGGTACTGGCAGAAGAAGCATCCGCTTTGATGGAAAATGCCAATAACACCCTGGAGGGCATAGACGAGATGTCTGCCGAGATCAAGACGGCAGCAGACGGGATCAACGGACTCGTGGAGGACAATTCCTCTGTTCTGACAGAGTCCATGACGAAACTCAATTCGATAGACTTCGAAGGCCTGAATAAGGCCATAACCGACCTGGGTGCGGTGGTCGAACCCATGGCGAAGTTCTTCGGTAAATTCAAATAAACAGATGTTGAAATAATCAGTATAAGGAAGAAGATATGACAGGTGCGGATTCAATTGTTAAATGTCTGGAAGCGGAAGGGGTAGACGTAGTATTCGGTTATCCCGGTGTTGCCATATGTCCCTTTTACAATTCGATACTGAACTCGGATATCAAAACCGTTCTGATCAGGACCGAGCAGAATGCGGTTCATGCCGCATCGGGACTGGCCAGAGTCACCGGTAAGGTGGGAGTGTGTGCCGTGACTTCGGGTCCCGGTGCAACCAATGTGATCACCGGTATCGCAACGGCTTTTGCCGATTCCATACCGATCGTGGTCATCACCGGCCAGGTTAATTCCGAACTGCTGGGATCGGACGTATTCCAGGAGGCGGATATTACCGGTGCTGTGGAGAGTTTTGTGAAATACAGCTATCTTGTCAGAGATGCCGATGACATCCCCAGGATATTCAAGGAGGCATTTCATCTGGCTTCCACCGGACGTAAAGGTCCCGTTCTGATAGACGTGCCCATTGATGTGCAGAATGCTCCCACAGCGAAGTTTAAGTACCCCGAGAGCATCAATATGCGCACATATAAGCCCACGGTGAAGGGACATGCGGTGCAGATCCAGAAGGCGGTCAAAGCCCTGAATCATGCAAAACGTCCTATCATATGTGCCGGCGGCGGAGTGCTGCTTGCAGACGCATGCGGTGCGCTCAGAGAACTGAGTGAAAGATATTCGATCCCCGCCGTACATACCATGATGGGTAAGGGCGCTCTTCCTTCGGAGTACAAGCTTAATTACGGTATGGTGGGTAACAACGGCAAGCCATACGCAAACCGGGCCATGAACGAAGCCGACGTACTGATAATGATAGGCGCGAGAGTGGCGGACAGAGCCATCAGCCAGCCGGATATCATATTTGATAACAAGACATTGATACACATAGACGTGGATCCTGCCGAGATAGGTAAGAATGCCCAGGCAACCATACCCATAGTAGGTGATGCCCTGAGCATACTTAACGAGATGCTTGAATCCGAGATCACATGCAATACCGGAGAATGGATTGATAAGCTGGAAGAGTACAGAGATACCATGGCGATCGTCCGTCATCCCAATCCCGCTTATGTCGATCCCGGAGAGTTTATCCGCAGACTGACCGACAGGATGGAGGACACGGCTGTATATGTAGCGGATGTCGGACAGAACCAGATATGGTCATGTGCTTATGCAATTGTCAGGGACGGACGCTTCCTGACCAGCGGCGGTATGGGGACTATGGGATATTCCATCCCTGCAGCCATGGGTGCGAAATATGCGTGCCCCGACACACAGGTCGTAGCTGTCTGCGGTGACGGTTCGTTCCAGATGTCCATGATGGAACTGGCTACCATGAGACAGCACGGCATACAGGGCAGGATCGTGGTAATGAGTAACGGATACCTCGGCATGGTCAGAGAGTACCAGCACTATACCTATAAGGATAACTACAGCGTGGTAGACTTAAGCGGTTCACCTGACCTGTCCAAAATAGCGGAGGCATACGGATTTAAGTATCTGAAGCTGGAAAACATGACGGATTGTGACAACGTGATAGAAGATTTCCTGGGTACGGAAGATTCGGTTTTGCTCGAACTGGTCATTGATCCCATGGATCTGGTTAAATAGATCGGAGGCATAATGAAACGCATTTATTCAGTATTGGTTGAAAACCGTTCAGGTGTGCTTTTCAAGGTGGCCGGGCTCTTTTCAAGAAGATGTTTCAATATAGACTCGCTGGCGGTGGGAGAGACCGATTCCGCCGATGTATCCTGCATGACTGTGGTCAGTTCCGGTGATGAGAGGACCATGGAGCAGATCGAAAAGCAGCTCAACAAGAAGATCGACGTGATAAAGGTGCGTACATTTGATGAATCCGAAGCCATAAGCCGTGAGTTGATGCTTCTGAAAGTCAAATACACCAAGTCCAATCGCGCCGAGATCCTGGAGATATGCGATATCATGAAGGCTGATATCGTAGACATGTCCAAAACCCAGCTTATGATCCAGATATGCGATGTACCGGAACGTACCAGAGTGCTGATCAGTATGCTGAGTTCGATATCTATCGTCGAAGTGGCACGCACAGGAACGCTGGCACTGCCCAAATGTGCGGATTCTTGACAATCAGGGGTGCTGACATTACAATATTTGACTAAGCGACTTAACAGTCGTATCAGATGCTGCAGGAAAGGAAATCAGTATGCAACGCAAAGTATTCCAGCTTCTCGTAGATAACACATCAGGTGTACTCAGCCGTATATCAGGGCTGTTCTCCAGGAGAGGTTACAATATCGAATCCATCACTGCGGGAGTTACCGCAGATCCCAGATATACACGTATTACCATAGTTACAAGCGGAGATGATGAGATACTCGACCAGATAGAGAAGCAGGTATTCAAACTGATCGATGTCAGGGATATCAAGGTTCTTGAACCCGGCAACAGCGTATACAGGGAACTTGCGCTGATCAAGATCCGTGTTTCCGCTGACCGCAGACAGGAGATCATCGCTCTGGCCGAGACAGACAATTTCCGCGCGAAGATCATCGACGTATGTAAGGAAGCCCTGATCGTGGAGCTGACCGGCAACCAGGACAAGATCGATACATTTATCGGACTGCTCGACGGCTATGAGATACTCGAGTTGGCCCGTACCGGTCTGGCAGGACTCGGACGCGGCATTGAGAATGTTACTTATCTGCCTTAATATCAGGCGGATCAATATATGTAAAGGAGATCATTATGGCAAAGATTTATTATCAGGAAGATTGTAACCTGTCTCTGCTTGAAGGCAAGACCATAGCCATCATCGGTTACGGCAGCCAGGGACATGCACATGCTCTCAACTTAAAGGAATCCGGATGCAAGGTCATCATAGGACTGTATGAAGGATCCAAAAGCTGGGATAAGGCTGTAAAGCAGGGATTCGATGTATATACCGCAGCTGAGGCTGCCAAGAAGGCCGACATCATCATGATCCTGATCAATGATGAGAAGCAGGCTGATCTGTACAAGAAAGATATCGAGCCCAACCTCGAAGCAGGTAATATGCTCATGTTTGCACACGGCTTCAATATTCACTTCGGATGTATCGTTCCTCCCGCTGATGTGGATGTAACGATGATCGCACCCAAGGGCCCCGGCCACACTGTCAGAAGCGAGTATCAGGAAGGCAAGGGTGTTCCCTGTCTGGTAGCCGTAGAGCAGGATGCTACAGGCAAGGCACTTGATCTGGCACTTGCATATGCACTTGGTATCGGCGGAGCAAGAGCCGGTGTTCTTGAGACTACATTCCGCACCGAGACCGAGACAGACCTCTTCGGTGAGCAGGCTGTACTCTGCGGTGGTGTATGTGCACTGATGCAGGCAGGCTTTGAGACTCTGGTTGAGGCCGGATATGATGAGAGAAATGCATATTTCGAATGCATCCATGAGATGAAGCTGATCGTTGATCTGATATATCAGTCAGGATTCGCAGGAATGAGATATTCTATCTCCAATACTGCCGAGTATGGCGATTATATCACCGGTCCCAAGATCATCACCGATGAGACCAAGAAGGCCATGAAGCAGATCCTGTCAGATATTCAGGACGGTTCCTTTGCAAAGCAGTTCCTGCTTGACATGTCACCGGCAGGAAAGCAGGTACATTTCAAGGCTATGCGTAAGCTTGCTGCAGAGCATCCCGCTGAGAAGGTTGGCGAGGAGATCCGTAAGCTGTACAGCTGGAACAACGAAGAGGATAAGTTGATCAACAATTGATCGATCAATAAATGACCGATCGATATCGAACCTGATCGTTTATGAATCCCGATGCCTGAGAGTGACCTTGACGCAAGTTGCCCTCAGGCATTTTGCAAATATGGTGGTGTAATGATAGAAAAATGCGCTGAACTCATAAACTCATATTTCATCGGTAAGGAAGATGTGGTCGAGAATGTCCTCATATGCATGCTGGCGGGAGGTCATGTCCTGATAGAGGACGTACCCGGAGTAGGAAAGACTACTCTGGCCAAAACTCTGGCCGGGGCAGTGGATCTGAGCTTCGGACGTATACAGTTTACTCCCGATACACTGCCTTCGGATGTGACCGGAGTGTCGGTCCTCAATATGAAGACGGGAGAGTTTGAATTACGTGAAGGTGCGATCATGCACCAGATGATCCTCGCCGATGAGATAAACAGGACTTCGCCCAAAACACAGGCGTCACTTCTTGAAGCGATGGCTGAAGGTCATGTGACGGTCGATGATACCGTGCTTACACTTCCGCAGCCGTTTATGGTCATTGCCACACAGAATCCCACTCAGTTCGTCGGAACATATCCGCTTCCCGAGGCGCAGCTTGACCGTTTCATGATGAAACTGTCGATAGGTTACCCGGATGCCGGCAGTGAGATGAAACTGGCCAGAAACGCCATAGAAGGCAGGCAGCCCGAAGAGATCGAGAGTATCATGAGTGCCGGTGATATACTTAATGCGCGCAGGGAAGTCAGACAGGTCAGGATAGCAGACAGTGTAATGAAATATGCCAATGATATCGTGAACCTGACCAGGCAGGAATCCCGGCTCGTCATGGGGGTTAGCCCCCGGGCCATGATCATGCTCATGCAGGCTGCTCAGGCCAGAGCATATATACAGGGGCGCGATTATGTGACACCTGATGATATCAAAGCACTGGCAGTCAATACACTTCATCACAGAGTCACTCTGACTTATGACGCGGGTATCGCGCATGAGAGCGTGGATGCTGTGATCTATTCGGATGTACTTAAGGCCAAAGTGCCTATGGTGAAGGATGCTTAGAAACCGTCTGATCGCTCTGGGAGCATTGATCCTTTCTCTGATCGCAATATCGGTAGCCGGAGGTCCGGTTACCTACGGTTTTTTCTTTTTTGTTCTGATCGTTCCGGCCATTTCGCTGATCTATTCGATCATAGTATTCTTACGTTTTAAAGTATACCAGAGGCTTGATGTGAGCTCGCCCGTGGCGGGGACATCGGCGGCATATTATTTCACACTGAGGAATGAGGACAGGTTTGCGCACAGTTCGATCAGTGTGGGGTTTTATATGGATTTCTCGGATATTAGCGGGATAGATGCGGATACCGAATATGAACTTCTGCCCGGTACGGGCATCAACAGGGAAACTCTGCTCGTATGCAGATACAGAGGGGATTATGAGGTGGGGATAAAAACAGTGACGGTCACGGACTATCTGAGACTTTTTAACATCACCTTTAAGAACAGGGAGAAACTGCGTGTAACGGTACTTCCGCACCTGGAGATCCTGGACAGCGTGGCCGGGCTTGACGAGGTTCTGCTGGCAGCCAGGGAGGCACAGACCCAAAAGGATGAACCTGATGTGCTGGTAAGAGACTATGTCCCCGGAGACGATGTCCGCAGGATCAGCTGGAAAGCGATGGTTAAGACCGGTAAGCCAATGATCAGAAAATACATCGGTGAGAACACACCGGATATTTGCATGATCATGGAACCGCACAGATACTCGGATTTCCCATCGGAATATCTGCCTGTGGAGAACAGGATCATTGAGACACTTCTGGCTATTTCATATTACTGCCTCAAAAGGGGGATCACAGCAGGGGTATATACATACGATAACCGGCTGAACTCCTATGCATTGTCGTCTACGGATTCCTTTGAGGAGTTTTATTCCCGTATGAGTTCATATCATTTCGGCACCGCATCACAGGGAGAGATGTTTACGCAGGTATCGGGTGTGCATTCTGCCCTGAACGCTGCGGCATTTATCTTTATTCTGCATGTATGGAGTGATGAAGCCAGAGCATATGTTAAGCAGCTGGCCGGATACCGCATCCCCGTCATGGTTTATCTGATAGGTGACGGAGAGCATGAAATGCCCGACACGACGGACATCAAGTCTGTGAGGTTCATGCATATAGGCTGTGAGGACAGGCTGAAAGAGGTGCTCTCATGACCGGATTCGTTTATGAACTCATATACGTCCTGATAATATCCGGCATATATATATCCGTAACAGCCACTTATCTGGGGACGGAGCACAGTATTCCGGTCATCGTGGCGGGGACATTAATCGCGTGCGCCATGGTAGCATTCAGAAAACTGGGGTGGTATGTCAGATTCATCATGGCAGGAGTTCTGGTCACTGTGATCCTGACTGTGCTGCTGCTGACTCGTAATCCGCGTATCGGGGAAGTGTTGATCGCACATGCATACCTGCTCCTGTTCCTGATCCCGGTGGCAGCGGCATTTATCACCGGAGAACTGTGTGCTCATTTCAGAGCATTCAGGGCAGCTGCAGCTGTGGCAGCGATCATCCTGTCCGTTACGGCCGTCTGCTTCGGTATCATACCGGGCAGAGTTACAGTTATGAGCGTACTGGCTCTCGTACTGACGGCAGCAGTTGAGGAGATACAGCTATCCTGGGTCAAAGACGGATATACCGATCATAAGGAGCATCTGGTATGGGTGGCACCGTATCTACTGGTCACGATGATCCTGGTTTGTGCTACGCCGGCTCCGGATGAGGCTTATGACTGGGCTTTTGTCAAAGAACTGTACCGTATGGCGTATGACAGGGTACAGGAGATCAGTGCTTTGCTTGATATCAAAGGTGCATATGACCCTACGGGGGCAATGATCGGGTTTTCCGGCAGGGGACGGATACATGATGAGGTAAACGCTGCCCCTGATGAAATGCTCACCCTGTATGATATCCCTGTGGGTATGACGGATGTGAAACTTGCGGGCAGGACGTTTGACACCTTTGACGGTTATGAGTGGACGGATACCGACACTTCCGATACGCCCGATGTCATACTGGATACGCTGTCATTACTGTCTTCTGTGCGCGATTATACCGCCCAGCCTCAGGATTATGTCAAAAAATCATCTCTCCGCATCAGATATGAGGATCTGGGGACACCGTATGTGTTCATTCCGCTCAAGGCGCTTGCGAACAGCAGGGAGCTGACCGAAGCCGGAGTGAGAGACCGGGGAGGCGATCTGCTATGGCCTGAGGTCCGGTCTTTTAAAACCGAATACACGGTAAACTTTTACCGCATGAATACCGGAAATGCACTGTTTGAGGAATACCTGCGTAACTGCCGGCTTCCCGGACGGGAGAGTTTTGATGAGGAGGCTCATATGTTCACTCCGGCCGGTTCCGAACCGTATACATATGATGATCTGACGGGATATGTTGAAAGGATAGAGACCGTCTATGCCCGGCCCGTGGAATTGTCCGGTGACATGACTCATCTTATGGAAGATGTATATGACGGGGCTGAGGATATGTATGATAAGATGGCCGCACTGGAGGCATATCTGCGAAGCCTTGATTACAGTGACAGTCCCGGGCCTCTGCCGGATGATATGGAAGATGCTTCGGATTTTCTGGACAGCTTTGTACTGGGCTCCCGATGCGGATACTGCACTCACTTCGCTACGGCTTTCGTGCTGCTAGCACGCGCGGAGGGCATACCTGCGAGATATGTGCAGGGATATATAGTTGATACGACATCTGCCGAGCCTGTGACAGTGGATTCGTCGATGGCTCATGCCTGGCCCGAAGTGTATTATGAGGGCGCCGGATGGGTCGCATATGAACCTACTCCGATATATCATGTCAGGTCGTACTGGCGGTCGGCGGAGGAGACCAAAGCTATGTACATGGGAGCCTCAGGCGCATATCCAGAAAGTGAGGAGGAGGTTCCGGAAGATATGCCTGAAGAGCCTGAAGATGGTGAGGATGCGCATATCAGGATCCCCTGGTATGCGATAGTGATCCCTGTGGCGGCCGGGATCGCACTCACGGTCCTGTTTATCGTCGCAGGTAATCTGATCGTCTCATACAGGTTCAGGCGCAGAAATGCCGAAGAACGGCTGGAGATCCTGTGCAGGCAGGATCTGAACCTGCTCAGTCTTCTGGAATGTGAGATGGAGAGCGGTGAAACCCTCAATGAATACCGTATGCGTCTTCATGAAGAACTGGATGATGAGAGTCTGGGATTCATATCGTATTACAGCGAGTATCTGTACAGAGGAGAAACGGATACCGACATGGCACTTGAGGTGTCCGGTACCGCATATACGAAGCTTAAGGATAAACTTAAGAAACTGTATCCGCTGCGATATCTGAGATTATATATGGGATTTCAGAGGGTCTGACGGTCTTCGGCCGGCAGTTCCCTGAAGAAAGATACGGCAAATATGACGGCAGGTATGACCGAAAGTACCAGAGACAGAGGCTGGGCTTCCTCAATACCGTACAGGCCGCGCAGATGACTCAGGATAAGGAGAGCGGGTATGAGTATTATACCGCTCTTCATTGCGCTTAAGACAGAGGCCCTGAGCTTCTTGCCGGTAGTCTGGAGGAGCATCTCCGTCATGACGGTGACAGGCATGGAGAGCTGTGATACGGCCATCAGCCGCATCGCACGGGTCGCGATAACGACTACTTCCGGATCGTCACGCAGTGCCTGTGATATCTGAGGTGCAAATATGAATACCACGCCGGCAAAGATGAACATGCATATCTGGGATATGATCAGGCCGAAGCGGTATCCCTTTCTGACTCTGGAGAAACGCCCGGCGCCGTAATTAAACCCGCTTACGGGCTGGAAGCCCTGGCCTATGCCGAGCGACAGGGAAAACGTGAAGAACGAGACACGTGTAACGATGCTCATTGCGGCAATGGCGGGATCACCGTAAGGTTTGGCCGTGGTGTTCATCAGTATCGTACATAAGGCGTTCAGGCCCTGCCGTATCATGGATGGCAGTCCGGTAGCGGCTATATTGCCGAGCAGCGCAGGCTTGAAGCAGATCTTTCTGAATGAGAGTCTGAGTTCGCTCTTGCCTCTGACGAACATCGCGATCATGATGGTCCAGCCTATGAACTGGGATATGGCAGTCGATAATCCTGCGCCCATCACACCGAGTTTTAATCCGAACATAAGTATGGGATCGAGTGCGATATTCAGCAGAGCACCGGTCATCATGGATATCATGCCGTAGAAAGCCTTACCCTCGTACCTGAGGAGATTGTTCATGGTGTAGCTGGTAGCCATGAACGGAGCTGCTGCCATGATGCAGGTTATATACTGTCTGGCATACGGAGCTATGGTGGGGGTGCTGCCCAGAAAACTGATGATGGGATCCGTGAAGACCAGACCCGTCACAGTGAGTATGAGTCCGAAGAAAAATGAATAGAAAAGTCCGGTGGATCCGGTTATATCGGCCTGTGAGTTGTCTTTGGCTCCCAGCATCCTGGATATCAGACTGCCGCTGCCCTGGCCGAACAGGAAGCCTACCGCCTGTATCATGGCCATGAAACCAAATACGATGCCGACCGCTCCGGAAGCACTTGTGCCCAGTCTGCCGACGAAAGCCGTATCAGCGATATTATATATGTTGGATATGAGCATGCTGATGATCGTCGGGATGGATAATGAAACGATGAGTTTCTCCACCGGGGATTCGGTCATTTTCTCGTATTGTGTCATTTGAAGCCTCTGTATCGGTTTGATTTGTTGTCGTATACACATAAGTATATCACACGACATCCGGTGGTGTGGTATGATGTAAGTTAGAGTATTGACTTGGAATAATGACATACCGGAGGATGACATGGATTTTGATATACAAGAGACCAGGCCGGATACAGGCAAAGTACTGATCATAAGTGCAACAGATTCCTTTCTGGCCAAGAGCCTGATAACCAAGCTGGCCGGTGTGGATATAAAAGCCGTATTTGCGCATGCTAATATCAGGGAGATCGATCCATACGATGAGGACATGGAAATTGCGATCCTGTTTCTGAGCGAGGAGATCGAGCCCGGGTCGGAGACACTGGTGTACATCAAGGATACGGTAATGGACAGAGACCGTGGCCTGATACTCATAGGTGATGCGGAACAATATGAAGCCGTAAAAAGGACGATCCCCGAACAGGCCGTTACGGAATGGTTCGAAAGACCGCTGGATATAGATAAACTCATAAAAAGAGTCTGCACATATCTCGATGAGAATACCGGTGACAGTCGTAAAAAGACCGTACTTATCGTCGATGACGACATCACTTACATGAGGACCGTATACGAGTGGCTGAAAGGCTCTTATCATATAGGCATGGCTTCAAACGGAGTACAGGCAATAAGCTATCTGGCCAAGAATAAAGCGGATCTGGTGCTTCTGGATTATGAGATGCCCATAGCGAACGGTCCGCAGGTTCTCTCGATGCTCAGAAGTGATTCCGAGACAGGACAGATACCGGTCATGTTCCTGACAGGGCACGGTGACAAGGACAGCGTTCTGTCGGTTGTGGGGTTAAGTCCGGTGGATTATCTGCTTAAGACGATCGACAAGGAGACTCTGCTTAAGAAACTCAAGGATTTCTTTGACAAACAGGGCAGGTGAGATCTGCCGTATGAAGCGCATAGGTATCCTGGGCGGGACGTTTGATCCCATACATAACGGACATCTGGCCATGGCGAAAGCCGCGTATAGGGAGCTTGATCTGGATAAACTTCTGATCATACCTGCCGGCAGGCCTTATTTCAAAGGACGCATCACCCCTTACGATATGAGATGTGATATGGTGAGGATCGCCCTGGAGGATATCACCGGGACGGGTGCCGGTCCGGGAGATCTGCACGGGCTCGATATGGAACTGAGTCTCCTGGAATCGGATCAGGATAATCCCACTTATACATATCAGACACTGGGCAGGCTTAAGCACGAGTATCCGGACAGCGAGCTTTTCTTTATATGCGGAGCTGATGTCTTCACGGGCATAGGCACCTGGATGAAGCCCGCTGAAGTGCTGCGCATGTCCACGCTTGCCGTATTCGGACGGGAGGCAGACGATGACGGCAGCCATGATACGGACGCCGAAGAGCCCGTCAGCGGAGCGTCTGATAAACTTAAGGAGATCTTCCCGGAAGCCCGTTGTGAGATCATGCACGGGCATATTCCCGCAATATCTTCTACCCGGATCAGAGATCTGGTTTCGCGGAATGAGGCCGTAGACGGTCTGGTACCTGTGAAGGTTGGGGAATATATCAGGTCTCATTCTCTGTATCTTAAATGAGTGTTATATGGAATCACATATGAACAGATCCATTCAATCCCTTTTTATCATAGCAACGACAATGATGCTGGCCGGATGCGGAGACGTCTCCGAAGACGGCTTTACGCAGGCGCAGCTGGATGCTTTTGTGGAGGAAGACTATGAGGATACTTCCGCCGCATCTCCTCCGGACACCATATCAACAGATGACGGTACTGACGCAGACGCAGACGATGCTGAAGAATCGCCTGCGGATCCGGACAGAGAGGAGTATATCGGCGGTCTTACCTTTGAGGAATACGAGGCACTCACCCTGGAAGAACAGGACGCTCTGAGGGATGCCGAACGTAAAAAAGTCACACCTGCGTATGAGGATTCCATTCTGCCCGAATACAGAGAACTGTACGACTATAATAACGCGACCATCGGGTACATATACATCGACGGGACCGTGATCGATGCTCCAGTACTTCAGACGCTCGCAGACTATGAATACTATCTGCACCGGGATATAGACGGACACGAATCCGAACCCGGATGTATAATCCTGGATGCGGATTCGGAGATCGGTATCGGGACCGAAGCCGGAGGATATCTGGAAGGCTATGAGCCCACCACGATACAGCTTGTACACGGCCATAATATGCGTAACGGCACCATGTTCGGTTCTCTTCTTAAATATGCCGATGAGTCATACGCCGACAGGCACAGCATCATCCAGTATGACAGTATATATGAGCACAGGACCTATGAGGTCATATGTGCATTCTACTCGCAGATATATCCCGAGGACAGCGATGACTTCAAGTATTACACGTATAATCAGCTCGACACTGAAGAAGAGTATGATCACTGGCGTGAAAACATCGACAATATGGCGCTCTATATCCGTGATGTGGAGTCCGGGTGGGGAGATGAGTATATCGTCCTGTCTACATGTGCTTACCAGGTTGAGGACGGCAGATTTGCCGTAGTGGGCGTGAGGACACAATGATATGAGGAAGAAAAGGATAATACTCATAATCGGAGATGTCGAAACCCTGGGGTACTTCTCAAAGGAACTGGCCGTATACCTGCATGATATGGGCAGGGAGGTCTTTATATGGGATGTACTTCATCCCGCTGACAGTATTACCGCATTTGAGGTACTGCCGGATAAATCAGACAGTGTACTTGTGACATTTAATTTCATCGGACTTACAGGTGAGGGACAGTTCGGTGGTGCCGGACCGGCAATATGGGAAGAGTATGGTATCGACATCATCAATATAATGGTCGACTCGCCTATCTATTATTTTCCGCTTTTGAACCGCCGCTTTAAGAATCTGAGCATTGCATGCATCGACAGGAACCATGTCTCCTATGTGAGGAGATGGCATCCGGAGATAGAGAATGTATATTTCTGGCCTCTGTGCGGAAATGAACTGATAGATGAGACGACAGCGGGCCCCGGGATTTACAGGGGGCAGTTTGTCAGATCGACCTCATCAGGACCGGAACTCTCCAAACGAGAAAGGAATCTGGTCTTTATAGCGAACTATGTCACTCCCGAAGGTATCAGGGGAGCGATAGAGAACGCTGACCGTGAATATCAGGAATTTCTGTATGATATATGCGATCAGATGATAAAAAGTCCGTCACTGGTCCTGGAAGATACTCTGTATGAGCGTCTTAAAGAAGCCTTCCCCGATGAACCTGACAGAGCCTTCCCTGAGGCCATGCATCACTGTATATTCGTGGATCTGTATGTGAGGTCATATTTCAGGGCCAAACAGGTCAGAGCACTGGCAGATGCCGGCATACAGGTACATTGTATCGGTAAGGACTGGGATAAGCTTGACTGCAGACATCCGGAGAATCTGATCCATTCCGGCAGGATGATGACGAGTGCCGATTGCGTCAGGGCTCTTGATGAGGCTGTCATCTCATTGAATGTCATGCCGCACTTCAAGGACGGAGCCCATGACCGAATATTCTCATCAATGCTGGCAGGCTGTGTGTCGCTTACGGATACCTCGGCATATCTGGATGAAGTCATTACACCGTGGGAAGATTATGCTCCATATGAACTCGGTAACACGGATAGTATCACAGATGCCGCCATGCGTATCATGCATGATCCGGAGCTTGCGCAGCATATAGCCGATATGGGCAGGCTCAAGGCACAAAGCAGTTTTACCTGGAGGGAATTTGCCGGGAGTATCGATGCTGTTGTTCGAGCGGCGAGATAGTCATACTTTCGTATATCTGCTGCTTACCCTTATTGTGGTCCTTTCCTTGAGGATAGTCGTCATTCCGAAGTGAAGAATCATATACAGAGAGAGGAGATAGTTTATGAGCGGACATTATAGGAATTTCAAGACTGTCGTATATATACCTGCGCAGGTGGCGGCGGCTTTTACTCCGGAGAGCATCGAAAAGGATCATGCTTTTCTGGAGAAATACATAGGCTTGGATAAAGTCTATCTGGAGACTCATCGCGGAAACTGTGATGTGGAAGAAGCGCAGCTTAAGATGGCGAAGGATTTCCTTGAGTCCAAAGGAGTGGAAGTTTCAGGCGGTATCACGACCACCATCGGTGATTTCGAGGGTGCCGAGGGCGGTAAGAGAAGGCTGTTTGACACTTTCTGCTATACCGATCCCGCCATGAGGAACAGGATAAAGGAGATATCCGAATATACGGCACGTTTCTTTGATGAGATCATCCTCGATGACTTTTATTTCACCAACTGCACCTGTGAGCGCTGTATCCGTGAGAAGGGTGACAGAGATTGGGTGACATTCCGCAGGGATCTGATGAAGGATGTATCCGCGAATCTGATCACAGGTCCGGCCAAAGCCGTTAATCCCAAAGTGAAAATGGTCATCAAATATCCGAACTGGCGCGAATCGTATCATTTCGCGGGCTATGTGCCCGAAGTTCAGGATGAGATATTCGATGCCACATATATAGGTACTGAGACTCGCAGTCCCGCATACACAGACCAGCATCTTCCGGAGTATTTAAGCTATTCTCTGGCCAGATATATGCAGAATGCATGGCCCGGCAGATGCGGCGGCGGATGGTTCGATCCTTATCAATGCTGGTCTACAGAGAGGTATCTCGAGCAGGCATATCTGACTGCATTTGCACAGGCACATGAGCTCATGCATTTCCAGTGGAGCGATCTGGTCGGCAACAGATTTGTATGCGCTCTGAGTATGCAGCTGGAGCGTATAGATGATATGATGGATGGGATAGGAGAAGCGGAGGGAGTACCCGTATACATCCCGTATGCTTCCTCAGGAGAGAACCATCTGGAGATGCGTCTCGGCATGCTCGGCATACCTATAGAGCCGGTCAGCGAATTCCCGGCGGATGCTCCGAAGATACTGCTGACCGAATCGGCACTGGCAGACCCCGATATCATAGATAAGCTTAAGGATTACGTATATAACGGCGGAGAAGCCGTGATCACGTCCGGATTCATGCGTGAAGCCCAGGAGTGGCTGTATGACGCAGGCCTTACCCAGGCTCATCTGACAGGCAGGAGATATGCCGTGACCAGATATCATATCACGGGTGACCCTGCCGGATATATAGAGCATCGTAAGCCGATCCTTTTCCCGGAACTCGTACACGGCAACAATGACGGCTGGTCACTCTTAAACGGCGGTAACGGAGACCTGCATGCATCGCTTTTCCTGAGAAATACCTATGGAAAAGGCCGTATGTATATATGGGCAGTACCGGATAACGATGCGGATATATACAGGATGCCGAAGAGCACGATGGATGTGCTCCGCAGGACTCTTTCTGATGATCTCTATGCCACGGGCAGAGATTTCTCAATGTTCACTTATGAGAACGGCATGATACTGTACCGTTATGTGAAGGCGGATCTGCACACAGATCGCGTCAGGATACATACGAGCCGCCCGGTGAAAGCACTTAAGTGTGTTGATAACGGATGGGAATTCCCTGCAAATAAGATCACAGTCAGAGAAGACTTTGAAGAACGTGAAGAATATGTAGCGGATGTTGTGCTCGAACCGGGAGTGTTCGGTAAGTTTACATGGATTTGATATAGTATGAGAAAGGGGATTGTGATTTATGAGTATTGATCTGACTAAAATGCCTAAACTCGGATTCGGCCTGATGAGACTGCCCGAAAAGGACGGTGTGATCGATCACGAGCATGTATGCCGTATGGTTGATAAGTATATGGCTGCCGGGATGAATTACTTCGATACCGCCTACGTCTATCACGGCGGCAGGTCGGAGGTCGCAGCCAGAGAGGCACTCGTTAAGCGATATCCGCGTGACAGCTTCATGATAGCGACCAAGCTTCCCGCATGGGAGATACACAAGCCCGAGGATGTGGACAGACTGTTCAACGAGCAGCTGGAGCGTGCCGGCGTTGATTATTTTGATTTCTATCTGCTTCATTCCATAGAGGATGGATCCAATTACGATACATATGTTAAGTATGACTGCTTCTCGTGGGGAGTGAAGATGAAGGAAGCCGGTAAGATCAGGCATTTCGGATTCTCTTTCCACGGCAGTCCCGAGCTCCTCGAGGAGATAGTGGATGCACATCCCGAAGTGGAGTTCGTTCAGATACAGTATAACTATCTGGATCGTACCAATCCGGTTGTCAGATCGCAGAGATTATATGAGATACTTCATGAGAGAAATATCCCGATCATCGTGATGGAGCCTGTACGAGGCGGTATGCTCGCGAATATGGCACCCGAGATCGAAGCGAAGTTCAAGGCTGCCAGACCCGATGCATCGGTAGCATCCTGGGCACTCAGGTTCGTCGGCTCACAGCCCGGTGTGATGACGATACTCTCGGGTATGTCCAATGAAGAGCAGATGGATGATAACATTGCTACATTTAAGGATTTCGAACCGATCAGCGACAGTGAGTTTGCACTTGTGAACGAGGTGACCGAAGAGATACTGAGCATGCCTCAGATAGGATGTACGGCGTGCAGGTACTGCTGTGACGGATGTCCGATGAAGATCAGCATTCCCGACGTATTCCGTACGATCAACACTCTCAGGCGTTATCCCGACGACTGGAGAAGTAAGAACTTCTACAACGGTCTCGTACAGCGCAGCGGCAGAGCATCTGCATGTATCGCCTGCGGTCAGTGTGAGAGGGTATGTCCTCAGCATCTGCCGATCATAGACCTGATGAAAGAAGCCTCTGAGATACTGGATAACTGATACTGAATGAAGACTGTACAATATGCTTTACTTAACATAGCCTATTTCGCGGCATTCTGTACTGTACATGCGTGCGCGGCAGTATATCTGCTCGCGCACGGTTTCAGTAATACGGAGATAGGGATACTGCTTGCCATCGCAAATGTGATCTCTGCCGTGGCACAGCCTGTCATCGCAGGCATTATCGACAAGCCCGGACCGCTTACAAACCGGCGTTTTATCATGATTTCCGTTCTGGTCATCCTGATCGGTTCGGTCATTCTTATGTTCGTTCAGAACAATAAGCTTATCATCTTTGTAGTATATGCAGTCATATATATGATCCAGTTCGCATATCAGCCCGTCATGACAGCCCTGTGTTTCGAGTATCAGAAGGCCGGATGCAATATATTCTACGGGCTGGCGAGAGGACTGGGATCCGCCGGATTTGCAGTGACGAGTGCCTTCATAGGCGGCGCTGTGGAGAAGCACGGTGTGATGCTGCTCCCGGTTGTCACGATCGTAGTGATGACAGTATCACTGGTCCTGATCATCACGTTCATTAAGCCTGAAGGTGCCACAGCAGATGCACCCGTGGAAGAGCGTACTTCAGATACGCATACGGCGCATAACAATCCGCTCGAGTTCGCCAGGATGTATCCGGCATATACCATGTTTATGGTCGCGACGGTCTGCTTTTTCTTCGCCCATAATATGATCAATGATTTCATGATCCAGATCATACGCAGCCTGGGAGGAGCGGAGACCGAGCTTGGATATGCGAATTTCCTGCAGGCTATCCTGGAACTGCCGGTTATGGCCCTGATCGGTATAGTCTTAAAGAAGATCTCGGATCAGAAACTTCTTATCATTTCGGGTATCGCCTTTTTCATCAAGATACTTATTCTTGTATTTGCGCATGGAATGCCGATGTTTTATCTAAGCCAGTGTTTCCAGCTTTTCGCTTATGCCGTTTTCATTCCGGCAGGTGCCTATTATGTGAGCCGGACTATGGACGAGCTTGACCAGGTCAAGGGGCAGGCATTCATCACGAGTGCGATCACTCTGGGCGGGGTGTTCTCCAATCTGGTCAGCGGAGTTATACTTGACCACCTCGGGATCGTAGTAATGCTCATAACCGGAAGTGTTGTGTGTTTTGTCGGAGTCGTGTTAGGATATATAGCAATGAACAGGATGCCGCACAGAACACAGGCTGCTTCATCGCAGTCAGAGCATTACACCGGTGAATAATCCCAATATAGATAAGACAAAAGATAATAAAGACAGGATCAGAAAAAGCAGGGCACTTAAGAATAATATCTACGCGTGCGGACTGCTTTTTAATATATGTCCTTCTTTAGTGGTACATAAGGCTGTGAGCAGGTTCCTCGGCTATTTCGAGTGGCTGTTCTACAGCGCTTTCTTTATGCGCTATGTGATCAACTCTCTGGAGAACGGAGACAGCTTCGGGCATATCATGATATTCGTCATCATCGTCGGCGTGGTATCCGGCGGTATGTCCCTCTACAACGGGTTCTTAAACGGCAGTATCTATCTTTATACACAGGCGCTGGTCAATAAAGGCCTGTATCTGAAACTGTTCCGCAAGTCGAGAAATGTTGAACTCGAATGCTTCGAGAACAGCGATTTCTATGATAAATACACTCTGGCCATGGAGAAAGCCGACGAGAGACTCATTCAGACAGTTGAAGTCGTATTCGGTGCCGTGTTCGGTGCGATCGCCAGCGTATGTGCGTTTGTCTTCATGTTCCAGGTGGACCGCATATCCGTGCTTTTCATCATATTCCCCGTGATAGGCAACTTTGTGTTCAACAGGGCTATCAGCAGACTGGACTATCAGCGTAATGAGGATATGGCACCTCATAACCGCCGCATAGCCTATATCAACCGCGTAATGTACCTGCCCGAATATGCGAAGGAAGTGCGCCTGACCGACGTATTCAAACTGATGAAGAAGCAGTACCGTGAGGCTATCACGGGGCTGGCCGATGTTACGCGCAAGTACACAAAGAAAGCGATGGTACTCCACTGGCTCTATGTCATGTTCACATTCACTTTCATTTTCGAGGGCCTGCTGATATACGGTGCATACAGAACTCTGGTCAGCGGTACCATGAGTCTGGCGCAGCTCGCGGTCATCACGAGTATGATGGTATCTACGACCTGGATACTCATCGGCTTCACCGAGTCGCTCACGAATCTGTTCAGGAACGGCCTTTTCATGGAATATCTGCGTACTTTTCTGGATTATAAGGAAAAGATCCCCGAGGACAGCCCCGGCATTGATCCCGGCAGGGAGATAAAGTCGATCGAGTTTCGTGATGTATCTTTCTCATATAAGGACAAAGAGGTCCTGTCTCATCTGAACATGGAATTCCGCGGCGGTAAGACATACGCTCTGGTCGGTCATAACGGCGCCGGTAAGACGACTCTGATCAAGCTGTTGCTCAGATTCTATGATCCCACAGACGGAGTGATACTTCTAAACGGCAGGAATATCCGTGAGTATGACCTGCGTAAATACAGAGCGCTCTTTGCGACTGCATTTCAGGATCACCGCATGCTGTCCATGTCGGTGACCGACAATGTGATCATGGGAGAGCAGATACCTGAGGATGAGAAAGAAAGTCGGGTACGCGATGCTCTTGAGAAGGCGGGAGTATATGATAAAGTCATGTCTCTGCCTAAGGGGATGGACACCACTCTGACACATGAGTTTGATGATACGGGAGCCGTGCTGTCGGGAGGAGAGTATCAGAAGATAGTGGTAGCCAGGGCATTTGTACAGGACTGTCCCTTCAAGATATTCGATGAGCCTTCGAGTGCACTGGATCCGATAGCCGAGGCGACTCTGTTTGACAACATATATGAGTGCTGCAGCGACAATACACTCGTATTTATATCCCACAGACTCTCGTCAGTGCAGAATGCGGACTGGGTATATCTGCTGTCCGGAGGATGCGTGGCGGAAGAGGGAAACCACCGCATGCTGATGGATGCTCACGGGTTATACGCAGATATGTATACGAAGCAGGCTAAGAACTACCTGGCCCTGTCGGACGGAGGTGAGCCTGCATGAAGAGAGTGATCCAAAACCAGCTGTATCTCTGGCGCCTGTGCTTTAAGACCGCCCCCGGGTATATGATCTATTTCCTCTATGACGGGTTCAGATATCAGGGGATCATTTTCCTTGAGCATGTGCTCGGGATCCGGTATGTTCT
>CAJOID010000006.1:0-5224 GCA_905234595.1 uncultured Lachnospiraceae bacterium | reverse complement strand
GGTATCATACTGATCATCAATGCGATACAGATCATTCCGGACGGATTCTTCATACACGGGTGGACTTACAGGACCAAGCCGAAGCTGTATCGTGCACTGAAGGAACAGATGTATGAAAAAGCCGCGCAGATAGACTTAAACTGCTATGACGATCCGGAGTATTACAATGATTTCGTGCTGGCGGTGGCTGAGGCGGAGAGTTCCATAGACAGGTTCCTGACCATGTGCAATCTGATAGTTCAGGCACTTACGGTTCTCTTTACCACGGGCATATTCTATCTGATGACGGATGCGGCCGGCATACTTTTTGTACTTGCTTCGTTCATACTCAGATTCTTCGTATCGAAGGTCATCAATAAGCTGAACTATGATGTCAGGCTGAGAGTTAATCCGCTGGAGAGAAAACGGAACTACGTAAGCCGTGTATTCTATCTGAATGATTATGCAAGAGAACTCAGACTTCATCCCAGAGTCGGTGAGGAACTTGAACGGGAGTTCATGCAGGCTGACGATGATATAGCCGGCATACAGAAAGCCGTCGGCAAAAAGAGATCTCTGCTTACGTTTACCAATGAATATATGGTCGGTGATTTTTTGCTGGACGGACTCTATATCACATATCTGGTATTTCAGGCGGCGGTGCTTCATACGATCGATTACAGTAATGCCGTGGTACTGTTCAACAGGACCGGCAGCTTAAGACGCGGCATGGTAAATCTGGCAGACATCTTCCCCAAGGCACAGGAGAACAGTCTGTATATTGATAAGATCAGGGCATTTCTGGATTATGAGCCGAAGATAGAATGCAACGAAGGAGACAGTGTGCCCGGCTCAGGTGCAGGTATCGAACTTAACGGTGTCAGCTTCAGATATCGTGATGACCTGCCGTATACGCTTCAGGATATAGCTCTGAATGCGCAACCCGGTGAAAGGATCGCGATCGTAGGTTATAACGGCGCAGGCAAGACCACGCTGATCAAGCTCCTGATGAGACTCTATGATCCGACTTCGGGCAGCATATATTACCGGGGACACGATATCAGAGAGTACAATCCACGCGACTATCGCAGACATATCGGCGTGGTATTCCAGGACTACCAGATGTACGGTGCAACTCTCGGTGAAAATGTGGTAATGTCGTGTATGGAACCCGGCATGGAACATGGCGTAGTCAGCGCACTTGGACAGGCGGGCTTCGCAGGACGTCTCGAGACACTGGATAAAGGCCTGGATACCCAGGTTACCACTGAGTTCGATAAGGCCGAAGTCAACTTCTCCGGCGGAGAGAGCCAGAAGATAGCCATCTCGAGAGCATTCTATGAGGATGCGGATATACTTATCATGGACGAGCCCAGCAGTGCTCTGGATCCTCTGGCCGAGTATGAACTGAACAAAGCCATGGAATCCGCAGCCAGCGGCAAGACCGTATTCTATATATCGCACAGACTCTCCACCACGCGTGATGCAGACAGGATCATCATGCTGGAGAACGGGCACATAGTCGAAGAAGGTACACATGAGAGCCTGCTTAAGATGGACGGCAAGTATGCACAGATGTGGAAAGTCCAGGCGGGCAGATACGAAACAGGAGAAGCATGATGAGATACACACACATATTTTTTGACTTGGACGGGACACTCACTCAGTCCGAATTCGGTATCATCAGATCGGCCAGGCACGCACTGTCGAAATTCGGCATAGAAGAACCGGACCGGAATAAACTGCTCAGGTTCATCGGGCCTCCGCTGTACTATTCTTTTGATAAATACTACGGGATCTCGGGTTCGAAGTGTGATGAAGCCGTCAGATACTTCCAGGAATACTATGACACGGATGCCTATAAAGAGGCTCCTGTATTCGACGGTATCACGGATGTGCTTGCTGCACTGACATCCGAGGGAAGAACACTGCTCGTAGTTACTTCCAAGCCACAGAATATGGCCGATAAGGTGATCGAGCATACGGGACTGCTTAAGTATTTCCCGCTGATCGTGGGCCCGGGAGCGGAGATGACGGATCCGAGCAAGGCTGCGCTCATACGCAAGGCTATCGGTCTGACCGGAGCGGATCCGGGGTCGGTAGTAATGATAGGCGACAGGCATTATGATATAGAGGGTGCCGTGGAAGCGGGAGTGGACTCGATAGGGGCACTCTACGGATACGGTAACAGAACGGAACTTGAGCAGGCGGGAGCGACATACATCGCCGATACACCTGCAGACATATTGAAGATTCTTACGGAATAAGGAGGCACATATGAATCCACAGGCAATGATGCAGATGGCGGCAGCTTTCGGCACATTCAAGAACAATCATCCCAAGTTTATCAGCTTCATGGAGAGATTCTTCATGAGCGGCATGAGTGAGGGCACAGTAATAGAGATATCCGTGACCAGACCCGGTGAAGAGACCGTGACGACCAATATGAAGGTACTGCAGTCGGATATCGATATGTTCAATTCGCTCAAGGATATGAAGCCCTGAGGTAAAGTGATATGCATGATAAACTGACTGAATCGGATATTCGTAAGATGGAGGAGGAGATAGAGCACCGCAAGCTCGTGGTACGTCCCAAGGCCCTCGAGGATCTGAAAGTGGCGCGCGCCCAGGGCGATCTCTCCGAGAACTTCGAATACTATGCGGCGAAGAGGTTCAAGAACCAGAACGAGAGCCGTATCAGATATCTGGAGAATATGATCAAGACTGCGCGTGTGATCGATGACAGTTCCGCTGAGGACGAGGTAGGCATGAACAATACTGTCACCGTGGAATACCTCGACGATCACAGCACGCAGGAGCTCAAGATAGTCACCACCGTGCGAGCTAATTCGCTCGGCGGTTATATCACTCCCGAGTCACCTGTCGGGAAGGCCCTGATCGGTCACAAGGTCGGCGATACGGTGCATGTAAAAGTAAACGATGCCGTGCAGTATGACTTAAAGATCATCGCTCTTGAGAACACGGATGACAGCGGAGATGAGATAAACAGTTACTAGAGAACTGCCGGGAGATTCATATGATACAGGATATAGCTCCATCCAGACTATATAACGAATACAGGGAATGCAGTCCCATAGACGGGGATGTCATCTATATCTTCAATGAGGATGGAAGAGTGCTTCTGGGAGATGACAAAGGACGTATCTTATTCGTCAGACATGAGGATATACCGGATGCACGGACCATATATCTGTTCTCGGTCGATGAACAGAGGTTCTTCCTGAACCTGGATACTTCGGACTGTCAGCGTGATAGCTATGAGTATGTGACGATCAGAGAGGTCCGTGACAGATTCTCCGGTACATCCATGAGCGATGTATTCTCTGTATTTACCGCATATCATCTGTGGAGATGGTATGCCGATAATAAGTGTTGCGGCAGATGCGGGAATGTCTTAAAGCCCGGTACGACGGAGCGCTCACTGGTATGTCCTGAGTGTGGCAACACCGTCTATCCCAGGATCAATCCTGCAGTCATAGTCGGAGTGACGAAGGGCGACTGTCTGCTCCTGACCAGATACCGTACAGGATACGGACATAATGCACTGGTCGCCGGATTTACCGAGATCGGTGAGACGCTCGAGGAGTCCGTACAGCGTGAGGTCATGGAAGAGACCGGCATACGTGTTACCAATATCCGCTACTACAAATCGCAGCCCTGGGGCATGGCACAGGACATGCTTGTCGGATTCTACTGTGATGCTGTGGGAGATGATGAGATACGCATGGATGAGGGTGAACTGAAATACGCCGAATGGGTGAGACGGGAGGATATAGAACTCCAGCCCAACAACTTAAGCCTGACCAATGAGATGATGAGGGTGTTTAAGGAAAACAGATTAAGAACGTAAAAGAAAAAGATGCTATCAGGCACTAAGCCTGGTAGCATCTCCTGCCATATAGTTGATGAAGTGAACCGCATCCTCGGGATCGTATACTACAAGCTCCATCTCGGGGATCATATCATCCGCAAAGATCTTTGCAAGTGATACATACTGTGAAAGCTTGGATTTCAGATTGAGTCTGTCACCTTCGCCTGTCACGAGCTCGACCTTACCCTTGCACTGATCTACAAGTTTAAAGAAACCGTCTACATCTGTTACATTTTGAATCTTCATAATGATCTCCTCCTTGCCGCCTCTTCCTGACGGCGCATGCTTACTTTGTTTACGCCTATATTCTAAGCCCTGAAGAGAAATCAACAAGGGGTAAAACATACAAAATATACAAAAACACTATCGCATAATTGTGCAATATGCCAGATGCTACATGAGGAAATAATAAATGGAACTTGCAACAGCTGCTGATGAGAGCAGGATACTGGATATGTATAAAGCAGTAGTCGATAAGGTAAATACGACTACCGTGAAACTGGGCTGGAATACGGATGTGTACCCGGATAAGACATTCATACATAATGCGGTGTCTGACGGGGAGATGTGCATCATCCGGGATGGGGACAGGATAGCAGCGGCCGCCGTGGTAAATCACAGTGTCATCCCCGAGTATGATAACGTCGCATGGGAGATGAAGGGTCCGCGGGACCAAATAGCGACGATACACGCGCTTGCCGTGGCTCCCGACATGCAGGGGACGAAGCTCAGCTATAAGTTTCTGAATGATATAGAGGAGTACTTAAGGCAAAAGGGGGATCTGGCGGTACAGCTGGATGTGATAGATACGAACATACCGGCTTATAAGCTGTACATCCGCAATGGATACAAGGAGATCGACCGCCTCCCAATGTACTATGAGGTCGTGGGCTCCCGCCTGTTCTGGATGATGGAACATATCCTGTAAACAGGGGGCCGCGAGCTTCAGGGGTATAAATGCAATCCGTCGGATGCATATAGGATAAGCTCATTACTCTTCGGCCTATGCATCTAATGAATGCCACTATACGCTGTCGAAGCCTAACGTGCCGCCGCAATGCACATCCATGTTTAGTTGCGGCTGAAAAGTGCATCCATGCACTTTTCGCACTGTCTGTATCATGGCATTCATAAGATGCATAACGGCCTCATCGGAGTTCGCTTATCCTATACACGTCCGCCGGATTTCGTTATATACAGCTGACTATGCATAGAGATGGAAGAGAATAAAAATCCGGTCCTTTGGGGACCGGATTCAGACTGTAGACAAAGTCCACGGTTCATGCCGTGGATTTTTCTTTGCAACGGAAATCAGAGGCTACGCTTCTGCTATTGAAAGAAGGCGCCAAGCGC
>CAJOID010000005.1 GCA_905234595.1 uncultured Lachnospiraceae bacterium | reverse complement strand
TGTTGCGTCTATATTCAATTTTCAGCCACCGAAAGATGGCTTATTTGTGTTGCCATTTATGTATTCTCTATCCGCTACCCTTCTGTTTCAAACTTATCACATCCATATGAACGGCAAAATGATCTCTGTCGACCTCATCGATCAATCTCAGATAATCATCCGGTCCGGTCGGTATCATCCACGGCATCGGTTCGAGAGTAAAATATGTGTTTTTCACATCCGCACGGTCTATTATCTCCCTGACCATACGGACAGTCTCCTTACGGGCTTCATCCGTAAAATTGGCTCTGTATCCTCCATCCCATACCGGTCCGAAAGCACCTGCAACATTTACGCAGCATCCGGCACCCACATAATCGGCAAGTCTAAGCTGCTCAACACAGTAATCCATGTTCTTCTTCCGTTCATCGGGATCCTTTGCCAGTGCATTTCTCCATATCCCTACCTCAGCTATGGTCAGGCCCGCTTCATCGGCTGCTTTCTTATATTTGATGATCCTGTCCTCCGATTCATTACTCTGAACAGGAAAAACGACCGTCCTGCAGTGATCCGTCTATAGCAACACTAATCCTTCAGGTTAGTGCTGTCAGAATATCCGTCAAGCTTACCTATCATCTGATTCGCATCCATGCCATAAACCTTACAGCACTTGTGCGATACGTTCTTCTCCTCGGTCTGTCCGGGATCATATTCAACACTCATGCGCATGGCACCAAATTCTACTTCGCTGTCCAAATGTCTCATGACCTCATTCAGGAGTTCATCGTCTATATCCGGTTGTCTGTTCATACGTGTTTCCTCCGATGATTTGTGGGGTGTCGATATGTTATGTAAACCGCAAATCAGCACCCGAAGAGTTCCGCTGCCTTATTCATTCTATCAGCGATCCCTACCCCAAAAGGACACCTGCTTTCACAACTCCTGCAGCCCACGCATTCCGACGCGGTGTGCTCCAGTGCTTTATAGTGCTCCATCACACTTTCGGAAACCGTCGGCTGAGCAGTCGCCAGATCATAGAACTTATTTACCATGGCGATATCGATGTTCATCGGACACGGCTTACAATGACCGCAGTATGTGCACTGCCCGCTGTAAGAGTGAAAAGGTGCGTTAGCGATAACCGATGCGTAATCTTTCTCATCATCCGATGCAGTCTCATATGCAACTGCTTCGTCTATCTGCTCCTTCGTATCATAGCCGCACAGTATCGACGATACTCCCGGTCTGGTCAGAGCATAGTGGATCAGCTGAACCGGAGTAAATGCAACGTCGAAGGGAGACCTGTCCTTACTTAAGAGCGCTCCGCCGAAGAAGCCCTTCATAACGGTGATCCCGACATTCTGCTCCTCACACATCTGATAGAACCGGGCTCTCTCAGGATCGATGCCGGAGAGCTGATCCTGATCATATCCGCCGAACATGGACTCAAGTTCCTCTGTAGCCGGTCTCATGTCAAATGCGGGATTGATGCTGAACAGGATCATCTCAATGAATCCGGTCTCTACGGCCAGCTTTCCTATAACAGGGTTATGAGTGCTTAAACCTATATGTTTGATGATGCCTTTCTCATGGAGTTCGTGCACATATTCGATGAACTCACCGTTCATCACGCTGTTCCATTCGTCCACCGAGTCTATATAGTGGATCATGCCCAGATCGATATAGTCTGTCTTAAGCCTCTTAAGGAGATCTTCAAATGCCGGACGTACATGATTCATATCTCTGGTCCTGACATACTGTCCGTTTTGATATGTAGATCCTATATGTCCCTCCACATACCACGAGTCACGGCATCCTTCCATGGCCTGACCGATGATATCCCTGGACTTGGGATCTGGCATCCAGCAATCAACGATATTGATCCCATGACTGTGAGCATATTTAAGCAGCTCCACAGATTCCTGTTCCTCATGTCTCTCAAGCCATTCTCCGCCAAAACCTATCTCACTGACTCTTAATCCGGTCTTGCCAAGTGATCTGTAATTCATGGTATCCGTCCCTCCTGTAAGCTTATCAGTTCAGGTCTTCCGATCCGGCACTTACGTGCCGGGATCTGTCTATACCATCATACGATATATTTCCGTACAATCGTGATGAAAATAAAAAACTCTCCATCCATGATGTCCGGCGGAAAGTTTTGCGTTCAACTTGTCACATGGCAATATAATACCCTGTTCTGCGCCCATAATCAATGGAATTAAAGGACAGAACAGGGTCGTTTTTTAAAAAATATGAAACAGGATCGGATTATCTGCTGACCTTGTCAAAGATCACGATCTCACCGTCAAACATCTCGCTTAACAGATCATCAAATATCTTCTCGGCCTCAGCAGAATCAATATTGCTGTAGTCACCGCCATCTTCGGACTCATAATGATAGGTCCCGTTTCCGTCGGTATCATATTCTACGGATGCCCTCTCCATGATCATAAGTTTATCATCAGCCATTGCGTATTTGCATATCCAATGATTACTGCCTGTGTATAGATAGCCGTTATTGACTGAAATAGGGTATGCGGTACCGCCGCTGCATATCTTACCTACTTCAAAAGGCTCTCCATCCTTGTATTCGAATACTGCAGCATCAATTGCATTAAATCCGCCCTCAAGGTCGTCAAACACTCCGCTGCTCACCAGCAGGACATCAGTATCAAGAAGTGATACATTGGCATATCCCATTCCGTCCCCAAGCTTCTTGTCTACAATCTGGGTGAAAGTATCGCAACCGGAAATATCTATCGTGGGAGCCACATCCTCGGCATATCCCATGATGGCTTCACTTGTGTATTCGGGGTTTTCAACATCCTCATCATCCGGAATACTTGCCCATTCCTGCTTCTCCGGATCATACATCTGCTCTGCCACAGCCTGAATGTCAAATCCATCCAGGTCAGGAGCCTGCGCCGATACGGAATATGCATATCCGGTCTCTATGTCAAACCAGAGGATCAGATCCACATACTCATTATCTCCGATATATCTGTATGACTTAAAAGGCATGTTACCGCCTGCCCAATTAGCCAGAATACCCTCATCCGAAACGGTCCATTCGTAATACATCCCGGAAATATCCACGATCTCTTCGCCGGATACGGCCTGCTCGCGGGCCGTGATCTCTGCATTGTCCAGGTTATATGTGAGCTGAACCATAGTACCCGGAAGGGTATTGGGGTCAGCAGCTTCCATTAAGCTCCAGCGTACGTTTGTAGCTCCTTCGGGAGCCTTGAATCCGTTAACGCTATACTTTGATGCTTCCTCCTCGGTACAGTCTCTCCAGGGATTAGCCATCCCGACGGTAGTCTCTTCTGCTTCGGTCGTCTCAGCCGAATTCTCCTCAACTACATCATTCTGCGGCACTTCCTCTGTTTTGGCCCCGCATGCTGTGGCTAATACAGCCACCGTAACTATTGTTACTGCGATCAATGCTTTCTTTTTCATAATATTCTCCTCCTGTTGATCTGTATTAAGTGATTCTGTATTCACCTGTCATAAGATATCATATATACTGTCACACATGTGTCACACGGTCCTGAAACGATCTAATGTGATAGTACCTCTTTTCTCACCCGGTTTAACACATGCTTCTTATCCCCGCTCCACAGTGGAGCGATCAGAAGACGTTTATCACCGTCCCCTGTCAGCCTGTGGATCACGATATCGTCGGGAATTATCCTGACACACTCCCGAAGTATATCTATGTACTCATCTTCCGTAAGCACATCAAACCGACCGTCCAGATATTCTTGCTCCAGGTCCGTACCCCGTAATACATGCAAAAGCTGCAGTTTGATACCCGTTGCTCCCGAATCACATACGTAACGCACTGTATCCAGCATATTTTCACGGCTCTCACCGGGAAGGCCCAGGATCACATGGGTAATAACTTCAACACCCATGTTTCTCAAGCATTTAACCGCCTGATCGTATATCTCCAGTTCATATCCGCGGCGTATGTATTTCGCGGTCCTCTCATGAATCGTCTGAAGCCCCAGTTCTATCCATACGGGTTTTATCTGATTCATCTCGCCAATAAGACTGATGACTTCATCCGGCAGGCAATCCGGTCTGGTAGCGATCGAGAGTGCCACCACCTCCGGGTGCGCGACAGCTTCTATGGATGCATAAGTTCCGGTATATGCCTGAAAATAAGCTATGTATTTGCCGGACCGCATTTTGGCGGCCACCCTGCGCTTACCCTGTTCAATCTGTTCGGTTATGCCAAGTGCCGGATCCCCGGCAAACTCTCCACTTCCCCCCTCAGAGCAGAATATACAACCGCCTATACCAGCGGTTCCATCGCGGTTTGGACAGGAAAAGCCACCGTTCAAGGCTATCTTATATACTTTACAGCCGAAGTTGTCCAGCAAATAGTCATTCAGCAGAGTCATGTTCACGCCTAAACATATATCCGTACACGACAGTTCAGTTTGCCCTTTTTACTCAGATTCATCTCTTCTGCATATTCAAACTTGCCTTTACCTCTTGCGGAAATCACGTCTCCCGGCTTTAACTGCCGGGCATTCTCTGTGCAGCTGCGTCCGTTTAAGTAGATCAGTCCGGCCGGAAACATATTCAGTGCTTCCTGACGGGACAGATTATATACTTTGGCGATAACGGCATCTATCCGTTGTGAAGAAACCTGTATGATCCTGTCCTGCATTTCGTTGATAGCTATATCATCTGTGTCTGTAGTGACCTCAACCCGGACTGATGTATGTTTAACTCTTGACAGGTTATCAATGATATATTCAGTTATACTTTCTTTACAGAAAACACATGCGCTCTTATCCCAGACAAATATGTCTCCGAGCATCTCCCGCTTGATCCCGAGATTCATGAGAGCACCCAGAAAATCCCTGTGATTAAGTTCATCGGCAAATTTGTCTGCAAGAGGTGTGATCCGGAGCGCTTTAATCGGGAAATCCTGTGTATACCCCAGGTCTTCTTCACTTCCGAATCGTATCATTTTGCGTTCGGATACTTCGCATCCACCGGATAATGTTGGATGCGCATACCCAAACTCCGCCTCATTGTCATAATATAATGCAAGCTCAGCAACAGACAAAAAGTCCGTAAACACGAATTGCCCGCTATTATAGCTTCTGTCAGCCAGTTCTTTAAGCCTCTGTATATCCATCGTGTAAAAAATACCCAGTCCCGAAGGGCTGGGTGTATTTAATTATTTATATATTTAATTATTAATTCTTTATCAGCGTCTTTTCAAGTTCATCAAAGTCATAGTCATTGCGTTCTGAATACACGCTAAAGGCATTTTTACGGCCTTTCTTTGATACCGCGGGCTCCCAGTCTCCCCTTATCGCGCTCTTCAGCCATGCAACCACATCCCTTACCTCACTTGCATTTTCAAGCGCTTTCCAGGCCTTTTTTACCGCATCCATATCCCATGATGCTGACTCTGCTATATTGCGCAGATCCTTTGACTTTAGCTTATATTCAAAAAACAGGTCTCTGAGTTCATCAATAAACTCATCCATCTCTTCACTTGATAAGGATATCCTGCCTTTTTCATCAACTGCAGGCTTTTCTTCCTTTTTGCTCTTCTTTCTGACATAGAACTTGATCTCAGTGATCTTACCGCCACGCCCCGACCTGCTATAATCCACATCATCTATATAGATAGAATTGTGCTTGTTTGTATTAATCTCCTCGACACAGGGGTTGATGACTTTTCTCTTAAGCTCTGACACGGATGAATACAGTTTTTCCGGAGCTACTTCAAACGCTTTCTGGAAATCGATCTCAGTACCTTTGGAATCATTTAATACCTTCTTAACGGCATCCAGCTCAGCGTTTACAAGACCTATGGTTATATAAAACTCATAGATATTAAATGCAATCAGGAATTTATCCGTAGGAGATTCGCCTTTACGGACATACATCCTGCTTTCAAGAAGCTCCGCTATACGCGATGAATACGGCGATTTATAGGAAAGCATCTCTAACAGGTTCAGCTGTGTGTACTGCTGCTCCAACGCCACCAGGTCGTCCCGGAGTTTGCCGTTGAACGTAACCGACAGTACTCCGCCCTCATACGTGGCCTCAGTTACTACTGCAGCATATCTGAATACTTTTGATTCCGGATCAGAATAGCCATATATGTGGCCGGTCATGGTCTTGGCTGCCGTATCAAGTTTAGTATAGAAGGAGCCTTCATTCGCGTCCTGGAACAGACCTTTAAGCGTTGAAGCTTTTACATCTACCCTCAATCCGTCATCTTCTGTGTAATTTCCCCTTGTGAGCTCATACAGACAGTAGTTTGTAAGCCTTTGTTCGGTTATCGAACTTCTGAATTTTGAATCGATAAACCTGTTGGCTTTTCGGATCAGTTTGGTTTCCTGCCTGTATTCGTCATCAATTACCGCTTTTTCCATACATATCCTCTTCTACGTTTTTGTACAGAACTTACTGCTCTCCGGAACAGGTATTGATATTTAAGTCCGATTATCTACGTTTTTGTACAGAAGTTTCTTCTGTTGAGTACAGATTATCCCTATAATCCAAGAATCCTGCCCATAAACCTACGGTTCAGGACAGAACTTCTGCTGATTATGTTAACATATATCTACGGTTTTGTACAGAAAAAATGAGATTTTTTTCAAGATTTTGTATTTATACGAATTATGGAGCACAAATCTTTGATGTTTGGTCGTATTTCTGTACCAAAACGTAGGTCAGCACCTGGTTAAATACCGGCATTTCTACGCTTTCGGACAGAACTTCAAATACAGTTTACTATATGTAGTGGAAAAAGTAAAAGTATCTATACAATATGTGTTTCCTGACCTTACCTGATCATAAAGTTCTGTACAAAAAAGTAGAATTCTCTTCCCGCCTTGATTTTTGTCCCCTCATGAAGACCCGGAGGTTTCAAAAAAGCCCATTTTATAGGGGTGACATAACTGGATTCTACGATTTTGTACATATCCGGGTGTCATTATCTACCTTTTCGTACAGAACTTGCTGTTCCTCGGTACACGTCTTTATACAGGGAAATACATCACAACTACATCCGATCGTCTACATATTTGTACAGAAGTTCCTATTACGCCGTACAAATCCGTCTACTGATCCGGTCAACAAACTCTACCGATCTGTACAGAACTTCCTTTAATTCTTGTTGATTTTCCGGGGATTGACCAAGCTTTAAAGAATAAAATAATAGAAGTTGTTTTAAGATAAAATACAAAAAGAAAACAACAAGGCTGCAGTTATTATGTGAACATACTTTTGCTAATCCGGTCAATCGATGTGATTATATATAACTTTTACGGTCAACCAGAAAAAGCGCTCTATTGCAGAACTTTCAATATATATTTATGTTCTATTGATGACCTGAAGTTAAAATATGCTATTTGAAAATACGGGTAAAGCATTTGCACAGCCCGAATTATTGACTGAAGCAGTCACGACTAAAAACCCGTATTTTCAAGCCTGAAAGCGCGGATAATGCTTTCGAACATACTCTTCGATCGCATCATCGACTATTTCGGACAACGGCTGTCCGGTATCAACGCTGATAAGCTTTATCTGGCGTATATGTGCCGTTGAAATTGAGTAGGTGACTATTTTCTTATCAAGGCCTTTTTCCGCATTACTTTTGCGTCCCCTGCGCTCCTCTTTGACCGGTTCGGTCGACGCACTGTCGTTTACGGTCTCTGTTATGATCACCTTTTCAGGGCTCGCAGCAGCCTCTGTAACGGCCTTTTCGGTCTCCACGGGGGTTTTTGCCACCGAAAAACGTTTCGGCCGCTCTGCTTCGTACAGGGCGTCTACAACGTCATCCGTAAGAGTTCCCTCCTGGTTTTTCTTTCTCTGGGATATAAAATCTGCTTTTGCCATTGATTAACCCTCCACCCTTCTTATGATCTCATCTGCTATCTCTCTGTAGTCTATTGCTGCCGTTGCCGATCTTTTATATTTCTGCAGGGGCTGATGCATCATTTTGGCTTCATCAACCTTGGAAGTTTCTCTTACGGTCATGACAAAAGGTTTCTCCTCTGTCTTGATGACTTCCGGTATGTTTTCAGCCATGTTTTCTTCAGTTATCTCTATTATTGCGTCCGAAATATTGGTTTTTCTGTATCTCGTGATGATCACGCCAAGTATTTTGGCATTTGACAATGCTCTTTTACCTGCCTTGTGGAACTTCATCATGTCTGTTGCTATGGAATCTATGCCATCCAGGCTGTCTTCTCCCGAATCGGCGCACATAATAAAATAATCTGCTGCCAGATACGACATGTTAAGGAGCGTGTTTCTTGCCGGTGCATTATCGATAAGGAAGTAATCGTATTCTTCCGAGAGGCTGTCCAACAGATCACTTAGCAGATATGTATCCGGTGTATCACTGAAATCCTTATCGGCCTTTGACATTTTGGGTGAACCGGGGAGCAGATCGTAACCTGCCTCGGTTGTTTTTATTACGTCCTGTACTTTTATTGCATCGTCCGTAAAGAGCTCATATATGGTGTCGCCTATCTTCATCCCTTCAGGTAACTTTGAATTCTTTGTAAGGTTACATTGCTGATCCAGGTCTATAGCAAGGACCTTTTTCCCTAACTCGCACAGGATAGTCGACAGTTCAACCGTTCCCGTTGTTTTTCCCACACCGCCCTTTTGATTGGCGAGAGCTATCGCATATGCCATTACCGAAATCCTCCTCAGATCTTTATTTAAATAAAAAAATAAACAAACAGATAAATAAATACATAAATAAAGAATTATAGAAACATTTATGGAAAAAACCATTGCATGCTATTTAATTATGTAAACAAATAGAAGTATAGCAGAGAATACATGTGAAGTCAAATGATTTTATATATAATTATTCAAATATTTAATGCATTAAAAAAACAAACAAATAAATCAATAAACAAATAACTAAATAGACAAATAATTATTTAATTAAACACGAAAACAGGAAGAAGTGTTTGACACTGAAGTGGGTATGCCGCAGTATATCAAATAGTAAGAAAGGTAAGGAAATATGATCGATCGACAGAAAGGAGAGAAAGCATGTATATAGCGGCAGAAGATCGTTATGAGAAGATCTCGTACCGAAGATGCGGCAGGAGCGGCCTGTTGCTTCCTCCGTTGTCTTTAGGCCTGTGGCACAATTTCGGCGATATCACACCCTTCGGTGTACAGCAGGAGATACTTCGGGCGGCATTTGACAGCGGGATCACGCACTTTGATCTGGCAAATAATTACGGACCGCCGTACGGAGAGGCGGAACGCAATTTTGGCAGGCATATGGACTGTGACTGGAAGCCGTACAGGGATGAACTGATCATTTCAACCAAGGCCGGATATGATATGTGGCCGGGGCCTTACGGTGATCATGGCAGTCGAAAATATCTGATGGCAAGTATTGATCAGAGTCTGAAGCGTATGCATTTGGATTACGTGGATATTTTTTATCATCATCGCCCTGATCCCGACACACCGATAGAGGAGACCATGGGAGCTTTATATGACATTGTGAAGAGTGGGAAGGCACTGTATGCCGGTATATCCAACTACGATGCATCACAGACGGAGAAGGCGGCGGAGGTCATGGAGAAGATGGGCATGCATCTGCTGATACATCAGCCCAATTATTCCATGTTCAACAGAACCATAGAAGATGACCTGACTGATGTGGTCAAGAAAAAGGGCGTAGGTCTGATCGCTTTCGGACCGTTGTGCGGAGGGCTGCTGACTGACAAATATCTGAATGGGATCCCGGCAGATTCAAGAGCAGCGCATGATCCACGGTTCTTAAAGGCAAAGGACATCACTGAAGACAAGATAGCAATCATAAAAAGGCTATCGGATATAGCTCATGAACGCGGGCAGTCATTAGCCCAGATGGCAGTGGCATGGACACTCAGGGATCCGGTAGTGACTTCAGCACTGATAGGTGCGAGCCGTCCTGAACAGGTCATCGAAAATGTACGGGCGTTGGACCATGCCGGATTTACGGAGGATGAGCTTGATGCGATAGACAAGGTGCTTGCGGATAAAAGCTGGTAATACGTTTGATCCCGTACCCCCTTTACAAAAACGAACATATGTTCTATAATCGTTTTCACACCAAAGGTTATTGCTACAGGTTATAACGGATGTGGAGGGGCCTATGATCACGGATGGAAGCCGGCTGATGCCTGTTGATTGTATCTGCCAGCACAATGCTGACGGTGAATTGATCCCATTGCGGATAAGGATCCGTGATGATGACGGAGAATATCAGTTATATACGATACATGAATGCAGACAATTGGAACTGAATCCGGGTCAGCTCACACCGGAGAAGGTTGATCCGACCATATATGACCTGGTTTATGAGTGTATTATACTACAATCTTAGAAGTACCACACATCTGTGGAAGATTAATAAAACATTTGCGAGTCAGGAGCATAAAGATGGTAAGACATGTAATTCTGTGGACATTAAAAGATGAGTATTCAGGAGACCAGATATCTAAGATCAAAGAGGGAATCAAGCAGGGATTAGAGGGCCTATACGGGCAGATCCCGGGGCTGAAGGAGATACAGGTCAATACAGATCCGTTATCCAGTTCGAACTGCGATGTAATGCTTGATTCGTTGTTTGAAGATGAGGACAGTCTTAAGGCCTATTCAACTCATCCTGCGCATGTGGAAGTGGCAAATGGCCTGGTTCGCCCATATACAGCCACCAGAACATGTATGGATTATGAGGTATAGATAAGACAGGGCTCAAAGAGGTTGCATGTTAAACCTGAGCTGATATGATAGAAAGCGAGAGTAGCCCGGGTACAAATACAGGGCACAGAATATGTAAAGGGGAATGATCAGCTTATGAAAACATGTATAGTATATGCCTCGACTCATCATGGAAACACCGAGAAAGTCGTGCAGGCGATAGCGGATGAATGCGGTGTAGAGTTAATCAATGCTGTCTGTATCAAGGAAAAGGATCTGACCGGCTATGACATCATAGGATTTGCTTCCGGAATATACGGAGCACAGTTCCATCAGTCGGTATTGAATTTTGCTGCAGTTAATCTTCCGCAGAATAAGAAGATATTCTGCATCATGACCAGTGCCATGGGCAAGGACTTTTCAAAAGGATTTCTTAAGACTCTAGAGAGTAAATCGCCAATATGTCTCGGAAGCTTTTTCTGCACTGGATATAATACTTTCGGACCGTTTAAACTGATCGGGGGTACCGGTAAGGGCCATCCGGACGAGAAGGATCTAAGCAACGCCGTAGATTTCTATAAGAATGTTATCAAAGAAGCCTAAATAACGTTAAAATGTTTTATGCAATCGGTGAATCATTACAGATAATATCAAGAGAAGAGTTGCAAAGCGCTGAAAAACAGTATGTTGCGATCGTATCTTTTGATGAATGGAAGAATAACCATGACAGCTTCGAAATGGGTATTGATATGGATCAGAACATTTCGGAGATATATACAACAAAAGCGGAGGTCAACTATGATTCGCTGACCGGGTCGTTTTCTATTCCAAACAGAGCGGATTTTTCCAAGGAAGACTACAAATTCGCATTTGCGCTGGATGAAAAAGGAATTGTATTTATAGATGACAGCGGAAAGGCTGAGGAGATAATAAAAGCCATTCAGAATACGAAAAGGTGGAAACTTCCGAGTCTGGAGAGATTTATCTACGATTTTCTGGATCAGATCGTAATAGATGATCTGAGACTGATGGAAAAATATGAATGTGAGCTGGATGCCATAGAAAAGAAGATAATGGATGGCGATGATAAATTCCCATCCGGAAGATTGAATGAGATCCGCAGTGATATCCGTGATTTACGGATTCATTATGAACAGCTTATGGATCTGGGTCAGGAACTGGAAGAGAATGAGAATAATTTCTTTAAGCAGGAAAACCTCAGATATTTCAGGATGTTTTTAAACCGTATGGCCAGACTGCACGATAACTCCACTTCATTGAGAGATTATACCGTGCAGCTCCGGGACCTGTATCAGGCCCATATAGACATTAAACAAAACCGGATAATGACGGTCCTTACTGTAGTGACCACGATCTTTATGCCACTTACACTGATAGTAGGATGGTATGGCATGAACTTCCGGTTCATGCCGGAATTGGAGTGGAAATGGGGATATCCCGTAGTCATTGCAGTATGTGTGTTGATCGCATTAGGCAGCCTTCTGTTCTTTAAAAAGAAAAAGTGGCTTTGAATACCATTATCGTTGAGCCGCTTTTTTCTTGACAATAAACATTGCGCGCAATATAATATGACGAAAGTAAAACAATAAAGAGGTGAAGTGTATGGCACAGAAATATGAGCAGCTAATGTTAAAAAATCAGTTATGTTTCCCTCTATATGCCTGTAGCAGAAAGATAGTCGGCAATTATACGCCGTATTTGAAACCATTGGGGCTGACTTATACGCAGTATATCGTTCTGATGGTGCTGTGGGAGAAGGAAAGCGTAAACGTGGGCCAGTTGGGAGAAGCCCTTCATCTGGATGCAGGAACGCTGACCCCCCTCCTTAAGAGGCTTGAAAAGGCCGGATATGTTACCAGAGAGCGGTCTAAGGATGATGAGCGGGTCACGGTTATAAGCATCACCCCCGAAGGAGACGAACTGAAGGAGAAATGCAAGGACATTCCTATGAAAATGGCTTCGGCGGGATCTGCGCTCAGTGAAAAGGATGCGGCGGAATTATACCGGCTCCTGTATCTTTTTCTTGAAGGATAAGATATATGAAGAAGGAATTTAATATACAGGAATATATGACAAAGGGCGTTGAAAGGGTAGTGTCAGATGCGCTGAAGGCAACCCTTAAGAACCCTAAAGAAAGCGCATTTATGCTGGGATTTGCCAAGGCAAGTGCTGCAGCTTCATTGAAGCGTCAGAAAGCGGAAAAGAACGGAGAACACATTCCTCCGTTTTTGATCGCAAGTATAACCAGCAAGTGTAATCTTCACTGTGCGGGGTGCTATTCCAGATGCAATCATGCCACAGTTGATACTGAACCGGTAAAACAGCTTACTGATGAGGACTGGTACAGGATCTTTGATGAAGCAGATGATCTGGGTATCAGCTTTATTTTGCTTGCCGGAGGCGAACCAATGCTCAGGCGTGATGTCATAGAAGCGGCAGGTAAGAAGAAAAACATATTGTTCCCGGTATTCACGAACGGAACCTATATTGACGAGAGATACTTTGAATTGTTTGATAAAAGCCGTAATCTCATTCCGATCATGAGTATTGAAGGCGGCAAAGAGGTCACGGATTCCAGGAGAGGTACGGGAATTTATGACTGTCTGATCGGCAATATGGATGAATTACAGTCGCGCGGACTGATATTTGGGGCTTCCGTTACGGTCACTACCGAAAATATAAGAGAGGTCACATCCGACAGCTTTTTAAACGAATTATCGGACAGGGGATGCAAAGCGGTGATCTTCGTGGAATTTGTTCCGGTTACGGATGACAGCAGGGAACTGGCACCCGGTGAGGATGAAAGAGACTACCTGAAAAAAGAGATAGACCGGTTAAGAGAAGAAAGGCCTGATATGGTATACATTTCGTTCCCGGGAGATGAAAAGGACTCCGGCGGATGTGTGGCGGCAGGCAGAGGTTTTTTCCATATAAATTCACATGGCGGAGCAGAACCATGTCCGTTCTCGCCGTATTCGGATATAAACATTAAAAATTCATCACTCAGGGAGGCAATTCATTCACCCCTGTTTATGGCGCTTCAGAGCGGAGATATCCTGATGGATGACCATGACGGCGGTTGTGTATTGTATGAGAAGAGAGAGCTTGTGGAACGGCTCATGAAGGATGGTATTGGAGCCTGAGACGCTTCGGTTTCAGGTTGCCAAGTATGTGAGGTTATGATGAAAAGAGATAATATCGGCAAGCGAATAGCGATGTCCCTGTTTGGTGTGATCATATGCGCTATCAGTGTGGGTATATTTAAGATCGCGGCATTGGGGGTTGATCCGTTTCAGTCTTTTATGGCAGGTCTTGATGCGGTGGTTCCGATCAAATTCGGGACACTGTATGTGATAACAAACGCAGTATTGCTGCTGTTTGCACTTGTATTTGACAGGCATTATATCGGGATTGCGACATTTATAAATCTGTTTCTTCTGGGTTATATCACGCAGTTCACGTATGAGTTTCTGCAGACCGTTATAGTTAACCCTTCTATCGTGATCCGGATCATATGTCTGGTAGTGGGTGTAGTCATCATCTGTTTCGGCTCGGCATTTTACATGACTGCTGATCTGGGCGTGTCGACATATGATGCTATAGCGCTGATCATATGCAATACCTGGAAGAAGGGCAAATTCCAATACGTAAGGATCATTACCGATGTTATATGTGTGATACTGGGATGCGTTCTGTTTCTCATTGCCGGCGGAAAAGTTTCACAGATTCCTACCATTGCAGGGATCGGGACGATCATTACAGCATTCTTCATGGGGCCGCTCATTGAGTTTTTTAATGTGCATATAGCAAGGCCTGTTTTAAAAGACAAGGATATTTAATTATTTAATTAAATAAATGATAGAGTGTATGAAAACCATATTACAAGCGAGAAAGCGAATAAGCTGCATATTGAAGCTGATCGTGTTTATAAGTGCCATAACAGGTACCATGATCAGTGCCTTTGCCGGTAGAAGCGCATTTATGGGTGGTAAAACCGTGCTGATGTATTTTACTATTCAGTCCAATATACTCATAGCATTGATATGTGTATGGGGAGAATATCTGATAGTACGGGGCAGGGACATCAGTGAAAACTGGTATACGGTGAAGCTGGTAGGGACCGTCTCTATTACGCTTACCGGAGTAGTGTTTGTGGTCTTGCTTGCGCCTGTACTGGGTCCTGAGGCCTGGAATCTGCAGAACACGCTCACTCATGCAGTTGTTCCCGTAGCAGCTGTTGCGGACTATTTTGTGGTGGCGTCCGGGATCAGACTGCCGGTAAAAAATGTATTATATGTGATAATACCCCCGCTTTTATATGCGGTTTATGCAGGAATAGGATATGTACAGGATTGGAAATTTGCAAGGGGATACAATTACCCGTATTTCTTTTTGAACTGGGGAAGTCCTGCGGGAGCATTCGGATTCAGCAGGGAATTGCCGTATATGGGATGCGCCTGGTGGATATTGCTGTTACTGGTCTTCCTTATTGTGGTAGGATATGGTTATATGATATTGGCAGAACGAATTGGCAGATTGATATATAACCGAAAGGATTCAGGTGGTGAAGAAGGATAAGATAGCGATCATATTTCCGGGAATGGGATATCACAGCGATAAACCGCTTTTGTATTATGCAAAGAGACTTGCCAGAGAGCATGGATATGAGCTCCTGGAAGTCTCTTATGTTTTTAATATGAGAGCAAGAGACATCATGAATAATGCGGACGCAAAGAAAGAAGCTTTTTTGTATGCAGTCGGAGAGACGCAAAAGCAGCTTTCTTCGGTCACATTTGCAGATCATCGGGACGTCCTGTTTATTGGAAAGAGCATCGGAACGGCGGTTGCGGCTTTTTATGACAGAGAAAACGGAATAAATGCCGGGCATATCGTGTTCACGCCGGTTTCCGAGACCTTTACGCATCTGCGGGAAGAAAGCGGGATAGTATTTCATGGTACAGCCGATCCGTGGTGTGAAACAGAACTTGTTGAGGCTAAATGTAAAGAACTGGGGCTCCGGCTGTATGAGATTGATGATGCGAACCATTCTCTGGAAACGGGAGATACTCTGACGGATTTGCAGAGGATGCCCGGCATACTCGAAAAAGTAAACGAAATGATGCGTGGAAGGGAATGATATGAAAAATTATTCTGATCTATGGCTTGGATATAAGAAGAAAACGCATAACAGGGACTGTAAAAATCTTAACAAGATAAGTTTTACAGGTGTGGATGAAACTGATGCGGTGGCAGTAAATGCATCGGAGGAACTTAAAACCGGATTGAAAACAATGCTTGATATCGAGCCGGAAATCGTATTCGGAACGCCCGGTGTGACTGGGACCGTATCAAACGGCAGTGAAATCCTGGACAATGAGGAATACCGGATTTCACTGAGTGATGAAGGAATTGTCGTAGAGGCTAAAAGCGGCACCGGAATCCTATACGGCGCATTTGACATTCTCCGGACCGTTGCTGTCGAAAAAGACGTCATTGAGGCATACGGAAAAGGCATCGTTGTCCGCCCTTCCAACCCTTTAAGAATGTTAAACCACTGGGACAATATGAATGGGGATATTGAGCGGGGATATTCGGGAGAGTCGTTCTTTTTTGCGGATAATAAGATCGTCATAAATGAGCGCACCAGAGACTATGCGAGACTCATATCATCCGTCGGTATCAATGCTGTTGTCATCAACAATGTAAATGTTAAAGATGCAGCTTCATATATGATTACCGACAGATATTACGATAAACTGGCCGAACTTGGTGAGATATTTGCCGGATATGGGATCAGATTATTCTTAAGCCTTAACTATGCATCTACCATAGAGATCGGCGGTCTGGACAGTGCGGATCCGCTTGATGAGAAAGTCATCGCCTGGTGGCGTACCAAAATGGCCGAGGTATTCGACAGGATCCCCACACTTGGAGGATTTCTCGTAAAAGCGGACTCTGAAGGCCGTCCCGGACCGTTTACATACGGCAGGACTCAGGCAGACGGAGCCAATATGCTTGCGGATATTGTTAAGGAATATGGCGGGATCATTGTATGGAGATGTTTTGTATATAACTGCAAGCAGGACTGGAGGGACAGAAAGACCGACAGAGCTCGAGCAGGATATGACAATTTTATGCCAATGGATGGTGAATATCACGACAATGTTATCCTGCAGATCAAAAACGGACCGATGGATTTCCAGATAAGAGAGCCTGTTTCACCGCTTATCGGCGGGCTTAAGAAGACCAATCAGATGCTGGAGGTTCAGATCGCGCAGGAATACACGGGCCATCAGATCGATGTATGTTATCTGATCCCGATGTTCAAGGAAATTCTCGGGTTTAAGACATATTGCAGCGAAAAGGATGACAGTGTAGCGGATATCATCAGCGGGAAAACCTTAAACAGCAGATATTCCGGTATTGCTGCGGTTACAAATACCGGTAATGATTATAACTGGACCGGGAATTATCTTGCAGGAGCTAATCTGTACGGTTTCGGCAGACTTGCTTTTGACACGGAGCTGACATCAGAGCAGATAGCTGAAGAGTTTGTGAGGATGACGATCTCTGACGATGATGATGTCGTCCGGGATGTAATGTCTATTTTGCTTCCCTCACGGGCAATATACGAGAAATATACATGCCCTCTTGGAATAGGGTGGATGGTGCAGCCTGCTACCCATTACGGATGCAGTGTAGACGGATATGAGTATGACAGATGGGGGACATACCATAGAGCCGATCATCTGGGCATAGGCGTCGACAGAACGGATAAAGGGACCGGATATGCACTTCAGTATAACGAACCGAATGCATCCATGTATAATTCACCGGAAAAGTGCCCGGATGAACTGGTCTTATTCTTCCATCATCTCCCGTATACGCATAGGCTTCACAGTGGAAAGACCGTGATACAGCATATATATGATACACACTTTGAGGGATATGAAGAAGCTAAAGGACTGGCCGGAAAATGGGACGCGCTTAAAGGCAGGATAGATGACGAGATATATGAGAATGTGAGAGAACGTTTTGAGCGTCAGCTGATCAATGCGCACGAGTGGTGTGATCAGGTGAATTCATATTTCTATCGTAAGAGCGGTATCCCCGATGAAAAGTCCAGAACGATCTGGTAAACGGAGGTTGATGAGCTTATATGGCCAGGCAGAACATTTACGATAATGAGGCTTTTTATGAAGGATACAGCAAACTTAGGAATCGCGAAGTCAATGCGAATAAACTTTTTGAGATTCCGACTCTTAAGGAACTCCTTCCGGAGTTGAACGGGAAAAGAGTCCTCGACCTGGGCTGCGGATTCGGCGAGCATTGTAAAGAATATATCAGCCAGGGGGCGATCAGGGTTGTCGGAGTTGATATCTCTGAGAAAATGCTGAAAACAGCACGCGAGGAAAACTCCGATCCGAATATTATTTATCTAAATATTCCGATGGAAGATGCCAGCAGCATAGATGAGAAGTTCGATGTGGTGATAAGTTCTCTGGCATTGCATTATGTTGAGGATTTTGCGGGTGTGGTAAAGGCCGTTCATTCGCTTTTGGATGATGGAGGCATATTCCTGTTTTCACAGGAGCATCCTGTAAACACCTGCTATTCCGGTGACGGAGACCGGTGGACGCGTGATGAAAACGGCACCAAGATACATGCTAACCTTGCAAATTACTGTGTGGAGCAGAGAAATGATTCGACCTGGTTCGTTGAAGGCGTTCAGAAGTATCACAGAATGTTTTCAACTATCGTAAATACACTGGCTGATGCGGGATTCATGATACTGAAGATGGCCGAGCCTTTTCCTACACCGGAGATCCATAATAACTATCCGGAATATGATGATCTGTATCATAAACCTGATTTTCTGTTTGTTAAGTCGGTGAAGATTCCGAAGGAGTAAATGCATGGATCTGATATTGATACTGGGCAGCGGTGCAGTCGGCAAGATGACCGTTGGTCAGGAACTGATGAAGATAACGGATTTCAGACTCTTTCACAATCATATGATGATAGAGCCTGTTTTAGAGGTGTTTGGCGGCTTCCAGGGATCCCTGATCTCCAAGCTGAGAGACGATATATTTGACGAGTTTTTAAAGACTGAGTATCAGGGGCTGATCTTTACGTATATGATGGCGTTTGACATGCCCTCGGAATGGGAGTTCGTTAAAAGCCTTTCCGATAAGTTTGAAGCGACGGGAGGCAGCGTTTATTACGTTGAACTCGTGGCCGATCAGCAGGAGAGGCTTAAGAGAAACCGGACGGAGAACCGTCTGAGCAACAAAGCATCAAAACGTGATCTCGATATTTCGGATAACAGGCTTATGTACGAAGACGCCCATTACCGTCTCGTGAGCAACGACGGAGAGGTCACTTTTAAAAACTATATTAAGATAGACAACACCTCTCTTGATCCCGATGTCTGCGCCCGAAAGATAAAAGAGTACTTTAATCTGCCGGATAAAAGAATAAAAGACATGATGCGGAAAGTAAGACTTGTGGAAGTATCGGAGGATGAGATACCCGAGTTGTATGATATGCAGGTTAAGAGTTTTATGCCCTTATATGAAAAATATCATGATGAGGGATCGCCTGCGATTGAATCCATAGACAGGATCCGAAGAAGATATGCTGTAGAAAACAGGAAATATTATTTCATCATGAAAGACGGCGCGAGAGTCGGAGCAATCAATATAGGTCATAACGATCCGAATGAGAAACGAATTGCCTTCATAAGCCCGATCTTTATCCTGCCTGAGTATCAGAACCTCGGAATAGGTTATACTGCCATACAGAAAGCTTTTGAACAGCTGCCGGAGGTGACCTGCTGGAAGCTGGAGACCATTTTGCAGGAACCGGCGAACTGTCATCTGTATGAAAAATGCGGATTTGTAAGAGTCGGCGAAGAAAAGCCGGTCAATGATAAAATGACGCTGATCGATTATGAATATAAAAAGGAGGGGTAAGTAAAAATGGGAAGTGGTTCAAAAGTTTATTTCACTGATTTCAGGACTGAGCTGGGGGTCAGCCTTACACTGAAACTTCAGAAACTGATAAGAATGGCCGGTATAGGCTCGATCGATATGGATGGTAAATTTGTAGCCATCAAGATGCATTTCGGAGAACTGGGTAATCTGGCGTATCTTAGGCCTAATTATGCCAAGGCTGTAGCTGATGTGGTCAAGGATCTGGGAGGAATGCCGTTCCTGACCGACTGTAACACACTGTATCCGGGGAGCAGAAAACATGCGCTGGAGCATCTTGATTGCGCTAATATAAACGGATTCAATACCGTGACTACCGGATGTCAGATCATCATCGCCGATGGTCTGCGCGGCACGGATGACATAGCAGTACCTGTACCGAATGCGGAGTACTGCAAGGAAGCATATATAGGCCGTGCGATCATGGATGCGGATATCTTTATCTCTCTTAATCACTTTAAGGGACATGAAATGGCGGGCTTCGGAGGCGCGATCAAGAACATAGGCATGGGATGCGGAAGCCGCGCCGGCAAGATGCAGCAGCATAACAGCGGACAGCCCCATGTCATTACGGATCTGTGTAAAGGCTGCAGAAGATGCGCAAAGGAATGCGGCTCGGATGCCATAGTATATAAGGATAACAAGGCATGGATAGATCCCGAAAAATGCAAGGGATGCGGACGCTGTATCGGTGCATGCGCCTTTGATGCGATAGAGAACGTGAATTCCAATGCCCCTCAGCTTCTCGGAATGAAAATGGCGGAGTATTCATATGCGGTACTGAACGGGAGACCGAATTTTCATATCAGTCTGATCACGGATGTGTCGCCTAACTGTGACTGTCACGGAGAAAACGATGCACCGATCCTTCCGGATATAGGAATGCTGGCTTCATTCGATCCGGTGGCACTGGATCAGGCATGTGTGGACCTGTGCCAGAAAGCTGAACCCATCAGAAACAGCCAGCTCGGTGATAACATGGCTAAAGAACATTTCCATGACCACGGAGATGTATGGCACAACAGCAACCCCAATGTTTCCTGGGCGGAGACTCTGGAACATTCGGAAAAACTCGGGATAGGATCACGTGAATATGAACTGATCACGATGAAATAACGGACATGGATAATCCTTTTTTTGAAAACGCCTATTTTATCATAGGAACTTCGTATGCCGGTAAGTCCACGATGGTGAAGGCTCTGGCGAAGAAACATGATGGTATAGCCTGTGAAGAAAACTATCATGATGATTATGACGGCGAGCTTGATGCCGCAGTATTCCCATGCCTTTGCTATACAAGGGACCTGGTTGACTGGCACGACTTCATCAGAAGGTCACCGCAGGAATATAAGGACTGGATCGATGGAGCAAAGAAAGAATGTGAGATACTGGAGCTCAGAATGCTGCCGGAGATCTGCAACTGTAACAGGAAGGTATTCGTTGACACGAATATCAGTATAGAAACATTACGCAGGATCGCTCCGATCGAGCATACACTCGTGATGCTCTCGGATCCGCAGATCCCCATTCACAGATTTTTCGACCGTCCCGATCCTGAAAAGCAGTTCCTCTATCAGCTGATCATGGAGGAACCTGATCCGGATAAAGCGATGGAGAATTACAGACAGGGGCTGGAACTGATCTGCTCGCAGGAGAGCTATGATGAACTGGAAAACTCCGGATTCAATGTGATCTACCGGGACGAGAACAGAACTATCGACCAGACCGTTGTTCTGGCGGAAAAGGCACTCGGACTTCTGTGAAACAATATATGGATTTTGACGGGTTTATAAAAGATATTCAGGATAATAACTGGAATGTATTCGGCGTGGAAGTGTACCGTGACGGCGCGCTTAAACACAGTTACGGTGATACGAGCGGCCTTCATGAGATCTACTCGGCGACCAAGACCGTGCTTTCCATAGCTGTCGGGATTGCTTATGATGAGGGCCGGATTGAACTCGACAGACCGTTTCTTGACTATATTCCCATCCCGCGGAAACAGTTGGATATGTTTGCCGGGATCAGTATCAGACGACTTCTTACGATGTCCGTAAAAGGTTTTCCGTTCCGCCCCGAGGGAGACAACTGGCTGGAGTTTTCTCTTAACTGTGGGATAGAGGAGCCTGACAGGGCAGAATTCGATTACAGCAATATACCTGCTTATCTTATGTGTGTCGTTTTACACGCTGCTCTCGGATGCGACCTTGGAGAGTTCATTGAGCAGCGGATATTTGCCCCGATGGACATTACTTCGTATGAATATACCAGATCCCCGGAAGGATATTTCTACGGGGCTTCAGGCATGCGCCTCCCGGTCCATGATCTGAGCAAGTTCGGTCTGCTTCTCTATAATAAGGGTATATTTGGCGGTACCCGTATCGTGTCAGAAGAATACGTGGATCTGGCAGTAAACGTCCGGCAGATGAACCGTGAGGGCGGCTACGGTTTCTATATCTGGAAATACAGAGGCGGATTCAGCATTAACGGCAAGTGGAAGCAGAAGTGTTATGTAGTGCCTCAGTCTGGGATCATTGTTACGTTTCTTTCGCATATCGAAGATGACTCTCATGATCTGAAACAGAGCATGGAGAAGCATATCTTTGGTATCGGGCAGAGCGAGGAAGAGGCATTTGAGCGTATTGCGGCCATGGAGGAACTGTTCGAAAAGGTCCGGAGCGGCAGTGGGACGCCGGAAGATCTGGCACAGCTTGAAGCTTACTATACGAGTTCTGACTGGAGATCGGACTATGAACTTGATGAGGCGGGACTGCTGCCGGCTTATCTGAAGCGCGGAGTCCTGTCAGAAGACGGAGTATATGATCTGTTGAGATGAAGCGGATCGGATGGTCATGAGAGGACGAGACATGGATGACAGAATAGTGTCGCGGTTGATATTTACAGCAAGAAGCAAAACAGGAGAGACTGAATACGAAGACATGTCGGTTTTCGGACTCAGTGCCCGGGTAAGTGAGGCGGATGCAAAAAGCGGCTATATAAAAGCAGATGTCGAGATATCCGCAACAACTGATTTTGAAGGCGTGATCCGTATAGGACTGCAGATCGGAAGTGAGTCGTCTCGTTTCTATCTGCCCGGATTCATGTACGGGACCAATCGTGGCGAAGCTCCGCTTAAGACCGACAGTCTTACGCCAAGACTGAGGCTTGATGAAGATTTTCCTGCAAGCCCCTGGTGGATGGTAAGAGGCGACAGATTGTCGCATCCCTGCGCACTGGCATTTTCGGATGGCAGGATGAGGGGGTTTGCGGCCTCACCGTATTATCTGCGCACAGACGGTGAAGTGTCGGAGTGGTACCCCGGAAAGACAGGAGATTTCTGCCAATACGCCGGATTCGGATGCTCTCTTGAAAAAGGCGAGGTGTGGTATACCTTAGGCTATGAGAATGCCCCATATCTGTTCACAGATTCCCATAAATATTCGGAGAGAGAACCTCTTTCGGATAATTGCTTTGAGATCAAAAAGGGCGGAAAAATTTCGATTACCATGCACCTGTTTGATCATGAATCAGAGGATGAAAGAGGAATCCATAAAGCACTTACCCGCGTCTATGATCTGTATCATGAAGAACCGAGGAAGTGCCGGACACCTGCCGAAACCATAAAGGATATCTCAACGGCAATAGCCCGTGATGCCTGGCTTGCGGACAGACATACTTATTCAGGCTTTGTATTTGATAAACCGGAGGGATATGAGTACAGGATCCTGCCGTCGATCTCCTGGACCAACGGTCTGTCTGCAACGGTGCCCATGCTCATGTCTGCTCATACACTTGGGGATGAGACTATGCGGGCACAGGCCCTTGACAGTATTTCCCATATAGTGGCGACAAGCATTAATCCGGTAAACGGGCTTCCTTTTACTGCAGAGGTTGACGGAGTGTGGGGTAACCGCGGCTGGTGGTATGACAAGCAGCCGACTCCGGGGCATGCCGCATATCTGGTGGGACAGTCTGTTTATCTGCTCCTTAAGGCCTACGAGTGGGAGAAGAATGCCGGTCATGAGCATTCTGACTGGCTTGAGTTTGCCGGTAAAGTGATAGCTGTCACCGAGCTAAGCCGCAATTCGGACGGAGAGTATCCGTATATCTTTTCGGACAGGACGGGCGCGGGACTTTCGTATGATTCGTTCTCCGGAGCATGGTGCATGGCTGCTGCGGCTTATTACAGCTATATTACGGGAGAAAGCAGATATCTCGAAGGCATCCGGAAGAGTGAGAAATGGTATCACGAGACATACATCTGCCGTCAGGAGTGTTACGGCGGACCTCTCGACATAGACAAAAATATCGATTCCGAGGGGATCTTAAGTTATATCAGGGCGGTACGTTTCCTGCATGAGATCACGGGAGATGAGATACTGCTTGATCATATGCGTGATGCTCTGTACTATGAGTTTACCTTTAAATTCTGTTACAACTCGCCCATCAAGGTCCCTCCGCTCAGCAGCGTGGGCTGGTCGAGTTCGGGTGGAAGCATCACATCGGTTACCAATCCGCACATCCACCCCATGTCATCATCCGTGATCGGAGAGATGAAGTATTATCTTGGTTTCCGGGATGATGCGTATGTGGCCGGAAGACTGAACGATACGATCCTGTGGAGCTGTCAGTGTCACAATACATATGATCGTGAGTTTGATTATGGCAAAACAGGCTGGATGTCAGAGAGATTCTGCCACAGCCAGGGACTCCTTACGGAGCATTATCCGGACGGCAGCGTAGCCTCTACGTGGTTTGCACTCATGCCGTGGGCCTGCGGGTCGATACTTGAGGGCCTTAACAGCCTTGGACAGTATAAGGATGAAGCCGCTATTTGAAATGAAATATATGAAAAAAGTGATTTATGCCATGCTTGCGATGCAGAGATATCCCTGGGAACAGGGAGTATGTGCACAGGCATTATATGAAGCAGAGGAAGACGGACTTTGGATTCCCATGGCCTATGATGCGGTAGTACGCAGATCGCCTGACGGACGTCTTGCCATGGCAGGAGGCGGGGAGACTGTCTCGGACCCTGCGTCAGCAGGTGAGGTGTGTCTTCGGGCTTATGAAAAAACCGGAGATGAGTTCTTCATGGACGGCGCCCGGGGAATGCTTCATTACCTGATGAATAAGGCACCGTGTACTTCGGACGGTATCATATGTCATAACAATGTCTCATTTGTCGAAGGATTCTCTAAATATCAACTCTGGATAGACGGATTGTATATGGTTCCGCCTTTTCTTGCAATGATGGGGAAGCCTGATGAAGCGCTGGCTCAGATCAGAGGATATATAAAGCACCTGTATGATCCCGAAGCCGGTCTCTTTTTTCATATTAAGGATATCGCACAGAACAGGTTCGTGAGAAAGGTTCATTGGGCCACCGGTAACGGCTGGGCCCTGATGGGACTTGCCAGAGTGATAGAGGAGGCACGGGAAAAAGGAAGAGAGGATATATGTGCCGAACTGGAGCCGTTTTTCAATGGGATTCTTGAGACGTTTATGAGATTTCAACTGCCGGACGGGAGATTTAGGGATATTCTTGATGACGAGGATTCCTTTACAGACGGAACCTCTGCAATGATGATGGCCGCATCGGTATATAGGGGGATTCTGAATGGATATGTTTCAGGATCATACAAAGAAAACGCAGATCGTGCATACGAAACAGTCTCCGGTAAGATCGATGATTACGGGATCATCAGGGAAGTGAGCGGGTGTCCGGACTTCATTATCCAGGGGACTTCTGCGGAAGCGCAGGCTGCATATATTATGGCTTCGGCGTGGCGTTCCCGTTTTTAATACCTACTGCAGTAGCATAAGCAACCAAAACTGACATGATCTGTCGGAAAATGTTAAGTTTGATTGGTGGACTGCCGGAGGTCGCACGCATATTATTATGTTAATAATAATTGCGGAGGTGCGAAAAATATGAGAAAACACTATTTGGACAACATCAGGTGGATCACCGTTATCATCGTTGTGATCTATCATGTATTCTACATGTATAACGCTGAGGGGGTACTCGGGGGCTTAGGCAGGATCACTGATCTGCCGGTCCAGTACTACGATGCATTCATGTATCTGGTCTATCCCTGGTTTATGCCGGTACTGTTCCTGGTTTCGGGTATCAGTGCCAGATTATATCTTGATTCACATTCGGACAGGGAATTCATTAAGTCCAGAACATTAAAACTTCTGGTTCCGTCAACGATAGGGCTTTTCTTCTTTCAGTTCATTCAGGGATATGTGAGCATGTCTCTGGGAGGAGGCTTTGACGGGCTGGTAAGCGAAGGTGTCCCGAAGCCTGTAATCTTCCTGATAATGGTCGCATCCGGCAGCGGCGTGCTCTGGTTTATGCATCTTCTGTGGGCATATTGCGTGGTGCTCGTGCTCGTCAGAAAGATCGAGAAAGGCAGACTCACGGCGGCCGGAGCGAAAACTCCCCTGTGGCTGATGGCACTTTTTATATTCCCAATCTGGGGTGCGTCTCAGATCCTTAATATGCCTATCGTTTCCGTCTACAGGATCGCATTATACTTCGTGTTTTTCATTCTCGGGTATTATGTTTTCTCAAATGATGAAGTGGTGGAAAAGCTGAAGAGGATAGCAGTGCCTCTTATCATCTTTGCCGTGGTCTTATGCATTGCTTTTACCGTCATGTATTTCGGAGAAAACTATGCAGATAAACCGATCAACAGAGGTTTCCTGTATGCACTTGATGCTTATGTGGGATCGCTTGCCATGCTTTCGGGATTTGCACGCTTTGGCGATCGCGCAAATGCATTTACGAAGTGGATGTCCTCTCACAGTTTCGGGCTCTATGTGTTCCATTACCTGGGAATATCATCCGTTGCTTTGATAATTGCCAAACCCGGATTGCTTCCGGCACCGGCATGTTACATATTGAGTCTTCTGGCGGGATTTGCATTCGGTTACGGCCTGTATGCCGTTATTTCAAGGATCCCTTTTTTCAGATGGGCGGTTCTGGGAATAAAGAAGAAAAAGGAGAACGTAAATGTTCAAGGATAATCTGGTTCAGATGCGCAAAATATTACAGATGACGCAGGAGGATATCGCGGAAAAGCTCGGCGTGACCAGACAGTCCGTGGCCAAATGGGAAGCAGGAGACAGTATTCCGGATCTGGATAAATGCAAACAGCTTGCCGACATCTTCGGGGTGTCGCTGGATGATCTGGCCAATTACGAGCCCGAAGATAATCTGGGGCTGGCGGTTCCTCCGAAGGGAAAGCATTTGTTTGGGATGGTCACTGTCGGTGACAAAGGACAGATTGTCATTCCCGCGAAGGCCAGGAACTGTTTGATATATCTCCCGGGGACCAGCTGGTGGTCCTTGGAGATGATGCCCAGGGGATAGCTGTAGTCAAGTCTGAAAGCTTCCTGTCCCTGGCAAATATGGTCAATAAACTGAAAAAGTGAAGGAAAAATGAGAAAGATGAAAGTACTGGTCTTAAACGGAAGTCCCAAAAAGAAGAGTGATACCTTTCGCATGACGGAAAGGTTTTTGAAGGGATTAAACAGGGATGGGCAGCATGAGATAAACGTGATAAATGTGATCGACAAAAAGATAGCACCCTGCAGAGGGTGCTTCGGCTGCTGGGCACGCATGGACGGACATTGCGTGATCGATGATGATCAGAACGATATACTTGATCTGTACCGGCAGGCGGATCTGATCATCTGGAGTTTTCCGTTATACTGCTATGGCATGCCTTCACATCTGAAAGCGGTTTTGGACAGAACCATTCCGCTGGTAAAGATGAATATGGTACAGGAGAAGGACGGAACGGTCCGTCATGAGGCTTTAGCAGATTTTTCAAAGATTCATACGCTTGTGATCTGCGGATGCGGGTTCCCTGACTGGGAAGGAAATTTTGACGGGCTGAAGGCAATGTGCAACGTGTGCTTCGGAGGCCCTGATATGCTGTGCATACCGGAAACACCTTTGCTGAATATCCCGGAGGCGGCTCCGGTGGCGGATCCTCTCCTGGACAGATTTGAAAAAGCAGGAGAAGAGTATGCTTCTTCATTTAGCCTTTCTCAGGAAACGATCGAAGGTCTTGAAACCCCGATGATACCCAAAGAGGAATACATTCGCAATGTAAACAGCAGATGATATGAATAATACCGGGAAACATTATGAATGATATATTAACAGAAAAACCTTCCGTATCGGTTGAGATGGCACCGATGGAGGGTATCACAACAGCAGTATATAGAAGGGTGTACAGGAAGTGGTTTGAGGGGATAGACAGAATGTACACCCCTTTTCTTGTTGCCAACAGGACACATAAGTTCAAGACCCGGGAGAAGAAGGAAACAGAAGTGTGTTCGCAGGATCTGATCCCGCAGATCCTGACTGACAAAGCCGAGCACTTCATCTGGGCGGCACGTGTGTTTAAATCAGCAGGATTCAGAGAGGTTAATCTGAATGCGGGATGCCCTTCGGCCACTGTTACAACGAAGAGAAAAGGCGCGGGAATGCTAGAAGATACCCGTGCTTTACGTTCATTTCTGGATGAGGTATTTACAGCAAAAGAAAACGGGGATCTCCCGGAGATATCCATAAAGACAAGAGTAGGAGTTTCGTTTTACTCAGAGGCGGAGGACATTGCGGATATATATGCGATGTATCCGTTTGCTAGGGTCATAGTTCATCCCAGAATAAGAGATGATTTTTATAAAAATGTGCCGAATAAGGATGCGTTCAGAGTCTTTTACGACAGGATATCTCATGATAAGCTTGTATATAACGGAGATCTGAGGAACACAGAGGATGTGAGGATGGTTTACCGTGGTTTTCCGGGGCTTTCAGGCATCATGCTCGGCCGGGGTCTTTTGACAGATCCCTTTTTGCCGAAGAGGATCTGGCTGGGAGACGATGCAGGAGAAACTCCTTTTTCGGAAGAGGAAAAGAAGAATCTGCTGGGCTTTCTGGAAGAATTATATGAGGAATATGAACGAGAACTGTCCGAAGGAACGGCTATCGTAAAGATGAAGGATCTGTGGAATTTTATGGCTGTTTCGTTTCCCGGGAATGAAAAACAGCTTAAGGCCATCCGCAAATCACGTAACGGCAGCGAATACAAGACTGCGGTAAGAAACTGTTTAAGGTAATAATATGAAATATATGAAAGAATCAGCTTATGCCGCTTTATTCAATGAGATGCACCCGGGGTATTTCGACCGCGATTATGTTAAAGCCGTTTCGGACAGTGAGCCGGCATCAGAGATGCTTATAAATCTCCGGGAGTTTGACGAAGGAGTCTATGAGAAATCATTTAATGATGAAATATCATTCGGATACTATGAAGGAAACATGGAGACTCTTATAGAAGCAGTCAGATCTGTCGTTCCTCACTGGGTACAGTTTTTCGATGGGCGTTCAAGGGTTTATTGCGGGTATGTAAACGGAGGGATCGCATCTTTCTGTATGATCGAAGATTTCGGTGAACATACGGTTGACGGAGTGAAGTGGAAGATAGGCGGCCCCGGTTGTGTCGGAACGGTTCCCGAATACCGTAACCGTGGCATCGGACTTACCATGGTAAGGAATGTCACACGGATCCTGCGTGAGGAACTGTTTGATCACAGTTACATACACTACACCTATGAAACAGGATGGTATTCGAAACTCGGATATAAAACTTTCCTGACATGGAGTGGCAGTGGGATCATGAGTATTATCCCTCCCGAATAAAACATTTTACCAATGTTTCCGCGTCTGAAAAGGAGTTAAGCGATATGGATAAAAACTCGATCATGCAATTCATAGACAGGCAGAAAGTCAGCTTTATATGCTCTGTAGACAGTGATGGTTTTCCGAATGTTAAAGCGATGCTCCGTCCCAGAAAACGGGAAGGTCTGAAAGAGTTCTACTTTTCCACGAATACATCATCAATGAGGGTTAAGCAGTATCAGAACAATCCAAATGCAAGCATATATTTCTATCACAAGGGACTGATAAAGTATGAAGGTGTTATGCTGAAAGGTACTATGGAGGTCCTGACCGACCAGGCTGTCAAGGATATGATATGGAGAAAAGGCGATACCATGTTTTATAAAAACGGTGTCACCGACCCGGATTACTGTGTCCTTAAGTTTACAGCCGTAAAAGGCCGGTATTACTGCGACCTGAAGACCGAACAGATAATTATATGAGAGGCAGGATGAGATGATAGCAGTTAATCTGTATTATACGGGACAAAACGGAAATGCACGCAAATTTGCGGAGGAGATGGAATCGAGCGGAACGGCTGATAAGATACGTTCCGAAAAAGGGAATATCAGATATGAGTATTTCTTTCCAATGAATGATCCGGAGACTGTGCTTCTGATCGATGCATGGACTGACCAGGATGCCATAGATGTACATCATGCTTCCCCGATGATGAATACCATTATGAAGTTACGGGAGAAGTATGATCTGCACATGAAGGTGGAAAGATTTATTACGGATGAAATGCCGGAATCGGATGAGGGCTTTATCCGGTCATGACGACTAAGAAAAAGGGGAGTAAAGAAAGAGTGAAAAGTATGGATCAGCGTCTGAAACAACAGCTTGACTTTGCTCTGGAGCTGGATAAAGAAAAAAATATTTTCCGGCAGACGCATCTCTCGGGGCACGGAAGAAACGAGAATGATGCGGAACATGCATGGCATATGGCGCTTATGGCCTATGTACTACGGGAGTATTCCAATGAAGCAGTAGACATTTCAAGGGTAATGCTTATGTGCCTGCTTCATGACGTGGTAGAGATAGATGCCGGAGATACCTATGCATATGATGAAGATGCATTAAAGACACAACATGCCAGGGAAGAAGCTGCAAAAGAGCGTATTTTTTCGCTGCTACCGGATGACCAGAAGGAAGAGCTGACTGCTGTATTTGATGAATTTGAAGCAAACGAGACCCCTGAGGCGAAATATGCTCATTCTATGGATAATTTCCAGCCACTGCTGCTTAATCACAGCAACGGGGGATCTGACTGGCGGGAACACGGTGTGTATGCAGAACAGGTCTATGGCCGTCAAAGCAAAACAAAGGAAGGCTCTGAGATCCTGTTTGAACTCACGGACAGAATAATCAAAGAACACATTGAAAATGGTGATTTGAAATAAGGTAAGGACAACATTTTGACACAATGATTAAGATTGATCTGATCACCGGTTTCTTAGGTTCCGGTAAAACAACGTTCATAAGACATTATGCCCGCAGCTTCCTCGATGCAGGCAAGCGTATCTGCATACTGGAGAATGATTTCGGCGCGATCAATGTGGACAGGGTTCTCCTGCAGGATCTTTTGGGAGAAAACTGCGGTATGGAAATGATCGTAGGCGGAGACGGGCAGGAGTCACATCAGCGCAGAATGCGTACCAAACTGATAGCAATGGCGATGAACGGCTATGAGAGGATCATCGTTGAACCGTCAGGTATCTTTGACGTAGACGAGCTTTTTGATCTGCTCTATGAGGAACCGTTAGACACCTGGTATGAGATGGGGAGTGTTCTTACGATTGTTGACACGGGGCTTCCGGATGTGCTGTCAGATGAATCCGATTATCTGCTTGCATCTCAATGTGCCTGCGCAGGCCGCCTGATACTGAGCCGTACGCAACTGTATGATGTATCCCGTCAGGAGAAAGTAATCGCTCACATAAATGTGGCGATGGAGAAGATCGGCAGTAAAAGACGTTTTTCTCTTGAAGGAGATGTGGAATGCCGGAACTGGGATGATCTTTCCGCAAATGACATCGAGGGTCTTGCAGAATGCGGTTATGTGCATGACAGCTTTGTGAAGCAACAGGTTATCGAGTCCGGATATTTCTCATCACGATTCTGTTATCATCTGGAGCTCCCCGAAAGAGAACTGAGAGAACGGATTGACGATCTGTTTGGGGATCCTTCCTGCGTGGGAGTATTCCGTATCAAAGGATATATGCATACCACCGAAGGCCGGTGGGTACAGATCAATGCTACCAGAGAGGCTGTAGATATCTGCGATTGCGGGGAGGCTCAGGATGTTCTTATAATGATAGGGGAAAAGCTTGATGATCATTCACTCCGCATGTATTTCCCGGTACAGATCATATGAAACACTTGAGAATCACGTTTAATGCGCCCGTAACGCTATGTATAGTGGGTATCAGCTTTTTTGCCACGCTGTTAAGCTATCTGACCGACGGCAGTATCGGTCAGGAGTACTTCATGACATATCGCGCGCCAATAGCATCGCCGGGAACTTGGGTCAGGTCATTCACTCACATATTCGGTCATGCGGATTGGTCACATCTCATAGGGAATATGAGCTATCTGCTCTTGTTAGGCCCGTTGCTTGAAGAAAAGTATTCATCACGGACGCTGGCTCTGGTGGTTGCGATCACTGCATTGGTTACCAGTGTGCTAAATGCCATACTGTTTCCGAATGTTGCCCTTTGCGGGGCCAGTGGGGTCGTATTTGCCTTTATAATACTTTCATCTTTTACCAGGTTCAGGGAAGGCGAGATCCCGCTGACGTTTATTCTTGTAGCAGTGTTCTTTATTGGCCAGCAGATATTTGAAGGTCTGGTGATCCGGGATAATATATCCAATCTTTCCCACATAGTCGGAGGCATCATAGGCGGACTATGCGGATATGCACTTAATAAATCCAAAGAAGAGTAGAGGAGGATGAAGTTATGCCGTTTATTGAGACAAAGACAAACGTAACCGTATCCAAAGAAGCAGAAACTAAGATCAAGGAAGCACTTGGACAGGCCATTTCAATCATACCCGGTAAGAGTGAAAACTGGCTTATGCTGGCTATCGAAGGTGATATCCCGATGTATTTCCGGGGAGATGACTCAGCTCCGATAGCATTTGTGGATGTAAAGACATTTGGAACTGCATCCTCTGATGTATACGACCGAATGACTGCAGAACTGACTAAGGTATACGGGGATACTCTGGGAGTTGCTCCTGACCATATGTATATCAGGTATTACGGGTCATCTGACTGGGGATGGAACGGAAGCAATTTCTGAGTGAGCAGATCAGTCGCAGAATCCATTAAGAATATATATGGACCGGATGTCACTGTTGTTGGCCAGACACATGTATATGGTGGTGACACTAATGAATCCTGCCTATATTCTCTTTCTAATGGGGAAAGGGTCTTCATCAAGAAAAACTCAGGCAAACCGGCTGATTTCTTTACAGCGGAAGCGGAAGGCCTTAAGGCGATGGAGTCTACCGGGACCATAAGGACGGTGCATGTTCTGGATACCGGCAGAGAGGGAGACTCTTTATTTCTCATACTTGAGTATGTCGAAAACGGTTTTAAAACCAGCGGTTTCTTTGAAAAGTTTGGCAGGCAGCTGGCTGACATGCATCGCGCAGATCCGTCGGCATATGTATCAGACGGGCGTTTTGGCTTTTTGGCCGATAACTATATCGGAGCCACCCGGCAGATCAATTCTCCACGCGATACATGGATTGAATTCTTCCGTACCAGACGGTTGGAAGTTCAGTTCCGTATGGCATGGGATTGCTTTGATGAGTCTGATCGAAGCCGTATCGGTAAACTGTTAGACAGATTGGATGACCTCCTCACAGAACCTGAGCATCCATCGCTTATTCATGGCGATCTCTGGGGTGGAAACTTTATGGTTGGAGAGAACGGAGAACCTGTCCTTATAGATCCTGCAGTGTATGTAGGACACGCTGAAGCAGACATAGCCATGACAGAGTTATTTGGCGGTTTTTCATCGGATTTCTATGAAGCATACAAGGCGGAGTATCCGTTTGCACCGGGATATTCGGACAGACGGGATATCTATAACCTGTATCATCTTTTAAATCATCTGAATCTGTTTGGCGGGGCATATCTTGGAGGAGTTCTTAGGACCGTCAGGGGATATACGGGTTGAGCATTACGTATTACGCAAAGGATAACTTTTCCGCAGCTTAGTTAAACATAACTCCGGCCGCCGCGGCCGCGGCCTGCTTACGTTCTTCCTTATCGCCGATGTAATGTTTGGAAGTATCTATAGATTTATGATGGAGGGCATCTTTGACAGCATAGATGTCCTTCGTTTGTTTATATACGGTAGTTGCAAAGGTCGCTCTGAGTTTGTGCGGTGATATATTAGATGGGAGACCGGAGGCCTTGCAGTACTTCTTTACCATCTTCTCGACGGAACTCACGCCCATTCGTTTCTTCTGTGTTGACAGAAACAGAGCGTTTTCATCGTCTGAATCGGTCAACATTGGTCTGGTATATGTCAGGTAGTCATTTACAGCGGATCTGACGGCCGGGACAAAATATACTACGTCTTCATCGGATCCCTTCCTTATTATATGAAAGCATGAGTTGTCCGGAGTAGTCAGATCATAATCGCCGACGTTTAATCCCACAAGCTCAGATACGCGCATTCCGGTGCCTAACAGCACCATGATGATAGCCAGATCCCGATACACGAGTTTTTCAGAATATGCTTTTGAATGCACTGTAACTCCGTTCTGGCTGATTATGCAATCGACCAATGCTTTAACCTGGTTTTCATTGAGCTTGATTATCTCTTTTTCCTCAATCTTAGCACCTTCCAGCTGAATGACCGGATTGGTCGATATTGACCCGGTTGCAAAATAATACTTGTATATTGACTTAATCACTGATAAACGCCGTCTTTTGGCGGTATTTTCAAGCGGAGATCCCGATTCTGATACTGCAATATACCTTTCTATCTGTGGAAGCCTGATCTTATCGAGATCAGTGACCGGAATCTGTTTAACGGATTCCTTCCTGGTTATAGTCGCCACATATCGCAGGAAAACATTTACTTCGTACAGGTAGCTTTTGATAGTATTCGTAGACCGGCCTTTGGCGACTAAATGATCATAATAATCTTCAATGAAGTCCGGCATGCCAATAAGAAGTTCATTGATTATGTCATTATTTCGCTTATCCAGCTCATTTCGATATTCGTGACTCATTTATGGCTCCTTATCAGGGTAATCCGGCTCATATGATCATTTTAGGCCTATTGGTGAAGAAAATCAACATTTAACGGAAAGATACTCTTTTCTCTCTTTTTACATGAACTGTAATATAATGATATGTGAAACGGCAATCAAGTTTGATTAAGGGAGAATATTATGGATATTGTCTGGTGATATCTGTAGCAGGGACGGTATTTGCGGCTAAAGCCCTGAAAGAAGGAAGCAGGCGTACCCTGATTTTTTTGGTGATCGGAATAGTCGAGATCATGACTTATGTTGTGGGCGTGATACTTGCAGGCATCATGTTTATCAATGGCCAGAGTGCGTGACCCACTCACATCCTGATCTGACCGGTCTGTCCTCACCGGACTCATAATGCGCCTTGAAGTCCATGTTAATATCCCTGATCTCACGTTTGCCATCGATATAATCCTGATACATATCAGCCAGACCGCTCATACAGCCATCACAGCTTCCGTTGATATTACCAATGGATTCAGCAACTATGCGTTCGCGCTCTTCTTTCGTAGTGTCCTTGATCAGAATGCTCATATTATACCCTCACCCGCATATTCATTTATATCTTTCACAGACAGCTGCTTTACCTGTAAATAAGGCTATCAGGCCTATGATGATCACTGCCGGCAATGCTATATAAGCAAGTCCTGCGAGCAGGAGCCCGATTACGATCACCGGCAGAAAGATGACGGAAAACAGGATTTTTGTTATTCCCCAGGCAAGTCTGATACCGACAAACGTCACTCTCCAGATTGCCCATATAAGAGCCATACAGCATATAAGTGTTAACATACGCAATTCCTTTCCCGGCTGTACCCGCCGGAGGGACTGATCATAACATTTGGGAGGACTTATCTCCTCTTTATGTATTAAGCGTACTATATGCTGATAATCAGATAAACGCTTTTCATTGCGAAATAACCTGTTATAATACAGCTGTTTTAGCGATTAGTCCCGGGTATTGATAAGTGATTCACCGATTATGCGGATCAGTGCAAATAATACGCCTGATACGGCCCAGATGATCCAGGTTATATCCCAGCGTCCGGTAATAAAGCTTACAGCCAGATATACCACAGTGATGAAAAGCCAGTAGATCCGGCTAAGCGGTTCCAGTTTCTTGTTTTTCTTCTTTTGCTCGGCAGTATAATCGTCAGTCTGGAGCAATATCTTATACGAACTGTTCACACCGCATACCGCGATGAACATATATACGGCACAGCCTATTGCCAGGAGCAGTAAATCTACCATGGCGACGATCACTACGCTCGGAGCCTGGAGAACGCATGTGATGACCAGAGGAACGCATCCCAGTACACAGAGTAGCACACCTATGGTAAGAGCTCTGGTGCTGTAGGGCTCTGAAGCAGATAATCTTTCTCTTGCCATGCCGTCTACACCATATTCCGTATCAAATGATTCCTGCTCAAGGAATGCATATTTTCCAAGCTTGCCGCCTTGAGATATAAAGAGCCATACGGCAGTGCCAATATGGGCAAAAAGGAATAGCAGGCCGATTGCAGCAACGATATTCTCGCTGGTATTTATGACGTGTGCACTTTGAAGACCGGCAAGCATGATGAGGATAACGGGACACGTAATACATAAGAATACGCCTAACCCAACCTTTGGAAGAACAGCCTTTCTGAGAGCAATATACTCGGAAGCTTCTTCCATAGATACTCTTCTTAAAGAGGAGAAGGTATCTGGATGTTCATTATAAGAGATGGGCTCATTTGAGGCTGGCTCCATCTCCTCTTTTAATAAGTAATCGGTGCTCACGTTGAAAACTTCGGCCATTTTCAGGATTTTCTGAAGATCCGGGATGCTCTGCGCACTCTCCCATTTGGATACGGACTGCCTGGAAACACCGAGCATATCTGCCAGCTCTTCCTGCGACCAGCCGTTTTTCTTTCTTTCATTGATGATCTTATCTGCGAGTATCATATTCTTCCTTTCCGAAACTTTACATCTGCTATGTACGTTGACCGGGATGTGTCAGTTTCTCTAAACAAAGTGTCTGCTGTGCTGTTCGAACAAGCTGACTATAGTATATTGAACGGTTGCATTCCATAAAGCAGACCTTTCAATCTGTCAACCGGCAGTTGCAAACGGCTGTTTTTCGGGTGCATAACCCTGTTATCCGACAAAAAAGCAGTAGCACCATGTTGATACTACCGCGTAATGAACTATCATTGTATGTCTCTTTTATCAGGTCATCGATGCGATAAGAGCATCGATCTCTGCCTGAGAAAGCATCCGTCCGGGATCAGCAGGGACAGGAGCAGGTGCAGCTGCAGGTGAAGGAGACACTGCAGGAGCAGGAATAACACTGGCTGCGCTGAATGCAGCCCCACCGCCGGCCTGTGGTGATTTTCCCATAATACTTGCAAGTAAAGCCTGTTGTTCCGGGCTTAAACCATTAGCGTCCATGTGTCTTCATCCCTTCAGTTGATGATCAGCAAACCCCGATTCTGGGTGTCGTCATATATCATATAGTATCATGAACCAAGCAGTACCGCCAATGATATAGTTATCAGCTCCCGGTAATATCGTTAATGACTTCACCGGCTATGATCAGCCCGGCTACAGAAGGTACGAATGCAGTTGAGCCCGGAACAGATCTTCGTTGTATATGTTCTTTTTCCGATATGTTCTCAAGCGGTTTCACAGGTTTTTCCTTTGAATAAACAACCTTAAGTGATTCTATTCCCCGCTTCCTGCATTCGTGTCTCATCACTTTTGAAAGGGGACACTCGGATGTCTGATAGATATCGGCGACCTCGAAACCGGTGGCATGCACTTTATTACCCGCCCCCATGGAGGATATGACCGGAACATTCGCCTGCTTTGCTTTCTCGATGATCGCAAGTTTCCCGGTAACGGTGTCGATCGCATCTACCACATAGTCATAATCGTGAAAATCGAACTGATCCTGTGTTTCGGGCAGAACGAAGGTTTTATATGTTCTGACCTTACAGTCGGGGTTTATGTCATGTACACGTTCTTCCGCCGCATCCACCTTATAATGCCCGATGGTTTTTGTCGTAGCGATTATCTGGCGATTAATATTCGTAAGACAGACTTTATCGTTGTCTATCAGGTCCAGAGCCCCTATTCCGCTTCTTGCAAGAGCCTCGACCACATATCCGCCTACTCCGCCAATCCCGAATACGGCAACACGTGAAGAAGCAAGTTTCTCCATTGCTTCTTTTCCATACAATAACTGTGTTCTTGAAAACGATTCTGTATACATATATCAGATTATGACCTTTATACGATGATTATTTCAAGTGTTTGGGAAAATAATTTCAACGCAGGACCAGAACATGTGTTCTGAGCATGCCCCGGCACCACATCTTGCGGTTGCAAAATGCGAACATCTGTTCTATGATTATAGTACAAAAAGACAGGAGGTTTGGGTATGATCGATTTTAAGATTATCGCTGTTGATTTCGATGGCACACTATGCTTCAGTAACTGGCCGGAGCTTGGCGATCCGAACTCTGTCCTGATATCCTATCTGAAGGAATGGAAGAAGCAGGGGAATAAGCTCATTTTATGGACCTGCCGTGCAGGTGATCCGCTGGAAAATGCTATTTCATGGTGTAAGGAATACGGTCTGGAATTTGATGCCATAAATGATAATCTCCCGGAGATCGTGTCTTTATACGGGAATAATTCAAGAAAGATAACCTGTGATTACTATATCGATGACAGAGCCTGTCTGCCAGAAGATATGATCAAAACGATCGCTTAGTATTCATCCAGGAAATGATGACGCATCCCGTCCTTTTTATATGCAATAACGGTGTCCAGATTTACGTTTTCAACACTCTTGAATATATTGGATTCGATATAGGGATTGTTTTTTTTCAGTGAGGCTATAAGTTTCTTGGTCTCCAGCCGTTTAGAAGATGTAGTACCATCTTCATGACAGGTTGAACAAGTATCGGTGAAATGACATGCGCACTGGAGAAAGTGCAGACCATTATAGTCACGCCATGCGCAGATATCGCTTTCCCTGACCAGATACATTGGGCGGATGAGTTCCATACCCTCGAAATTGGTACTGTGCAGCTTGGGCATCATGGTCTGTATCTGTGCTCCCTGCAGCATGCCCATCAGTATCGTTTCTATCACATCATCATAATGATGTCCCAGGGCGATCTTGTTACACCCCAGTTCCTTTGCTTTGCTGTACAGATATCCTCTGCGCATTCTGGCGCATATATAGCAGGGATTCTTCTCTATGTTATCCACTGCATCAAATATATCGCTCTCAAATATGGTGACCGGTATCCCAAGGCTCTTTGCGTTGCTCTCTATGAGAGCTCTGTTATCCGGATTATAGCCGGGATCCATGACCAGATATTTAAGCTCGAAGTTACACTGTCTGTGCTTCTGTATCTCCTGAAACAGTTTGGCCATGAGCATCGAATCTTTGCCACCCGAGATACATACGGCTATACGGTCACCCTCTTCTATCAGTTTGTATGTCTTGCATGCTTTTGCAAAAGGGGTAAAGAGTTGCTTATGGTATTTCTTTTGTATGCTTTCTTCCGCTTTTTTCTGCTTTTCTCCGGAATCGCTTCCGTTCGCCATCGAATACCTGACATATCCGATATAACCGCCCTCCAGACTGTAGCAATCACGTCCGGGAAACAGTTCATCCGCATCCATTTCTCTGGTCTTTCTGCCTATCTCACAGTAAAAGATCAGTTTCTTATGGTCAGGTATCTTTGCTATCCTGCCGCTTATCTCTTCATCCGGACTCTCCAATCCGAGTGCCGTCGAGCCGGGGATCATGCCATAGTCTCTGAGTCCCTCATCTCTGATATCCACCAATGCATAGGAATCCTTGGGAAGCTTATTTAATTCCTCGCAGGTAATCTCCTTCATAAAAGTTCTTTACTGAGTTTTGCGCCCAGTGTTCTGTATTCACTGACAAAGGCCTCCGTACCGGCTTTTATCGTGTCGGTCCTGCCTTCTCTTCCGGCCGCCTCCAGATCCCTCGCCATCTCATAGAGATGCAGAGCTCCGATGGACTTGGACATGCTTTTTAATGAATGAACGATCAGAACATAGTCATCCGTACGGTCATCTTTCAGGGCTTCTTCAAGTGCCGCTGCCTTGTCCTCCACGGATTCCGCATAGGTCTGCAGTGCAAAAACATAATCCTCCACATCACCGCAGAATTCCAAGCCCTTCCCGGGATCCAGTTCCTCCATGTCACGAATGACCTGCGGGATCTCATCTGTATCATCCGGAGTGATGTCCTGCGAAACCGGCTGAACCTCCTCGGAAATGTCTGACGCTGCAGGCATGCTTTCCTCCGGAATATCACCCAGGAATCTGCTCATCGTCTCCTCCATATCGGCAATAACCACGGGCTTAGAAAGGTAAGCCGCGAAACCTTCATTGAGCAGCCTCTCCTTATCCCCAAGGATAGCGCTGGCGGTCAGGGCTATGATGGGAGTCCTGGCAACCTTATCCGGATATCTGTCTTTTAATCTGTGAAAAGTTTCTATCCCGTCCATCCCGGGCATACGATAGTCCAGGAATACAAGATCATAATCGTTCTCACCGAACTTATAGATACAATCTTCACCGCCCGAAGCGGGATCTATGATCATTTCACTGCGCTTGAGCAATCCGGTCATCACCTGAAGATTCATCGGCATGTCATCCACTACGAGAATATGCCTGCCGGGCGCGGTAAAGTACCTCTTGCCGTCTCTTGTGTTTCTTCTGACCTTCGAAGCACTTGAAGGCTTGTAATCTCCTATCTCTTCTGGATCGGATATGCCCTGCCATATACTGAAATAGAAGCGTGATCCCTGATCATATATGCTCTCCACCTGCAGTTCCGAATCCATCAGATGCAGGAGCTGTCTGGTTATGGAGAGCCCCAGGCCCGCTCCTTCTATGCTTCTGGTCCTGGAAACATCCAGCCTGTCAAAAGGAACAAACAGCTTATCCATTTCTTCCGCACGTATGCCGATACCGGTATCTGTGACCGTGATCAGAAGCTTCGCCCTGTTGCTCTCAGTATCTTTCTCAACACACCTGACTTCCAGAGATACATCTCCCTTTTCCGTATACTTCACGGCATTGGTCAGCAGGTTGGTGATGATCTGCTTGACCCTGAGTTCGTCTCCGACCAGTCCCTTCGGAATAGCATGATCGATGTTGAATGACAGCTTCAGCCCCTTGGCCTCCGCCCTGAAGCGGATCAGATTATACAGATCACCTATCAGTTCCGTCGGAGAATAGCTTTCTATACTGAGCTCCATTTTGCCGGCCTCTATCTTGGAGAAATCCAGAATGTCACTGATGATACCCAGCAGACTCTCACCTGCATTACTGATATTATCCGCATATGACAGGATATTCTCATCAACACTCTCCCTGCGGATCATTTCATTCATTCCCAGGATAGCCGAAATGGGGGTTCTGATCTCGTGTGACATGTTGGATATGAATCCGGATTTGACACGGTTTGCTTCTTCCGCAGCCTGAAGGGCATCTTCGAGTTCCTCGCTTTTCGAGGCCAGCTCTTCCTGCATGGCAAGCTGTTCCTCCAGCTCCTGCTGTCTGACACGGTTCTCCGTCTCAGACACCTCGTGTTCCAGTGCTTTTTTGGCTGCCTTTCTCTGCTGTATGAACAACAGGGTGAACATGCCGATCAAAACCAGCGCTGTCAGAACGGACTGAATGGTACTGCGGGCAATGATCGATCGGGATATTGAGCTGATCTGTTCGCTGATTATGCTCTCCCGGATCAGATATGTCAGCATCCATTCCGTACCGCGAACGGGAACATAATAGAGAGTTTCACCGATCCCGTTATAAGTAAAGGATACTTCACCGCTTCTGCCCTCACCAAAATCCCGGACAAGCTTCTCCAAAGAATATCCCTTTTCATATTCCGCATTCTTCATGGCCTCGAGAAGGTTGTCCTCGCTCGCAAGACCCCCCAGGACCATATTTGTCAGTGCAATACCATCCGATGTGTATATATTACAGAAGGTCGTATTGTTGTTGGATTGAATGGATACGTTCCTGAGCAGATTATCCATATCGATCTCCATGAAGGATACGACCAGTGTATTGCCTTCGAAATCGAGATTATCCATCGGGAGCGCTATAACGACTTTTTTATCATTGCTGTGAAGATTCTTGACAGATATCTCGGGCTCGGTCAGATTCATATAATCTATAGAATACTGGTCGATATCAGACCTCGTTCCCCTGGATGTATATATTACCCCGTTCGTGTCGATAAATGCGAATTTATCCAGCTCATAGAGCTGCTTTATCCTTAGCTGGTAATTGCGGAGATTCTCCACACTGCTCAGATCGTTCTCATTCAACATACCTACCGCGACATCCATGTCCCTGATGTAGTCCTCAAGTATGGATGAAACCACCTGCTCTCTGCGGCCGGCCAGTTCGCTTAGGTACAGCAGACTGACGTTCCTGACTGCCGACTTGGTATCATTGTTTGCAACTCTGCCGAGGCCGATGGTACCGATCGTCAGTATGACTGCGATGACCAGGCCGCCCAGTACAGCGATTGATATCGGATTGATCCTGTGTTCTTTATCAGTCTTCATGCATCACATAGTCCTTATCTTCATCTATCATCTGGAGCATTATATCGGCAAATACAGGGTCGAACTGAGTACCCTTGCCCTTCTCTATCTCTGCCCGGACCACCTCCTGCGGTAATATGTCCCTGTAACTCCTGTGGCTGGTCATGGCATCATAAGCATCGGCTACCGAAATGATCCTGGCCTCCTCAAGTATCTCGTCGCCGTTAAGTCCGTCGGGATATCCTTTTCCGTCATATCTCTCATGGTGCCATCTCGCTCCTATTGAGAGCTTCGGCATTTCTTCCACCTTCTTCAGGATCCTGTCTCCGATCTCGGGGTGAACCTTGATCGCAGCATATTCCTCATCGGTCAATCTGCCTGTCTTATTGATTATCTCATCCGGCACACCTATCTTACCCACATCATGGAGCAGTCCCATCATATAGATGTCGTCCTGCTCCTTCTCACTGTATCCGTATCTCTTGGCGATCTCCCTGGAATATGTCGCCACTCTGTCGGAGTGTCCGTTGGTATATGTATCCTTTGCATCTATAGCCGCTGCCAGCGTCTGAACAACATGTCTTGACAGGCTCTCACACTCGGCGGAACGAGCTTCGATCTCCTGTGCCATGGATCTGTGTGTCCGGTCCAGTTCGATGATACGCTCCACACGATGCAGCAGCACATCCGGGTAGATGGGTTTACGGATGAAATCTTCAGCCCCCATCTTCAGCCCCTTCATCTCTGTCTCATCAACGGTATCCCCCGTCAGAAAAACGATCGGGATCCTGCGCTCCATACCGGGTTCCGCCTGTAGGCGCTTCATGGTCTCGAACCCATCCATCGGCTGCATATAGATGTCCAAAAGGATCAGATCGGGTACATTGCCCTTTACGAGCAGGAAATCCAGCAGTTCCTGTCCGGAACCCAGTTCGGTTACTATATAATCGTGCTTTCTCAGAATACGGGATACTGTTTTTCTGTTAAAAGCCTCGTCGTCAACAACAGCGACCCAATTCATATAAGTCATCTCCCTTCGCATATGGATATCACTATGAATTATACTTAATATGCGTGAATAAAACAATTGTTCTCTAAGCAAAGACTCCTCTATAAAGTGGACACCTCGGGAGTTGAAATGGTATACTGAACTGGTTGAAAAGTCCATGTAAACAGAAGGAATGATCAAGTATGGAAAAAAACTCATCCCGGGTGCTCATCATAGATGACCTGCCGGTCAACAGGATGATACTTTCGTCGCTTCTTGCATCGAGAGGTGTAATGTCGGATCAGGCCGATGGAGGATATGCCGGTCTGGATATGGTCCGCAGCAACGACTATGACCTGATCCTGCTGGATCACCGTATGCCTGGTCTGGATGGAGTGGACACTCTCATCCGGATGAAAGAGATATTTAAGGAGCAGGGCAGGAGTATACCGGTCATCTGCCACACCGTGGAAGAAGGCCGCGATAATATCAATCTCTATAAAGCTGCGGGATTTGCGGATGTACTGATCAAACCCGTAACTCCCGAACAGCTCTCGGAGCTCATCCTTACATATCTTCCACAGCTGAATGATACGTCCGGGTCCGGCGAAGACGGCGGTCCGGATGCGGGTACCGGTTCGGATCCCGGCAGCGATTCAATGGTATATCTTGACGACAACGCGGTAAAGGATGAACTTGATAAGCTTCCTCTATGGCTGAAGATAGTACCTCATATCGACTTGAATGCGGGTATCAGAGGATGCGGCAGTGCCGAGGACTATGTTGATGCGCTCTATGTTTTCCGCTCTTCCATAAACGACAAGGCTGACGATATCGCATATTATGAGGACCAGAACGATTGGAATATGTACAGGCTGGCAATTCACTCTTTGAAGAGTATGTCATTGCTGATCGGTGCCAAAAACCTGAGCGAAATGGCATCCGAGATGGAAAAATGTGCCGATAAAAAGGACTACAACCGGATCAATGAAAAGACTCCCGAGCTGCTCGCAGAGTACAGACGATTCAATAAGCTTCTTGAGCCGCTGATGGAGGATGAAGATATCCGGCAGATCATGACTGATGCGGCTGATCAGGCCAAAGAGACTCCGAAAGAGATGGTTGCCGCAGATCACAGCCGGTCCGTACTCTTCATCAAATCAAGCCAGGGAATAGTCGCAAAAGGAATCGAGAAAAACCTGAGTGACGGCGGATTTAACGTTGTTTCGGTCCCGGACAGTCCCGACGCGATCATCAACCACAGATTTGATACCGATATTATCATATACTATCCCGAAACATATGATGATTCACACATCAGCATTACGATGAATCTGCTGGGGGAGCTCTGTCAGGACGATTCCAAGCTTCTGTGCCTGACCGGCGATGTAAATGATATAGAGCTGGCTATGGAATCAAAAGGTGCCGGAAGAGTCACCCATACATACCCGAGGCCGGTGGAACCTGCCGGATTCCTGGATGATATGGAGTACTATTCCGAGCTCCTCAGTGATTACCATCGTGTAAAAACGATCTTCGTTGTTGACGACGATCCGGATTACAGATCTGTGATCGAGAGATGGCTTGCACCTCATTACAGTGTGTCAGGCTTCACCGGTGCAAATGAGATGATGAGCGGGCTGTCGATGGTTAAACCCGACCTGATACTTCTGGATTACGAAATGCCGGAAATGGATGGATACGAACTGATGGGAAAACTCCGGAACGATCCAGAAACACGGATGATCCCCATCATATTCCTCACAGGAAAAAATGACAGGGATCATGTCTACAGCATTCTTCACTATAAGCCTGACGGATATCTCTTAAAAACCCTATCTAAAGATTCTCTTCTCGATTCGATAGACAGGTTTTTTGCGGAATCACTTTTCAGGATGTCGCTTCATCACGTCATTGATGATACGGAGTAATCCGGTCCTCCCTTCCGCCTTGGATATCACACCCGCAGGAGACAGTTCTTTAAGAATCGTCTCCGACTCACTGTCTTCTATTCCGGTCCTGAATATGACCGGGATATCTTTTGTGGCATCGTCAGCTGCAAGTGCCCGAAACACTGCGGGGCCGTCCATCCCGGACATGGCATAATCAAGCACGATCAGATCAGGCTTTGCAGCTTTAAGCATATCCAGTGCTTCCGGACCGGACGTGGCGCATATGGTTTCATGACCGGCCTTAACTATCCACCGTTCGGTCAGCTTAATCATGTCCGCATCATCATCTACCAGCATTATCAGGCTCATAAGTATCCTCCTTACCCCTCATCATCTACCCATTCTTGCGGCAAATCTGCTCAAATGTTCGGGAATATGTATAGTCTGAGGGCATACTTTCTCACAGCTGTGACAGGATATACAGCATTCAGGCTGTTTATCTGCATCTATTGAAGCCAGAGCCATAGGCGCTATGAAATCCCCTGACCCTGCAACCACCGCTTCATTGTACAGTTTAAGCAGGAACGGGATATCAAGCCCCTTAGGGCAATGAGATACACAGTAATGGCAACCTGTACACGGTACCGTGGTCCTGCTTATCATTTCATCCGCAATTCCCAGTATCAGTGACATTTCTCTCTCATTTAACGGTTTGGATTCTTCAAACGTACTGATATTTGCCTTAACCTGATCCATATCGGACATGCCCGAAAGAATAACCGTCACTTCCGGAATGCTCTGAAGAAATCTGAAAGCCCATGCCGGAATACCTTCGTCCGGTCTCGCCTCTTTAAGCTTAGCCGCATCCTCTTCCGAAAGTGTGGCAAGCTGTCCGCCTCTGACCGGTTCCATTACCCATACGGGGATATTCCATTTACGCAAAAGATCCACCTTGCCTTTTGCATCCTGGAACTTATAGTCAAAATAATTAAGCTCGATCTGGCAAAACTCCATGTCCCTGCCATATGCATCCAAAAACCTCGTCATGCATTCGATATCTCCATGCGCCGAGAAACCCAGATGCTTTATCCGGCCGTTCTTCTTCTGCTCGATCAGATAATCAAAAATACCGTACTTCGGATCCAGATACTGGTTTATGTTCATTTCACATACATTGTGAAACATATAGAAGTCAAAATAATCCACACGGCACTTCTTCAGCTGCTCTTCGAAGATTTCCTTTACCTTCGGCATATTGGAGAGATCATATCCGGGGAACTTATTGGCCAGATAAAAACTGTTCCGGTCATAACTCTCCAGTAATTCTCCTACTACCAGCTCAGAGTTGCCGCCATGGTATCCATATGCAGTATCATAGTAATTGATACCGGAATCCATGCAGTATTTCACCATCTCACGGACAGCTTCCTTGTCTATTCGGCTGTCATCACCGTTTATGACCGGTAATCTCATATTTCCCAGGCCAAGTGCCGACAGTTTCAATCCCTGAAAATCTTTATAAATCATGACTTCCCTCCCGTTTTATCAAAGATCAACTGCTGTTTTCTATTCCTCTTCGTCATTCCCAAGTCCGTAGTACAATATCTCATTGTACCTGACATTGGCTTCTTCGGCTGCCTTTTTGGCTTTCCAGGCATCTATATCACTGCATATGGCCAGCATCTCATCCACTATCAGTTCTTCACTTCGTGGCTTAACATAGTTTAAATATGCCAGCATTCTTTCCATTGCCTTTGGGCTTCCGAGCTGCACCGCTATCTGTTCACCAAGTGCTGCGGGAAAACCCAGATGTTTAATGGCTGATACGAGGCGGTCTTTTGCCATCGACCATTCACGCTTAACTTCACTCATTATTATACCTGACTGTCTTAGTCTTCTCCAACCAGATGTACAACCTGAAATGTATGTCCGGTTGACGGCAGGAATCTCTCCACTACATCGGATGTTTTCATCTTCAGACTTGATGTACATACACAAGGATGACATCCCAGATAATCTCCCTCAAGCACATCCTCATCTATCAGCAGATGTACCTGATGATCCTTATCATTCATCAGTCCCATGATACTCACTGCTCCAGGTTCTATGTCCAGGTACTTAAGCATGTCTTCAGGATCCGCAAACGACAGCCTTGAGGAACCTATCTGTGCCGACAGTTCCTTAGTCTTAAACTTCTTGTCTCCCGGCATCATCAACAGATAAAAACTGGTCTTCTGACGATTACACAGGAACAGATTCTTACAGATCACCACGCCGAGTATCGCATCTATCTCATTACAGGCTTCCATATTGTCGGCTGCCTCATGATCTGTCCGCTGATATTTGATCCCCAGATCATCAAGATAATCATATGTACGCACTTCTCTCGGCAGTCTGCCTGTCATATCCTGCGGTCTTCCGTCATATAGTTCCATTTTTATAAGTGCCTCCGATAAGGTTTATTTTTGAAAAAATGAGGTCAAGGCTTCCGTTACCTGATCCAGATGTCTCGTATAGCAATGATCGTCTCCTGCTATGGTTATCAGTTTCGCGTTTTTGTATAATCCGGCCGCCTTGGGCGCGATCGAATAAGGTACGGCTTCATCATCATCACCGTGTATGATCAGGACAGGACCGTTATATCTGGCTATCTCATCTTCCACGTGTATGGTCTGCGCCACACGAATATAATCGCCGCCAAGCTCCCAATCATCCGTGGATACTATCACTTCCGGAATATGCTGCGGATCAAACGATGTCCCCAGTACCGAACCTTTTCTAGCATCTTCCGGTATCATCCAGGCCGGAGAAAGGGGGATTATCGCTTTGAAATCATCAGGACACATGCCTCCGATGAGCATGGTAAGCAGCCCTCCCTGCGAATGTCCGCAAAGATACAGATCTGTTACGTAGTCCAGATTCCTGGCATACTCTACAACAGAAAGTGCATTGGTAACCCATTTGTACAATGTATGATCCTTAAACCTTCCGTCGCTCCCGCCATGACCATACATCTCTGCTCTCAGGACTATAACCCCTGCCTCATTTATGGCTTTCTGCGCGGCTATGATGTGCTCTTCCTCCATATGACCGGTGAATCCGTGTATCAGTATGCACAGCGGTCCCTTTTCCACACCTTCCGGGAAGTCCAGCTTCGCATGAAGACGGATCCCGTCACTGTCGATATAAAACTCTTCTGTTCTTATGTTCATTTACATTCCCCTTCAATATCCGCCTCTGAACAAGGATATCTTTTCCTTAACCACCGCCTTCATGGCATCGATCTCATAAGCCATTATACCGCTCAGAGCAGAGACCCCATTACTGATGGCTTCCTCTGCGCCCTTCTTGCCGGCCTTGTCCAGATCCGTGAAAATATTGATCTTTCTGACACCTTCCCTGACAGCCCGCCTGAAGTCATCATCAGCCAGTCCGCTTCCCCCGTGTAGGACAAGCGGAACCCCTGTGCGCTCGGAGATGGTCCTGATCCGGTCAAAATCAAGTTTGGGTGGGAACTTATAATCCCCGTGAGCGTTCCCGACTGCTACAGCCAGAGCATCAACTCCTGTCCGGGAAACATAGTCGACTGCCTGATCCGGATCGGTAAAGAGATCCTCAGGCTTAAGAATCCTCCCGGGCCCTTCATTATCTCCCACATGACCGAGCTCACCTTCCACGGTCACATCCTTCTCATGACATATGCTTACCATTTCGGATACTCTTCTGACGTTTTCTTCGTATGAAAGAGTCGAACAGTCATACATTATGGAAGTAAAGCCCAGAGCCAGTGCTTCCATGCATCTGTCATATGTCAGGCCGTGGTCATAATGCACACATACCGGCACGGAAGCTCTGCCGGCCATTGGGATCAGATAATCTGCCACATTTTGCAGTTCCATCATCGGAAGCAGTATTTCCGCGGTTCCTATGATAACGGGAGAATTCATCTCTTCTGCCGTTTCGATCACAGCTCTTGCCATTTCAACATTAACAGCATTGAAAAAACCGATACCATAGCCTTCTTTTTCAGCTGACTTAAGCATTTCGCGCATATTTACAAGCATTACATATCCTCCATCAGATCCCAGCCGTTTGCTATCCTCTCTTCAAGTTCATCCAAAGTCTGCAATCCTCCAAGTGCATCGTAGGATGTCACACAACAGGCACCTTCCGCACAGGCAAGCGATACACATCTGGCAGGTTCATAGCCTTTCATCACGGCAGCAAGAAAGGCAGCTATACTTGTATCTCCGGCGCCCGTTCCGGACCGGACTTCATCCGCCTTATAGCATTTCTGCAACCCGGACTTATTGCTCCACTTGTTTATGTCGATTTTCAGTCTGCACCCGATCCCTGATATTGCCTCACTGTCAGATGTAAGATAGAACATTCCCCTGACTCCGCATTTGATCAGTACTGTTCTGCATCCGTATTCTATGGATCTAAGAGCAAGCGGACGGACATCTTTTTCGATATCAATGCACTCCGCCATATCTTTTCCGCGGGAAACAAAATGCCGGTATTTATCCCGGTCAAGCATATAGCACAATTCCTCAAAACTGGGAACGAAGAAATCAACATACGGTAAAGCCTTCCTGAGAACTCTGTCCCAATCGATCCGTCCCGCTTCGGAATCCGGATCGACCGCAGCCAGATCCAGACTGGTGGCGATACCCTTGGATTTAACTCTTTCAAGAAGTTCAACAAGCTCTTCGCCGTCTCTTTCATACATACATTTCATAAGAGACGGGTATCCGAAATGAAACAGATCGGCATCTTCTATAGCCTCGTCAGGGATATCAGCGCTCCTGAAAGTATCGTTTGCACCCGGATTATGAAGGAAAACCCGGTCTACTCCGGGAATCGCAAGAACTACCGAATAGGATGTGGAAACAGCAGGATCAACGATCAGGCCTCCGGCTCCGTAACCGGAAACGATGCTTCTTACGATCTCTCCAATAGGATCATCTCCTGTTTTCCCAAGAAGTCTCACATCGCATCCCAGCTTCTTGAGTGCCAGCCCCGTATTGGCTACGCTTCCGCCGGTATGAACATCAGCGTGGTCCATGGCTATCAGTTTTCCGGGGATCAGTAAAGATGAGATATCATCATACTTTCTGCCATGAGGAAACACAGGTGTAATATCCAGACATATATGTCCCGCAGAAACTATCACTCCCATATGCTTACTCCGTAATCTGTCAGTTGCTGCCCTTCATGGACAGTGAAATCCTGCCTTTTTTCTCGTCAACATCCAGGACTGTCACTTCTACTATATCTCCGACCGATACCACCTCGAGAGGATGCCTGATATACCTGTCTGCCATCTGAGATATGTGCACAAGTCCGTCCTGATGTACACCTATATCCACAAAAGCGCCGAAATCAATGACATTTCGGACTGTTCCCTTCAGCTTCATTCCGGGTGTAAGGTCCTTTAAGTCCATTACATCTGATTTGAGGATAGGTTTGGGCATATCGGCTCTGGGATCCCGGGCAGGTTTCTTAAGTTCTTCAAGGATATCCTTAAGGGTTATCTCCCCGCAGCCAAGTTCCTCTGCAAGTTTCTTAAGGTCTGTGCTTTTCTCAAACGCAGTGATCGCCTTATCATCCCTTATCGGGCAGCCCATACGGTTAAGCAGTTCGCGGGCTACTGCATAAGATTCGGGATGGACACTTGTTGCATCAAGTATCTCCTTGCCGCCGTTTATCCTGCAGAACCCGGCGCATTGTTCATATGCCTTTGGGCCGAGTTTTGCGACTTTCATGAGCTCTTTGCGGTCCCTGAACTTTCCGTGTTCTTCACGGTAAGCCACGATGTTTTTGGCTATCGTATCCGTTATTCCGGAAATATGGGAAAGCAGGGAGGCTGAAGCAGTGTTCAGATCAACTCCTACTTTATTTACGGCATCCTCAACCACACCATCCAGGGCATTCCCGAGTTTTTTCTGGTTCATATCATGCTGATACTGGCCGACTCCGATGGACTTGGGATCGATCTTCACCAGCTCGGCAAGCGGATCCTGCACGCGTCTTGCTATGGATACGGCACTTCTCTGTCCTACATCAAATGTTGGGAATTCTTCGCTTGCGAGTTTACTTGCGGAGTATACGCTGGCACCTGCTTCATTTGTGATCACATACTGTATGTTCTGACCGGGAATCTCCTTCAGCATATCTGCTACGATCTGCTCTGATTCTCTTGATGCGGTACCGTTTCCTATGGATATGAGCGTGATACCGTACTTACTGATGAGTCCTTTGATGATTTTCTTAGTCTCATCAACCTTATTGTGGGGAGCTGTAGGGTATACGACCACCGTATCCAGCACTTTGCCCGTATCATCCACAACCGCTGTCTTGCATCCCGTTCTGAACGCAGGATCCCATCCCAGCACGGTACATCCTGCGATCGGAGGCTGCATGAGAAGCTGGTTTAAATTCTGCTCAAATACCTTGATCGCACTGTCTTCGGCTTTTTCTTTAAGCTCCGCTCTGATCTCACGTTCTATAGAAGACCGGATCAGTCTGGAATATGCATCTGCACATGCATCACGGATGATCGGAGATGTATATTTATTTTCCCTGAGCACGTATTTCTTGTTTAAATAAATAAGGATTGGATTGTCATCCACATCTACCGAAACAGACAGAACACCTTCACTTTCGCCCCGGTTTATAGCCAGTATACGGTGTCCGGCTATTTTTTTAACAGGCTCGGAGAAATCGTAATACATGGTATATACACTTTCCGCCTCCGGATCCTTTGCCTTGGTTACGATCACGCCGTCTTTGGCGGTAACAGCCCTTATATGCTCCCTGACCGCAGCCTCATCGGAGATACGCTCGGCTATGATGTCTTCAGCACCGGATATCGCTGCCTGTATATCAGGTACTTCCTTCTCGGATGCTTCTTTGATATCCGACGGGGAATCCGATGCGGGTTTTATCTGACCTGTCACATATTTAGCCGCCTCATCTTCCACGGGCTTATCGGTGGTCTGCGCGAGTATAAAGTCCGCGAGAGGCTCAAGCCCGCGCTTCTTCGCTATGTCCGCACGGGTTTTACGCTTCTGCTTATACGGTCTGTAGAGATCTTCGACAGTGACGAGCTTCTCTGCAGCCAGGATCTGAGTCTTAAGTTCACCGGTCAGTTTGCCCTGCTCTTCGATCAGCGATATGACTTCTTTTTTCCTCGCTTCCAGATTGCGCAGGTATTCCAGACGCTCATTTAAGGCCCTGAGTCTGGAATCATCGAGACTGCCGGTTACTTCCTTACGGTATCTCGAGATGAAAGGGATCGTATTTCCCTCATCTATAAGTTTGACCGCTGCTTCAACCTGCCATCTGTCACATTTTATCTCTTCTGCGATTATTCTATATATATCCATGTTTTTCCCTTATTTTAACATCAGACCCGAGACATCCACGCCTATGATCTCGTCCGTGACCGTATCATACGAAACAGTTGCTTCCGTGATGACAAAGTGCTTTCCTCCCTGATCAAAGACAAGCGGCTCGGCAGCATCGGAGTCATATGTGTTTTCATAATCATCCGCTGTCATGATCCGTATCAGTTCTTCTGCATCAAATATATCAAATGAGCTCCCTTCATTGCCATAATAACCGATCGATCTCCTGTATATCGGAATACTGTTCATGGGGGCGGATTCATCCACATAGCGTCTGTTCTCGAACGCGGTTATGCTCTTATATCCGTCGACAGACAGTTCCATTATCTCGCATGAAAATCTGCGATACTCCGCCGAATCATAATAATCTTCATTTCCGGTACCGGACGAGGTATTCTCTTTTATAAATTCGAGCTGACTGTCTGAAAAATGCTTTTTCAGGTAATCGCTTCCGTTATCGATATTTCGCAGATAATCGTATGCCGAATACATGCGCCTCCTGGCCGTGGACGTCAGATCACCGGCATCGTATTTCAGATACCTGTTCAGTGTAAGAGTCTGTGTGATCTTCGGAAACGACAGCATATTGCTCCCGGGCATAAATGTGAGTAGACATACCAGTGCTGCCAGTACGAGTGGAATGTATTTTATGGTGTCCCTTCGAAGTGCATACCAGACTATATATGCGATCTCAAATGCGATAAAGACCATACCCAGATATCTGGACTCCGTCAGTCCGTACTGCCTGATCCTGACAGCGACCGTATAGATCTGCAGTATTATCAGAGGCGCGAACACATATGGCAGTATCCGGGATATTTTCTCAAAAACCCCGGTTGTCTTATCGATATTCAGGTACGCCAGCGGTATGGAAAAACAGAACAGAGCCGTCAGTATACCAAACACGCTGTTTGACGGGAAATCCTGTAGTACGAGTATCTTAATGATATAGAGATACACGATCACATAAGCTGCCAGTGACATTCCGTACAGGACGTATCTGAAAAGTACATTGGTAAACTTGGGGATATCTTCAAGGCTTTCGGTCACGGTAACGATAGCCGCGCCGCCCAGATAGAGACCGGTCACCAGTACAGCCAGCGGGGGATATATATCTTCAAAATCTCCGAACAGAAGCTCAGTGAATACAAACGTGAGCACGATAAGCCCTATGTTGACCACACTGTAGACAACGCTGATAAGAAAGCCACCGGATATCAGTCCCATGATGTACTCCCCGAAGGAATACTTTTCTTCCAGCTTCCAGAAACACAGGAACAAGGATAACAGAAAAAGAATGATAAAGTATCCCGCCGCATACATGATCAAATGAGATTCACCCACTGTGGACTTAATACTCCTGCACAATGTTTTGAGAATACAGGATTCCGTCAGCGCGCCGGCAAAAATAAATGTGACTATGGCTACAGGAACGGTAACGGCGAGTTTGATCCTGATGCTTTCTTTTTCGATCAGATTCTCAACCAGAAAAACGGCAAAAAGTACCATGATGAGCCATACGATCAGATGTATCCATACCTCGTTGACAGTATTTTCGTTTGAACTGATCCAGCTTATGCCGCTTAAGAATCCATCGCAAAGCGCCATCATAAAGCCGCAGAACGTGGCCGCGATCAGAACCGCAAAAGTAAACGGGTGAGTCTTACTGAGCGTCTGCGTATATCTGAATGTGTTTTTTACTCTGTCCAAAAGTTTCATCGTATATGCCTCCGGTTTCACAGGTGTTTCAAAATCCCATGGTTTCTTCTTCGACTTTGCCCCAATAGTCTGTACCGTCGAGTTTATCCGCAGTGCCTTCCATATCAAGCACCTGTCTAAACTGTGTTTCATACAGTTCTTTATATATTCCGTTTAGGTCAATCAGTGATTCATGGGTTCCGCGCTCTGCGATCACACCGTCTTTGACTACCAGGATCGCATCAGCCTTGAGGATCGTAGATAGCCTGTGAGCGATGACTATACTCGTCCGGCCCTGCATCAGCAGTTCAAGCGCTTCCTGAATGGCATTCTCGGAGATGGAATCCAGTGCGCTCGTGGCTTCATCGAGGATCAGTATCTTAGGATCTTTAAGTATGACTCTGGCTATGGACAGCCGCTGTTTCTCTCCGCCCGACAGTTTCAGCCCTCTGTTTCCGACGATGGTGTCATAACCATCAGGCTGATTTATTATGAAGTCGTGGATATTTGCATTCTTGCATGCGCTGATGAGTTCCTCTTCGGTCGCATCCTCCTTGGCATAGAGGAGATTCTCCCTGATGGTTCCGTTAAAAAGATACGTCTCCTGTGTCACGACACCGATCGTTGACCGCAGGTACGACAGATCAAAATCCCTGACATCCGTATCGCCGATCCGGACAGAGCCCGCGCATACGTCATACAGCCTCGGTATGAGGTTGACGATCGTCGATTTGCCCGAGCCGGACGGACCGACTATTGCATACATCTGACCGCCGGGGACCGTGAAACTCACATCTGTAAGTATGGGAACATCCGGATCATAGGAAAACGCGACATGGTCATATACTATCTCTCTACAGGTCACATCAGGCTTTAACCCGTTCTCGGGACTTACTATTGAACTCTTCATATCGAAGTATTCGAATATTCTGGAAAAAAGCGCCAGACTTCTGGTGAAATCCACCTGGAGATTGAGCAGATCCTGAACCGGCCTGTACAGTCTGTTGATAAGCGCTACCATGGCAGTGATCGTACCTACGGTCAGATTCTCATCCATCCTGGATATGATGAAGTATCCGCCCGCAAAATAGATGAGCAGCGGTCCCACCTGTGTGAACATCCCCATGACCACGCGGAACCAGCTGCCACTCCGCTGTTCTTTCAGATTCAGGCTTGTAAGCTCCGAATTGACCTTGACGAATCTCTCATATTCTCTTTCTTCTCTGGTAAAAAGCTTGACCAGAACCGATCCGGACACACTTAGCGACTCATTGATGAGCTGGTTCATCTCGTCATTCTTGGCCTGTGAATCCGAGCGGATCTGCCATTGATTTCTGCCCACTCTCTTGGTCGGCAGTATAAGGAGCGGAATGATGATGACCCCGACGATCGCAAGCTGCCAGCTCATCGTAAACAGAGCGACCAGGGTCGTGATAACTGTCGCCGCATTCGAAACGACGTGTGAAAGGGTACCTGATATGACACTGCTGACACCGCTGATATCGGTGTTCATGCGCGTGATGATATCACCCTGCTTCTCTGTGGTGAAAAAAGAATGCGGCATATACTGCAGATGATGATACATCTGGTTCTTCATATCAAAAATGATACGCTGGGAGATCCAGGCATTGATATACGATTCCAGAACACCGACGATCTGTGACGCGGCGAGCGTGGCGAACGCCATGAAGAGCAGACGGATCAGAAGCGCCATGTCCTTATTGATCAGAGCCTGGTCCACTATCTTACCCGTGATGATGGACGGCAGGAGTCCTATGACCGCACTGATCAGGATTGCAACGAACACAAACAAAAACTGGATCCGGTACGGTTTCATGTATGAAAGGATCCGCTTTAAGAGTGTTTTATCCACCTTCGGCAGATTAGCTTTTTCTTCTTCGGTCAGGAAACCTCTGGGGCCCAAACCACCTCTTCCTCCGGGACCCGGCATATTTTTGTCCTCCCTTTATCTTTCGGAGCAGAACAGCTCAAGCTTTGCGATCAGATCCTCGAGTATGTATCTGCTGTCCACATCCGTGTAAAGACGTATCGTGGGCGCTGTCGGATCAGCTGCCGATGAAGTATCATCCGCAACAGCCGGTGCCTGGATCATCTTGAAATGCCCGCATCCCGGATTCATTGCGATTGCGATCGCGGGAGAATCCCCCAATGACCAGCTTTCTCCCTGTGTCCATTCGGCGCCCTCGGAATCATTGTATGATATCAGATTCTCGTACAGATGAGCACCGATCCTGCCACAGCAGCTGATGCGGCGTTTAATCTCTGCGATGCCTATGGTCACTGTCGTATACACCTGTGAAGGTACAACCCAGAGGTCGATACCGCTGTGAAGTACGAGATTAGCAGCTTCTATATCATTACCCGCATTAAACTCCCGGAAAGGTGCTTCACACGGTGCTTCCCCGTGAGTTCCTATCCATATGACAGTCATTCTGCCTTTGATGTCGGGCTGAGTCTTAATCGCTTTCGCCACATTCGTAATTGCACCCTGACAGAGTACAAACAGGGGCTTTTCTTCATCGGAAAATGCTTCCCGTATTATAAATTCAACACCTTCTGATACGCTCTCATCCTCTGCAAGTGTTCCTGTCTGACCCCTAAAAACCGGGACATCCAGATCCATCGCATCCGTAATGGTCTTTATCTCATCGTAGCTGTCCTCCATGGAATGCGGCACTCCGAAGTGCTCGGCGATCACTCCTTTTACGATCAGCTTCGGCGAAAGTAACGCCTGGACTATCGCAAAAGGATCATCCGCTTCGCATGCAGCATCCGTGTCTACGATCACACGGATCTTCTTATATTCAGGAATATCAAAACCGATCTTACTCATTTGTCCCCCTTGTGACTTCGTTTAAGAGAGTTGGTTACGCCAAAGAATAGTATATCATTTATGATCTCTCTGCGGACTTACATCCTGACAATACCTGTAGCAACTTTTTCCTGAAATCTGACATCATGTTCAACCAGAAGCATCGTAGGTTCATACTCCAGGATCAGCTTCTCGATCTGCATCCTGGAAAAAACATCGATAAAGTTGAGTGGCTCGTCCCAGATATACAGATGTGCGGGGGTGATCAGGCTCGCAGCTATGAGCACTTTCTTTTTCTGGCCTTCGGAGTAGTCCTCCATATTCTTGTTGAACTGCTCCCGTTCCAGATCAAGCTGCCTGAGTACAGCCAGAAACAGACTTTCGTCAAGTGCTCTGCTCTCCGCAAAATCCCGTAAGGAACCGGACAGAAAAGATGTGTCCTGGCTGACATAGGATACGGTTATCCCCGCCGGAATATCCAGACGTCCCGATACCTCCGGGCCGTTGTCTCCCTCAAACCCCGGATATCCGATCTTATGAAGTACCGCATGCAGGAAACTTGACTTACCGCATCCGTTTCTGCCTGCCAGAACTATGCGATCTCCTCTTTTCAGCTGAAATCTGAAGCCTTCAGTCAGCGGCGCTGAAGCACCCTCATATCGAAGAGACAGGTCGGATGCGTCTATCAGGATCTCCTTATGAAACCCGAGCGGCTTCAGCTTAAGATCCGTCACTTTTTCGATGTCATTTAAGAGTCCTTCTTTTTCCTCTATCTCACGATCGATCCGAGCCTCATATACTTTCACCCGTTTTTGCATCTTCTTGGTCTTGGCGCCTATGTATGATCTGGTTGAGATACTTCTGTCCGGCTCCTTGCGGGGATCAAAGCCTATCTTGGAATTCTCGTTCTTCTCCGCCCAACGGCTGCTCCTGTCAGCCGATACTTTAAGTTTGCCTATCTCGCGCAGGTGTTTCTCATTTTCCGCCTGCCGGAATGCATCCTGTTTTTCCTTGTTCTCCCACCATGAGGAAAAGTTGCCGGCCTGAACGTCGATGCTCTCTCTGTTTAAGACCAGTACATGATCGCACACTCCGTCCAGCAGGTCCCTGTCATGAGAGACCAGTATGAATCCCTTCTTTGCAGACAGATACTCCTTCACGATCTCACGGGCCCGGCCATCCAGGTGGTTTGTCGGCTCATCGATCAGCAGGAACTCATTTTCCGCTGCAAAAAGGACTGCCAGCATCACTCTGGTGCGTTCTCCGAAGCTGAGAGTATCAAAAGGTCTGTACAGACACTCCGGATCCGTATGAAGTTCATCCATCTGAACAAGCACCTGCCACAGTTCTGCCCGGGGCTTCCATTTTTCCATCAGTTCCGCAGCCGTCCGGGTAAGTTCATGATCTGTCACCGTGTACGGAAAATAGTCAAAAACCGTGCTCGCGGATATGTTTCCCGTGTATTCATATTTGCCCCGAAGCAGATTTAACAGCGTAGTTTTGCCCTTTCCGTTTCTGCCGATCAGCCCGAGCTTCCAGTCCGTGTCGATGCGGAATGTAACCTTGTCAAATATGTCGTCCGCACTTCCGTCATATGTAAATGTCAGATCTGTCACCTGTATCTGTGCCATATCCATCCCTCCAGTCTGTAATGGCATAAAAAAATCTGCTTCATACCGAAGCAGATCATACACACAAATGAAAACCATATGCCGAAATGCACACATTTCGCGAGGTTAAATCAAATGATCACGATGATCCATCCGGCATACATAAACAGACCTTTTTAAGGCCAATAAAAAGTCTATGTTCACCAGTGTATCATCTGATTATCATTCTTTCACCCGCACGCTGTTGCGCGCCTTTCTTTTTGTTTTTGATATATTAGCACAGTCCGGTCACGATATCAAGCAGGAGAAACCACCTCCGGTGACGGCGTCACAGAGTCAATAATTCACGGTGATCTTTCCCAGAGTTATCTTACCAAGCAGTGCTTCATTTTCGGTGATCATATGAGACGGCAGGATTATCTCCTGATAGTATTGTCCGTCCCAGTTAAGCAGATCATGCGGATCGCCGCTATATCTCGAAAAATCTCCTGTACTGACAAGATACTCTGCATATTGGGATGCGAGCGCATGTTTTTCCTTGATGTTTTGGATCACGGTCTTATCAAGTCCGGTAATATCGAGCTGGTATGAATCCATTTCCCCATACATTTCCTCGGTCTCTTTCGTGATCCGGGCTTTGGTGTCAGCATTCAGTGACATTCCCTGACTGATCGCCTCCCTGCAATATATCTCATCACAGATAAGCGTATTGACCGCGACTTTCTTTGCATAATCACACACAAATGTTGAATCCAGGCCTGCTGAAAAGTGAGTGTTCCACCATTTCTTCGGATTGTCGGGATCGTATATCACCGCCTGATCCTGGACAAACGCCTCCACCTCATAGATGTAATAACCGAATTCCCTGAGTGAAACGGATGTGTCATCAATACTGACAACCGTTTCATCCAGATTGTCTTCGTATCTGAATATATTCTTTTTGTGATGGACCACCATCAAAGTGGCAGGCACGATAATTAAGATAACTATAACGATGATCGGCAGAATGGCCTTTTTAACATTCATTTCTCTATTTCAGTCCTCGTTATCATCCTGCGAAAACAGCGCCTGTGTTCAATACCATGGTATCACGATCGCCGACGGTATAATATAGTACCTTTTGTGAAAAAAGTATTGACGCTCAACTGTTATGGGTGTATATATAACACATGAACAGTCGGCCGAGGTGCGCACCGCCTCATGAAGTCCCCGCATCACCCGGGCAAAGGAAACAATGAAATGCAGTTATCGCAAAACTCCGACAAACCGATCTATCAGCAGATAGCGGACAGTTTTAAAACAGATATTCTCACCGGAAAGTATAAACAGGGAGAATACCTGCCATCCATCAGGGGGCTGGCCAAAGACCTCAGGATAAGCGTCATCACCACCATGAAGGCTTATGAAGTGCTTGAAGCGGAGGGGCTGGTCACCGCCGCCCAGGGAAAAGGATACTACGTAAATGCGCAAAACAGCGAGATGCTCAGAGAGCAGCACTTAAGAAAAGTCGAGGATGCCCTCACAGATGCCATCAATTCAGCCAAGATAGCACAGATGAGTGAATCGGAACTGATAGAAACACTTAAAGCTTTATACGAGATTGAGAGGAGCACATTATGAATTACACAACAGCAGTCAAAGGCACAGATCTGGTTAAGGAATACAAGAATTTCAGACTGGATATACCGGAGCTTGAGATCCCTCAGGGTTTCGCGACAGCACTGATCGGCGAGAACGGTGCGGGGAAGACCACTCTTCTCAACATGATGGCCGGTATCAGACTGGATTTTAAGGGAGATTTTACTTTCTTTGAAAAATACTCCAATGACGAAAAAGAACGCAATCCCGAAGTAAAGAACAGGATAGGCTACACCGGAACGGGCAAATACTTCCTGCCCACCTGGTCAATCGGTGACATAGAAGGCATAAGCGAGCTGATATTCGGAAATTTCGACAGAAACAGGTTCAAACAGATCTGTACCGAACTTGCACTTTTCGGCGATCAGGATTTTGATCCCAAGAAGAAAAACTCGGATCTGTCCGACGGAACCAAAATGAAACTGATGCTCGCAACGGTCCTGGCCAGAGAAACGGATCTCCTCATCCTGGATGAGCCCGCTTCACCCCTGGATCCGCTCATGAGAGATGTCTTAAACTCAAAGATCAGCGAATATATCAGCAGCGGCGAGGGGGCTCGTAGCGTATTTTTCTCCACTCACAATGTAGCAGATATGGAGAGCATCACCGATTATGCGATCATCATGGAACACGGAAACATTGTGGAAAAAGGCTTCGTGGATGAACTCAAGGAAAAATACGTTCTGGTAAAAGGCGATGCAGGCGACACCGAAGCCGCCAAAAGCATCCTGTATTCAATAACCGTGAATCCATATGGATTTGAGGGCATTTGTCTGGCAGAAGATCTGGACAGGCTCGCAGGCATGAATCTGACCAAAGAGACTCCTTCACTTTATCAGATAAGCGTTGCTGTCATGAAGAAAAACACAAGGATGGTGATCTGATATGCTGAGGAGTCATAAGCAAATGCTGGGAAGCCGGTATTTTAACATCACTACGATCATCATACCTCTTGCGTTTATCCTGATCGGCACGGTCGTCAGATTCATCTTCGGTAATGTCGATGCAAACCTTTTCCTATCCGTTCAGGCATGGCTGATGATCTATGAGATATCAACAGAATATTTCGGCTACGGTCCGATCTACAGGAAGAACAACTTCGGCATGGAATATCTGAAAACATCGGTAAACGGAATGGATTTCGTCAAAAAAAGCATGCTTACGGATTCGTTTATCAGGATCATAAGAACCTTTGCCTATACTTTTGTACCGGCGCTCATCGTGATGAAAAGCATGGGGGATCCAAAAACATTGCTGATATACGCACTGGTACTGGCAAATGTATCCGTCTGGTCGGTGACTTTCACGCGATTTGTGTCCATGTACGGTTTTCTGCTGCTGGTCGCAATGCCTGTGCTGCTCATCGGGATCTTACTGGATGCGGTATGCATGATGGTTCCGTCAGCCGCATATCCTCTTATGGCCGTTGCGGTCTTACTGCTGGCGGGGGGAGTTGTATTCACACAGAAATTCGCCGAGAAAAAGATCAAGGCATCATACTCCGATCTCAAATAGATCAGACATAAAATAAACTGACGGGAGAGAAAACAATGAAAGAAATGAAAGACTTTTTTGCACTCTGCAAATACAGTTTCAAATTTACGACCAACATCACCTTTATGCTGATCTTTCTGGGCATAGGTGTGGTAACCGAAGTGGTAAGCAAAGGAACCCAGTATCTGGGAGGATTCTATGTGGTACTGTGCAGCATGTATATGTTTCAGTTCGTCATGTCGCTGTCGATGTCGGATATGATACAGTCATCCGGGATCGGACGCCGGATCCAGCTGGACATACCGGTGAAGCTCAATTTAACTCTTTCGTTCGTGCTTTTTATTTTTACGATACTGATAATCTTCAGGTCCGTCATGGCCGGCAGATACCCTGAAAAGGCAAACGAGATAGCGACCTCTCTGTTTGTGATAGATATACTGATCTTCCAGCTGTTTATCTATACTGCTGTGGTATATAAGTATTTCCTGGCATCCATTATCATTTTCTGCCTGGTGATCGGTTTTATCACTGCCGGACTTACTTTCATCACCAACCTGGATATGTTCGGCGGACTGACTCTGAGTACCTCGATAATCCTTGGATATGTCCTTATCGCAGTGGGTGCGGCACTTCAATACCTGATCTGCAGACTGATCATCAGAAAGCCAGTATCGCAAAGAGCATTTCGCGGGATATTCAGAGATGCCAAATGACATCGTGTCGAGGTATCATTCTTCGCTCAGGATCTCGATCATTTCGCGGACCATTTCTTCATCCTTCAGACGGAAAAGGAATTCCACACGGCGAGAGGCAGCCATGTCTATCTCGCCGTCTTTGTCGTATATGGGATCACTGTAGGAACGGCCTGAAGCAGAGACGAGCATTCTCATTTCCTCCAGCTGACTCTCCGTAAGGATCCCGCTCTTTTCGGACAGACAATACTCTGCTACGGCCAGTGCCCTCTTCTGCGAAAGGCCCAGATTGGTCAGATAGCTTCCTTCCGTATCCGTATGTCCCTCTATGAGTATCTCGGAAATATTGTCCTTGTACTTGGGACTTAAGAGTACATCAACATATCTGGGCAGAAACTCGGCCAAAAATGCTTTGCCCGAAGTCTTCAGAACGGATTTATTATAGTCAAACAGAATACTGGAATCGAAGGTGATCGCACCGGTAGTCTCATCTACGGAAACCTTCAGATCGGAGTCGTCAAACTCCCTGCTCAGTTCTTCGACCAGTTCTGCCCTTACTCCTATGATGTCATCAAATTTCTGCTGCTGCTCGCTCATGATGGCCTCGAGCTTGTTAAGCAGTTCATGCTGCTCCTTCAGGGTCTTCTCCTGTATTGCGATCTTTTCTCCCTGCTCCGCAAGAGCCTCCTCCTGTGCATTCAGCATTTCGGCCTGTTCATCGAGAGTAGTCTTTTGCTGTGCGACTATGTCCCTCTCTTTTTCAAGTTCATCCGCCTGCACCAGTAGTTCCTGTTCCTTGCCGATAAGTTCTGTCTGCTTCTCGTCATACTGCATCTTGGCGTGAAGCATGGTAAATGCAATAATGAGTACAAAGACCAGCAAAAGTCCGGCCATCATATCGGAGTAAGACAGCCAGTATGTAGTTTCTCCATCAGTCTTTCTTCTGCGTTTCATCTCTTTCCTCATCACCATTTATCGTCGGATTCCGCATTTCGTATCGTATTCTTCAGTTCCTCCAGAGCTGCGGTCACACTGTCAAGCGCCTGCTCTATGCCGCGGTATGAGTAGTCCACGGCTTCGGGAACCCGTACCACGGTATTGTTGATATCCTCGATCGTATTTTTGAAATGAGTCTCCACGATCTGCAGATTGTCATTGATGATATTGAAAGTATCATTGACTTCAACGGGTATAGACTCGATGAGCTGTTGCAGTTTTCCCAGGGTATCGCGGATATCCCGTTCGAGAGTTGCCACATTATCGGCATACTGTTTCAGCGAATTCGCAACAGTCTGTGTCTGCGCGGCGACAGTGCTCATGTTTCCGGCAGTACCGATACTCTTCTCATAGAATTCCTGCATCTGTCTCTCATTAGCTTCCTGCAATACCATTGTAGAATCAACCTTTTCGGAGAGTTTGGTGAAAGAATCTCCAAGAGATCTGTTCATCTCTTCAAGAAATGCATCGACAACCCTGGCAAGCTGCTTCATCTGATTCCTCGTAGCCATGGTCGCAAAACTCTCGATAGTGCGGTCGAAGCGGTCAAACTCCGGCTCCAGGAGTTCCTTTAATCCCTTCGCAAGCTGATTCGCCAGAGTATCTGAAATGCCGACTATCGCATCTGTCTGCTGTCTCTGCAGTTCCATCAGACGGTTAAAACCATCTGTTGCGGTATCGGGCATAACATATTTCCTGTATGCGCTTAAGAAATCCCTGACCGCATTTTCCGCATCGTCCAGCCGCTTCTTGTACACATAGTTAAATATAAGAGAAAACACCATGCCGTATATGGATGTATGGAAGGCAACCTTAATACCCTCCATCAAAGGCTCAATGCTGTTAGTTATCTCTGCTGTGGTGCCCGTATTAAAACTCTGAAGACCCAGTGACAGACCTATGAAGGTGCCAAGTATACCAAGGCCCGTCATAACTCCCGCCACCTGATTCAGGCGTTCCCTGTGTATCACACTGTCCACCAGGTCCATTCCGATATAGTCCTCGATATCACACTTGTAATAGGTCTTGTCGGTATGGATTATGCGTTCCAGTTCGAACCGGTAGTCCTGATACTGCCATCTGAGGATATTAGATGTAAAGAGTTCCTCCTTGTCCTCCCTGTACTTTTCCCAAAGAAATCTGTGGGAATTCCGTGCGTCATTCTCGATCCTGGTCGTGACCTGGATCAGATCCGCCGTCATTCGTGATGTGGGAAGCAGGCCCTTTACACAGGCAGAAAAAAGGATCATGGCGACCAGGACAAACATCACCAGATTCACGATGATATTCGTCAGATCCCCCGACTGAGCCTTCGTAAAGAAGTTCAGATATACGAAAACCGCAGCCATGGCAATGTATGTTATTAACAGTAAAACCTCATATCCTCTTTTTCTCATGTTAACCTCTCCCTGTTTTGCCTCCGCTTTTCCATTATATATTATCACTCTGCGTTAAGGATCAATTCGCCTTTTTCATCATACCGTATCCATCCATCCAGAACCTTCTGATAGTCATCGGAATACTCTCCTTTGGAGTATTCATGGATCTTAAACCTGTTTCCCCCGGAATCGGTGATCACCTGTCTGATCAGATATCCCTCGTAATCCGGCAGGCCGGCACCACCGATATCCGTGCCGTATTCCTGCCAGACCTCAACGGTAAAGCTTTCATCCGGATATGTTTCCTTCAGATAATTCTCGTATGCTTCCTTACGCTCATTTATCACCTTATCGCTTATCGGACGATCCGATTTGATCGTACAGGAGCATAATGACAGCATCAGACATATGCAGATACCGGATAACAGAATTCTTGATCTCATTTTCATATATTCCCACTTATTGCATTATTGCCGCATTTCGTCCACGTATCCGGCTTCAAGGTCAGCGTATTTAAGAAAAGCATAGATGCTGAAAGGACATTCGAGAGCCGCGCGTCCGGATGCTTCCATCAGGATCTTCTCTCCGGAAGCGTATTCGATATTCACTGACCAGCCGTGAAAATGTTCGGTGTTCGTCCGCCACCATCCGTTATATTCGGCAAGTTTCTGCTCTTTTATGAGTTCTGCGAGGCCTTTTACATACTCCCCGGAAACGGCTCCTTCATAGTCCATGATAATGTAACTCGGTCCCGATCCATGAAGCGACATCTCATAGGCACCTTCATCCGTCCGCTCAACCGCAAAAGAATAATAACCTCCATACCAGGGCTCATCCGCCGGGATATCATATACAGTGTCCTCATTGCTGAAAACCAGGTTGAAACTGACGATCTCATCAGATTCGATCGTTTTAGGCAGATCACGATCCTTAACCTGAATCTCAAGTTCCTTATCCAGATCTTCCTCTCTCACAAAACGGAACTGGTGCCCTTCAGCATCCAGCACCATCTCCTGTGCCGTCAGAATACCGTCAGATCCGATCGAGACAGAGCTCATCATGCCAAACCCGGTTTCATAACTGTTTTTCGGATCATCATTTTCAATATACTTTACATCCGCCCCTGAAATCTTCACTTTGTAAGTTTCCTTATTCCAGGGTGATGTTACGGTCATTTTGTTTCCGTTAAAATCCAGCGTTGTATCTCCATTGACATCAACCCAGTGTCCCTGAAGAGACTCGAGTTCTTCGGAAACGGTACCTCCGATCATTCCACACCCGCTCATGAGCGACCCAATAACAGACAACGCTATGATTCCTCCCAAAACTCGCCTGATCTTCACTGATCGTACTCCTAACTCAAAATATGTATTGATACCATTATCCCGGCTGCTTTCCTATAAGTTTGCAGACAGCAGTATCATCCGCGCCGGGGAACTGCTCGCGTATTCGTCCTATGATACGATCGTAGCTTGCTGCCGGCGATTCCGTATATGCGGCTGTGACTGTTTCGTAGCCCCACAGGGCCTCAGGTGGCAGTAGAACCGATACGGCCATACCATATTCTTCACCCCGCTTGTTTACCCGCCTGTGAAAATCCGCAACGGTCAGATACGTCTGCATCTGCAGGCCGGTCGTGATCCCGGGGAAATTTTTCAGGGATTCGCCGGTTGTTCCGCGTCCCTTGCCGAATCCTGCCTTTTTCTTAAGTTCTGTGGAGAGTATCTGGTCATCGGGAAAAGTCATCTCTCCGTCATCATCGCGTCCGGTCAGCATATCCATGATGATCTTTTCTCTGCGGCCGGCCAGTCCATCTTCCCAGCGTGAATCGAAATCATAACCGTTCCGCCTGTAATTGGCAAAATACGGAAGCCACTCCAGGCTTATGAATCCGGCCTTCTGGTCAAAGAACTTCCCATAGGCCACCTGGTGACTTGCCGCGATGATCTCACGCCACTCCCAGGGATCCTCTTCTCTGATCCCGGTCCACCAGTAGTCCGGGGATACGTGCTCTTCAGCGGAAAACCCCTCTATTCCGTTAGAAAACAGGGGAAGAAACCCTACTTCATTTATCCAGTTGACCAGTTCCTGCCATGTGCGGATACGATACGGATTGTTCCAATCCAGCCCGCGCATGATCCATACACCATCTTCTACTGCCATTTTGTCTCCATATTTCTTTATTCGTGCTGAGAAAAGAACGCCGGCAGATCCGCGAGGCTATCCCAATAATCTGAGAATAGCGGTCAGTACCAGCCGGTATCCCAGATATACGACCACGCCCACGATTGGTGCTATCCATAGCGGTTTACCCAGGATCAACAATACGACCAGCGCTATGAGAGATACGACCGCTATGAACCCTATCGCAAATATGATCTGCGAAATCGACAAAATAGCTTTTCCAAGCTTTTCATCGCGTTCATTTTCATTCATAATCACTATTCTCCTCACATTTTTAACATTGTACACTTAATATATCAAAACACAGAACAGGATACCATCTGCAGAAAACCATGAAAGATCAGGCAAAAGGAATAATCTGTATAATAATAGCTGCCATGGGATTCTCTCTCATGACTTTTTTTGTAAGAATTTCGGGTGAGCTTCCGACCATGCAGAAAGCATTCTTCCGAAATGCCTTTGCACTGGTCATTGCGGTTGTAACGCTGATCATAAAAGGTGACCGCTTTTCGATCCCCAGGGAATACAGATCTGACATCTTCTTCCGATGTCTGTTTGGAACTACAGGGCTGATAGCCAACTTCTATGCCATAGACCACCTGAATCTGGCAGATGCTAACATGCTCAACAAGCTCTCTCCCTTCTTTGCTATCCTGGTATCCATCCCCGTATTGAAGGAAAAACCGTCCAGAACGGACATTGTGGCTACCATTATCGCATTTATCGGTGCCCTGTTCATTATCAGGCCTACCGGAGCCAATATGGCCCTGGTGCCTGCACTGATCGGCCTGTATGGCGGTTTCGGGGCAGGTACAGCATATGTTTTTGTCAGAAGTGCAGGCAGAAAAGGGGCTCATACCCCGATCATAGTCACCTGCTTTTCTTTGTTCTCCTGCCTTCTCACGCTGCCATTCATGATCGCGGGATATGTCACTATGACGGGCAGACAGTGGATGATACTGATACTTGCCGGTCTTTCCGCAGCCATGGGACAGTTTGCCATCACTACGGCTTACAGATACGCACCTGCAAAGAAGCTTTCCGTCTTTGATTACGTACAGGTCATCTTCGCGGCACTGTGGGGTTTCCTGTTCCTTCACGAAATCCCGGTTCCCCTGAGCATCATCGGTTATGTCATAATAATCGGCATCGCAGTCATCAGGTGGTACAAGTCCGTCAATTCCCCGGAGAAGACTACCGCTGCATGATCCTCGCTTCTGCTGAGAAATCGCAGTCGGCTGTACCGTATGCACTTACCGTCTTATACCCATCCAGATCCGGATTTTTATCTGCAAGATAATCATCCAATGACACCGAATCTTTATAACGATGGAATACCAGCAGTTTCTTATCTCCCAGTTCACGTATCACGAGCTGCTCGCCTTCCGGATCACTGTATCTGTATATTCCATTATCAAGATACGTCGTCTTACCGTCTTTTATGATCGGTGCGGCCTCTTTGTAGAAAGCGATCGCATTGCTTACCAGCTCCCATTGATGGTCACTCAGGTCATAGACATCTCCGGATAAGCCCATTCTCCCCAGAAAAGTAGCACACAGGGAATAATAGATCCGTGAATCGGGATCGTCGGCGCGAAGCACCGCCCATATCTGACTCTGCTCGGGTTTGACCACTCTGTGCAGATTAGCCGCGATTATCGGAAGTGCCGGTATCTCATGCGCATCTGAAAAGCTGGCCTGGCTGGCAAGCGCCATAAATGAAGGCTCCAGCCTGTGACCGCCGCTTGAACAGTTCTCTATTACCAGCTCCGGTATCTCAAGGCGAAGCTCTCTGAAGAACTCCTGCGTGCCAAGCACCTTTTCTCTTAGATTCTCTCCGGGACCTTCAGGGCCATCGCAGCCCATACCCATCGTATCGTTATAATCGATCTTGATATAGCCGAACCCATCGTTCTTAAGTCTGTCGATCACGTTCTCCTTTAGATATGCTTTGACATGATCATCTTCCATATCCCAGAACCGGGCTCCTCCGACTGTGAGTGGAGCACCGTCCTTTTTTACCATATGATCCGCGTCTTCAAACAGACCTGACTTGGGCGAAACAAGTTCAAATTCAAACCAGATTCCCGGGATCATACCCCGGGCTTTGATGTAATCGGTCAGTTCCTTTAACCCTCCCGGAAAACGCTTTTTATTCACGCTCCAGTCACCTCTGTACTCCCACCAGTTTCCGCAGTCGGAGAACCATCCCGAATCCATGACCAGATACTGTATTCCTTTATCTGCGATCTTATCCGCAAGTCTCTTCATGTTATCGATCGTAGGATTACCCCAGGTAGTACAGTATTCGTTGAACGTGATGCCCATATGATCATCTACGGGACTGATATCGGGATGCTGAGCTTTAACCAGTTTGTCACAGACATCCTCCAGGGAATCTCCGATTGCCGCCACTGCCATAGGAGCTTCAAATCTTTCTCCGGGCCTCAGGCTCTTAGTCCACTGGCCGAAGTCTCTGTCTGCGATTCCGCCGGCCACGGTCACTCCGGCATCTGTCCTGACTATCAGTTCGATCTGCCAAGAAGCCGGTGAATACAACTGAACAGCAAAGAATGAATGGTTCTCTGTGTCTTCCAGTGCCACAAAAGGAAAGTATTTGCGCACAGGCATGGAACCGACATTGCCGAACTTCTCAACTCTGTAAGCCATCTGATTCCACGAATGTTCCATGTTGATCTCTGTCAGATCCGTAGTCAGCAATCTTCCCTCGGCACTCCAGAATGACAGGATGCGATGAACCCTGTCCGCCTTGATATCAGGGAAAAGAAACGACGTCATCATCTCCATCGTAACTGTATCATCAGAACCATTGATTATGTCTGTATGCACTTCAAAAGCATCACTGTAGGGACTCCTGAATGTTCTTGAAGTCAAAGTTATACCATCATCCGTCGACATGGTTATCATTTCTTCACTTTCATCGACCGTTGAGAAACGGTTCATGGTGGAACTGCCCTGCATGGTCAATCCACATGAATAGAACCCCGCATATTCATCTTTTGTCAGTTTTATCTCTGCTTTACTCTGCATTCTCAAATCCTCCAGGTTACTTTCCATATCCGTTACCCTGTTTCTCAACCGGGCCCATAAATTACAGAAGCCCCCCATCCAACAAGCGGTGGGAAGCTTCCGTATGTGCGTAAGCATAAACACAATTATATTTTATTCATAAAACGCCTCGGAATCAAGTATTTAAACTACAGAAGTGACTGTAAACCCGATAATGCATCCTTGATATCAGGATTATTTATAAGTGATCCGAGTATGCCTCCAACCTCATCTTTTTTATCTTTCTTAAGAATTGCCAGGGCGGCCTTCTTTGAATCCTCATCTGCCGCACGATATAATTGCAGGAGTTTCTTCTCTGCGGCCGTCACCTTTACGGTCGTTCCTGCAGATGACGTACCGGTCTTCTTTCCGGATGAAGGTTTTGATGAAGCAGGTTTTCCGGATGCTTTCCTGGGAACAGGAGCCTCAAGAAGCGACTTCTGTGTTACTCCGGTCGCCTTGGCGATCGCTTTGACCTGTTCGTTTGTGATATCGAGCTGGTTTCGTTCGACTTTACTGATATCCGAGGCCGTTAACCCCTTGACCTTTTTTGCTAGCTGTTCCTGCGTAAGTCCGGTTGCGGTACGCGCCTCCTTGATCAACTGTCCACGGTTCTTGGCTGCCATAATGTCCCTCCTTATTTTCCCTTGATCTCTATTCTGTCCAAAATGCCCTGTACTCCCACATTCTGATGAGTAAGATACATTCTCGTGACATCCTCTATGAAGTTCCTGTCTGCGCCGGTCTTTTTCTGTATCCGGTCCTGACTCACGCCTTTATCGATCATTCGCATTATCTTTGATACCAGCTCATATCGGTCATTTGTATCAACCCGGGATGCAGCCTCAACGCCGGCATCAAGTTCCGCTTTTTTGGCATGGCCGTAATAGATAGTAGCAGGACCTAATCCAAGCAGTTTGTTCCAGGATTCCTCAATCCGTGTTCCTTTATGGAGTTCCAGCTCATACAGCGGATTCAAATCTCCTACAAACAGTTCGCCACTGTCTGTCCACAGGGAAATACTGTCATCACTGTGTCCCGGAGTATGAAAGATCTCTCCGTCGATTCCGATCTTTGCTAAGAATTCTCTGCTGTCCCCGACTCGTAGTATCGTTACTCCTGTATCATCGACCGGTTTGAATCCGCTGCCGGCCTCCTTTTCAAACACGCAGTCAGCTGCATGTATGTACGCCTGCTGAACATCCATAACGACTATACGCGGACCGAGATCCGCTATCTCCTGTGCTATCCCCATATGATCCGGATGAAAGTGTGATATCAATATATAGCTGATATCCTGCACCGGGATCTCAAGTTCACCCATACATCTGCAAAAGGCCGGAAAAGTACCCGACCACCCGGTATCAAACAAAAGAATCCCTTTTTCCCCGGCGATCAGATATGTATTGGTATTTGAGTATTTAAGTTCGTATGTTTTCACTTGCTAAGAGTCGCAGCAATCTTACGGTATATGGGTACATCTACCCCGTATCTGTCCGCCAGTCTCACTACTTCATAAATAAGCCCGTCGATTTCAGAATCTTTACCCGCTGCCACGTCTCTTTGAAGAGAAGTTGTCGCAGATGGAGACAGGCTATCCAGAATAGCCAGATTTCTCCTGACTATATCTTCTTCGAAATGGATATCCATAGCTTTGGCAAGAGTATCTATCTCACGGATAAGCCCTGCAAAGCATTCTCTTATCTCTCCGGGCTTCTGGATCTCACCGGCTGACACACCGTAATACAGTCCGCATGCTCCCTGCGGAGACACATATGAGAATTTGAGCAGGGCGTCTCTGGCTATATTATCAGACAGGGTTCCTTCTATACCACTCTCCCTCAGGTCAGTCTCTATTTCCTTTAGTTCTTCCCTGTAATCCGACTTATCACGAACTCCGAAGATCACTCTCAGAATATCCCCGTTCATCTGTATGCAGCCAGGTTCTTTGATCTGCGCTGCCACATATATACATCCGTCTGTAACAAGTGTGTCAGGGAAATGTTTCTGCATGTCCCCTCCCGTGCCGAATATATTCAAGATCGGTATTATGATGGTCTTGCTGTCTGATATCCGCCGGAGTCCGGGGATGATGGCCTCCAATGAATATCCTTTTACACAGACGAATATGACGTCCGCCTTTCCCTGATACTCTTCCAGTGTAGTTGCTTTCACCGGATCGATCACAAACTCATCAGCCGGCCTGATCACCCTCAGGCCCTTTTCCATCATTGCATTCAGATTATTCCCTCTGGCTATGAAGGTGACATCCTTGCCGGCTTTAGCCAGATACGAACCTATGGCTCCACCGGTTCCTCCCGTACCTATGATAGTGTACTTTCTCATATACTCCTCCGTCTTAAGACCTTGCATTCAGATTAACCTCAACGGTTTCAAACCCGTCAGCGCTAACCGTCAGTTTAATACTCCCGGACTCATATACCGCCCGGATGATCGCAGTTGCTTTACCCCGGTAAGTAACGGTAGTATCATCGCTATACTTTTCATCGGTAACAGGGTTGCCGGAACCGAATCCGGCCAGATATGCCGGTCCTGATATTTTTGCAGTCAGCGTTACATTTTCAACCGGGTTGATGATACCCGCAGAATCCAGAATCTCTACGCCTGCATAGATCAAATCATGTCCGTCGGCGCACATTTCCGTTTTCTCCGCTGTTATCCTGATCTGAGCAGGAGCCCCCGCCGTTACCAATACATCGCGGCTCACTTCCCGGCCGTCACGATAACTCACGGCTTCAACACGTCCCGCCCTGTATGCGGTCTCAAATCTCACACTCTTGGGAAAAGGTCCTTCCTGACCGACAGGCTTCTTTCCGATGCTTTCACCGTTTATGAGAACTTCTACTTCCTCAGCACCGGAATATACCACAAGTTCCACAGGTTTTCCTTCATAACCGTCGTAATTCCAGTTTTTCTGAGCCGCAGGGAATCCCCACATGCTAAGGAGTTCCTTTTTTCCATATGTTGATGGATCCATGGAATACAGATATGTCCTGTCACTCCCCCAGACCACGCTTCTGTATGCACCCTGAGGGAGAAGGCCTCCTGTAATATCAAAGTCAGCATCATTCGCCGTACGCCATGGATATGGCGATGCTGTCATCGGCATAAGATCCCACGGAGTTTTGGGGGCATTCGGATCGTTTTTGTCGATATATGCTGCTTTTCCGATCCCGGCTTCTCCAATATAATCCCAGGCCGTCCATGTAAAATCCCCGATAACATACGGATGGCTTTCGATAAAAGGCCATCTGAAGCCTATCTCCTGAGGGAAATTCTCGGATCCCAGTATGACCCGCTCGGGGAACATTTCATGATCGCGCTCATAGAGATCCTCCATGTAATTATATCCGACTATATCCAGCCCATTTGTAAACGGTTCTGTGGCAGTCTCCCACAGATTTGAATGAAGTCCGTCTCCTGCGTTCTGAGCCTGATTCTGACCCTCTGCCAGTTCGTCGTCCAGTCCGGCCCAGAGAGAACATATCCCGTTGCTGACAGGCCTGGTGCTATCCAGTGCATGTATCCTCCCGGCTATCTGATCTGCACGCAGATATCCGTTTCCGATACCACCTCTCTCGGGAATCTCATTTCCCGTAGACCACATAATGACTGAAGGATGTATACGGTCTCTCTTTATAAATGCGGTTAAATCCTTTTCCCAATCAGATTCAAAGAACTGATGATAGTCTCCACCCCTTTTGCCTATGAACCATGCGTCAAATGCCTCATCAAATATATACATCCCAAGCCTGTCACACGCTTCGACCAGAAACTTTGAAGGCGGATTATGTGCAGTCCGGATTGCGTTAAACCCGATTTCTTTGAGCTTCCTGACCTTTCTGGCCTCTGTCCCGTATGTCGTTACAGAACCCAAAAGACCATTGTCATGATGCAGGCAGCCTCCTTTCAGCTTCACGCTCTTACCATTTATCAACAAGCCTCGAACGGAATCTGCTGAGACAGTACGAATACCGAACACGGTCTCTGTCCGGTCGACTGTCCCGTCCTTGTCTGCGATCAGATGTGTACGGTATACTCCCATATCCCTGACAGATACTATGACTCTGTACAGGTTGGGATGATCCGCATCCCATAGTTTCGGGTTCTTCACATGTAATGCCAGTCTAGCGGTGCCTGTACCGGCATGAGCGATCTGAAGTGCCTGTTTGGTAACGGATACAGCCTGCTCATCACCTTCAGGGATGAGCTCTATAGTAACCTGCGCCAGATGATCCTCCATCGTGGAATTACATACCTCAACCTCTGCGTTCAGAAAAGCATATTCATCAGTGATCTCTTTTGTATATATAAATACCCCGTCAGGTACGGTATGAATGCGCGGTCCGTGAACAAGATTTACGCCCCGGTACAGGCCGGATCCCGTATACCAGCGGGAATTCGGCTGCATGCTGGTGTTTACATTTATCGTAATGCGGTTCAATGTGCCATATGTCACATAATTGGTCAGATCCACGTAGAACGGCATATATCCATTGTGTTGTAATGCCACCCGGCTGCCGTTTATGTCGACAGTGGCATTCATCATGGCACCGTCAAACTTAAGACCGACACAGTCACCCTTCCATTCATCAGGTATAAATACCATTTTCGTATAATTTGATAATCCTCCGGTGAAATATCCCGAATCCGGTCCTGCAGGTGCATCCTTGGTCACCTGAGTATCAATCATACCATCATGAGGAAGATTGACTTCTTCACCGGGATCATCCTTCAACATACTTATAGAATCCAAAAAACCGCGTCTAAAAGTCCATTTCTCATCCAAAGAAATCTCGATCATTCAGTGCCCCCCTATTGCCTGTTATTTCTCATTCACGTTAACATGACCACTTCCAAGTCCGCTTTGAGCTTCCCCCAACGGCAGCCAGTCTATCACCTTTTTGATCTGACTGTCCCAGAAATCCCAGTCGTGCCCTCTGTCTTCTTCGTCCCAGGTCACTTCGGCGCCCTTTTTCATCAGAAGATCCCTGAAATCCTTATTACACTTCATGAGATCATCCCGACTCCCGCACGATAAATAAAACCGTGGCAAAGTACGGCCTTCACTCAGCAGATTCTCTAATGCCACCACGGGATTTAAGTCAGTCTTTCCGGCGGCTCCTTTATCTTCAAACAGACCGCTTTCGAATTCATGACGCTGCTCATATCCAAACAGATGAAGTGCGGATGACAGACCGGCTACATGGCTGAAATTATCGGAGTATTTTATCCCGTTCCTGAGTGCTCCGTAGCCGCCCATGGACAGTCCGGCGATAAAAGTGTCCTCTCTCTTATCCGACAGCGGAAACATATTTCTCGTGACCTCAGGAAGTTCCTCTCCGATGAATGTCTCATAATCGTTCAACGGCATACGTCCCTTAAAATAAAACGAATTGTCTCCTGAAGGCATGACCACAGCCAGATCACGTTCTTCCGCCCACCTCTGTATGCGGGTTCCACTCACCCAGTCGGTATAGTTTCCCAGCAGACCATGCAACAGATACAGCGTCTTAAACTTCCTGCCGTCATACAGGTATTCTGTCCGCTCATAATCTATCTTATCTGTAGGCAGGATCACATTAAGCGAAACTGTTCTGTACAAGGCTCTGGATAGATAATTAACCTGAATAAGTGCCATTATTCTTACCCAATCCTTTCATTGTCATCTGTTACACCTGCATCAATCATCGATAAAATGGGTCCAGACATGTTCTTCTTTCTCCGGAAGTCCGTACTTCTCCTTGCCCAGAGCTATGCTCTTCATGAGGAAGATCATATTGCGGGCGAGGACTCTCATGGTCTGCAGGCCTTCCAGATCCTTAACCGCCTGGCCGGGATCCTTTCCATGTATGCTGTTCCAATACTGGCTCGGTGCAACCGGCATACCTGCGATGGTGAAGTATTTATTCAGTTCATCGTAAGTTGCCGAGCATCCGCCGCGTCTGGCTACCACAACACTTGCTCCCACCTTCATGGTCTTGTCGAAGTGGCTGCTGTAAAACAGTCTGTCCAGACATGCTATCAGTGTCGCATTAGCGGATGCATAATACACCGGTGATGCGACTACCAGCCCGTCCGCCTCCTCAAACTTAGCGGCTATCTCGTTTACTGCATCATCAAATACGCACTTACCTGTCTTGAAACAGGAACCGCATGATATACAGCCGCGGATGGCCTGCTTGCCTATCTGCACTACTTCCGCTTCAACCCCTTCTGTCTCAAAGATTTTCAACATCTCATTGATGGCTACCATTGTATTCCCGTTTATCCTCGGGCTTCCGTTTAAGATCAGTACTTTCATCTGAATCCTCCTTTTGGCAACTTACATCCGGTGCAGCACCGAATCGTCTATTTCGTCTACGTTTGCAAACCCTGTAAAACTCATTATATACCTAAGCTCACTGCCGACCTTGCGGATATATCCGGCAACACCTGCAGCACCGTCCTTTTCCAACGACGGAAGCATGGACCGGCCAACTGCAGCAGCATCTGCTCCCAGCGCAAGTGCCTTAAACACATCTGCCCCCGTAGCAATACCGCAGTCGACTATGATCTCTACACCGCGGCCTTTAAGCGCATCACGGATCTGCGGAAGGATCATCATCGGTGGAACGGCATAAGGCAGTCTTCCGTGGTGGTGGCTCACTATGATAGCTTTGACTCCTATATCTGCACATTTCACGGCATCCGACACGCTTAAGACCCCTTTTACCACAAAAGGAATCTTCGTCATCTCCACATATGACCTGATCATATCCGTAGTCTGTACGGCCATTTCCTCGCCAACGACCACATCAGCACCATTTTCACCAAAGATATGATCTATATCCATACCTATGCCAAATGCCCCAACACTCTCTGCATACTGCATCTGATCGATAACCTTGGCATTGTCGGCATATGGCTTCACTATCCTGACAGTCCTGGCTCCGGTATCAATCAGGCGCTTAAACTGCTCATTCTCCATCATTCCGCAGAAATTCAGGATATTGCATTCCTTCGCAGCCATAGAATACTCTTCAAGTCCATTATGCTCTCTGCCGTTATAGTTTGGAAGGTGCGAAAAAGCCGGTGTCATGACCGGCATATCAAACTTCTCCCCAAGAAAAGTCGTAGAGATATCGGCAACGACCGAATCAATAAGCCTCTCTTCTATGAGAAGGGAATCCATATACTGTTCGGTTATGACATTTGCATCAGACAGTCTTGTATAATCCATTCAGTTCCTCCTTTAAATACCCCATATATTTTATATACTCATCATCCGTGTTTAAATGCTCTAAGATCATCGGCATATCCGGATCGATATCGTTCATCTTTTCAGCATAGTATCTGAGAGGAAACTCCCCACATCCGGGTGCACACTCTTCCAGCCTGAGCGTATATGCGCTGTTCAGATGTACATCCTTGACATGACAGCTCCTGATCAAACCGCCCAGTTTCTCCACGCATTCATCAACAAACTCCGTTGCAAAAAAATATCTGTCGACGGAATTGATCATATTTATAACCCGTCTTTCTGCGAAAGACACCAATGCGGTTATGAAACCGGTGGCTTCCGCTAATTTATTATCTTAAAGTTTCTTTCCTTCTGTTA